>JANLQJ010000078.1:0-13387 GCA_031367715.1 Hyphomicrobiaceae bacterium | reverse complement strand
GAACGCGCGGCAGGTTTCGCCAATGGCCTTGCCGTTGTCCTTGCGGAAATCGGCGATGGTCTTGAAGTCCGGCGCGAGACGGCCCGTCAGCCAGATCAACTCGATGTTGCGCTGGCATTCGCGTTCGAGGCGGCGGCTCGATGGGACCCGGTTCAGGTAGCCGTAGATGTAGATCTTGAGCATCGTCGCCGGCGCATAGCCGGGTCGGCCGACATCCAACGCCTGGGCGCTCGCGAAGCCGAGCTTGCCGAGACCGAGCCCGTCGACAAAGGCATCGACCGCACGGACCGGATTGTCGTCGCCGACGCAGTCATCGAGCAGTGCTGGAAACAGCGTGCTCTGGCTGCGATCGACACCTTCCACAAACCCAGCCATCCTGCCCCCGCCGATTCATTCTGGCAGGATAGCATATTCCGTGCACATCTCTAAGAACCGTGCACGTTTTCACACAGCCTTGGGCCAACAGGAGACATCGTCGCTTAGCCAGTTGTGCTTTCTGGCAAGCAATGGTTCATTGCGATTTTGCCATTGTGAGGATGTAGAACTTGCCAGCCAGCCACATCCAGGCTGACCCCTTCAGGCACTTGCTCGAGGTTATCGTCTCCGGTGACAGCACAACTGCAATCAGATTGCTTGAATCTGCGCCGCGATTAGCAAGAGAGCGCGCCGCTCAAGGGGCTACTCGGCAGTCTCCCAAGCAAGACTTTTTCGATCAGATTCGTCATTATCTGTACGCGGGTGATAGCGCATTGCACATGGCTGCAGCAGCCCATCAACCCCTCGTGGTTGAGAAGCTAATTGCCATGGGCGCAGAGGTTCGCGCACGGAACCGGCGCGGCGCAGAGCCACTTCACTACGCCGTTGACAGAGGGCCTGAATTAGCTACTTGGACTGCAAGAGCCCAGCCTACGGTCATCGCAATGCTCATTCGCGCTGGTGCTGATCCGAATGCTGTCGACAAGAGCGGGGTCTCTCCCTTGCACCGCGCAGTGCGTAATCGCAGTGCCGCAGCGGTCGAGGCGCTCATCGACGGCGGAGCCGACCCGAAAGCCCGCAACAAGAGCGGCTCGACGCCGATGCTTCTTGCTGCGCTGAACACTGGCGCCAGCGGATCAGGATCCCCAGAGGCAAAGGCGCAGCAGCAAGAGATTTTGCGTCTGCTTAAGAAGCATGGACCCGCGTAAAGTATGTCCGCATCGGGTCCGCTGAACCCCTGGTCGAGTTCGAAACGGCGTACGAGCCATTCGACGCGTCGGCCAAGAATCGGCCACACACGCCAGGCTCCAAACGATGGACGTCGCCTCAACGTATTGGTGCAGCGACCGGGAGCACGGCCATATTTTTGGCCGGCGCTCTACCGATCATGACGCGCAAAAATAGGGGAGTGATCGCACATGCTCATGTCTCGCTTCGTACAGGCGCTCGCCGCCATCGCAATCCTCATTTTGGGCATTGCCGTAGGCTCGCTGGTGCCCCACGCACCTCGGCTGCGCACGGCGACGTTTGATCCGCCGTATCCGGAGCATGACGCTGCGGGCGCTTCCATCCTCGCGGTGTATGAGGGCCGCGTGCCCTGCTCCGTTGCAGCGTGCGAGAAGCTGAAAGTGCAGCTCGTTCTGTTTGGCAGCACGCGGGGCTCGTCACCCACTGGTTACTGGCTTGGCCTGATCGGAGCTCAAGGCAACGATAGGGTGGTTTCAAGCGGAAAGGTGCGCATCGGCTCCGGCGTCGCCGGCTACCCGGAGGCCGTCGTCTACAAGCTCGATCTACCTTCCGGCATTGGCCTCGAATTCAACACGCTCTGGCGCGTCAGCGACGACATCCTGCTGCCGCTCGATGCCCAGTTGCGCCCGAAGCCGGGCGACGGCGCCTGGGGGACGATGCTGAGTCGGTACACTGGGAACTACGGACCACGCCGGTACGAGTGGTGGGGCTAGGGCCTGTCGTCATTTGAGCCATATGACCACGCAGACCAGCACCCCTGGTCGAAGAAAAGAGAATGCGCATTTGGTTGCCTTCTCGGAGGGCTGTGGCGAAATCGGCCTAATCCGTAGCACCTGTTCAGATCACGAGGTGGATCGCAAATGGCCCATCAGGTTGGTCGCGACAGTTGCCGCATCTGAAGCGATCAAAGCACCTACGGACATACTGCGTCAGCCTGTCGCACTTCGTCGGTTCTTGGGCAGCTTCAAGCTTCGACTCTCGGAGGCGAGAGTGGATCGCCTGACTCACATCTGCCATGTTGCATTGCAATGACAATGCGGTGCACGCAGACAACAAGCGCCAGAGCGGAATGCTAGCGTCCAGTCCCACATCGATCACTGTGGCACTGGCGATTGAGCGGGGCAGCTGCTCCATGGCGAGGTCCAAAACAGGACATCAGCCTAGAATTCCCGCAGCATGCGGACGGTTGCGTGTTTCGCCCAGGCCAGGCCGCCAAACACGGCTGCGACCACCGAGGCCAGGCCCGCAGCGGCGACGAACGTCAGATAGGGCCACGGCACGCTGAGACCTTCTGGCGGCGGATCGAAGACGCCGGTCAGGAGCTTGACCAGGACGTAAGCGATGCCGAGGCCGATCGGCACGCCGGCGAGGATAGCGACGCCGATGATCAGCAGCCCCTCGCTCCAGAGAAAGCTGCCGATATGGCGCGACTTGGCGCCCAGGGACGTCAGGATGGCGAAGCTGCGCTGGCGCTCGAGCAGGCCGAGCGCGAAGATCAGGCCGGTGGCCGCGGCCAGCAGCACGATGGCGAACAGGGTTTCCAGCCTGGTCAGGGCGCCGAGGTCGACGGCCGTGAGGCTGGAGCCGATCAGTCTTTGTGCAGAAACAAGATCCGTGACCTTGATGCCCGGCAGTCCGGCGACCACCTGTTCGGCGGCAGTCTTGACCGCGCTGCGCGCTCCCGAGGTGCGTAACAGGACGATCTCGGCGGCGGCGTTGCCGGTGGCCTTGGCGATGTAGGCGGCGTTGGCGATCAGGAAGGAATCGTGCGGGGCGGTCGGGAATTCGCGCGCGACGCCCAGCAGATGGAAGACAACTGCGTGGTACTGATGATCGTCGCCGCTTTGCAATCTGAGGGTGATCTCGTCGCCGGGTTTGAGCTGAAAATCCTTCACGGTCTCGTCCGACACGTAGAGGCCGTCCGGGGTCGCCTGCAGACCGGCCAGCGCCGCCTTGGCGCTGACATCCTGGAAATAGGCATCGGACAGATCCGTGGCCTGACCGATCCTGGCCGGATCGATGCCGTAGAGATCCTGCAGATCGGCGCCGACATAGGCGTAACGATGCTGCATGGGCACGGCGGCCACGACACCGGGCAGGGCGGCGAGTTGCACCAGCTTGCTGGCGGCCGGCGCACTGGCGCTGCCGGTAACGGTCACGTCCGAGCCATTGGTGAGTTCGGCATCGACCAGGGCTTGCGCGTTGTACGTCGTGTTGAACGTGGCCGTGGCCGTGGCGAAGGAGATGGCCAGCAGCGCCAGCGCCACGCCGTAGGCCAGCCGCGCCCGCTGGCGCCCGAGCGACGCTGCGATCAGGCCGGTGAGGCGGCCACCGAGCGGGCGCAACAGCGCTGCCAGGGTGGTCTTGCCGTGGGCCAGCCAGAGCCGCATGAGCCGCATGGCCAGCAGCGCCAGGCCAAGCCACAGGCACAGTGGCGGCAGGAAGGCCAGATAGTCGACCGACGAGGCCGCGACCCCTTCGGGCGCCAGAACCACCTGATACCCCGTGCTGGCCGAGAGCGCGAAGATGACGCCGCCAAGCGCAAGCAACGCAACATCGACGCCGAGGCGCTGCCAGAGCGGGGACGTGGTCTGCCCGATGGCGAGGCGGGACGCCGCCACGGTCGAGGCGCTGACATCGCGCCACACGGGGACCAGGATCGCCGTCACGGCAAACAGGAAGCCGAGCAAAACTGCCCCTCCCATCCACATAATAATCTCTGTACTGACGATTACGATATCGAGCAACCAGTGGCTGAGCAGCAAGGCAAGGCCAAGTCCCAGGCCGGCGCCGACCGCTCCGACCACCGTGGCCTCGACCGCGCCAAGCCGCATCAGTTGACCCAACGAGGCGCCGCGGGTCCGCAATAGCGCCTGCTCGCGCCGGCGCCGGCCGGCGCCGGACAGGGCTACGGTGAGCGTGAGGAGCGCGGCGAGCAGGACGCCGGGCAGGCCGAGAAACAGGAACAGTACGCCCGCATAAAGCGAATCGCCGCGTACCGCGAGCAGCCGCGCGCCGAGATTGTTGGCGACCGTGCCACTGCCGGCGATGCGCGCCTCGAGGTTGTGCGCGGCCTGGGTCACGGCGGCATAGGCCCCGCTCGGGTCGCGCGGCAGCTCGCCATGTTTGAGGGCGACGTGCAGCTGCAGGCGCACGCTGTCGGGGCGAACGGCCGCCTGCGGATCAAACAGCCGGCGCCACTCGTCCATCGGCAGCAGCACGACATTGTCGGGCGGCGCCTGCGGAGCGGCACCCGGCGGCAGGCCGACCGCCTGGAACATCTGATCCTGGTTCGGCAGATCGACGACACCGGCGATCGTGACTTGGACGGCCGGCAGGCCGGGCCTGGCAATGGTGACGGAATCGCCAGGAGCGGCGTGCAGGTTCGCCGCCGTCTGCTGCGCCAGCAGCGCGCCAAGCCCATCGCCCGCGAGCAGGCGCAGCTGACCTGGCAGTCGCGTCGCGTAGTCCGGCGTGAGGCCGACCACCTTGCCAGGGCCGGTCGATTGCACGGTGCCGTCAGAAGTCGCCTCGAAGCCTGCGGCATCGGCATAGCCCACCAGCTGTTGCTCGGCGACCGACGCGGCGGCGGCGAGCGCCTTGCTGATCACGGCCTGATCCGTGCCCGGAACGAGCTGGATCTGCCAGTCGACCGGCACACCGGCAATGGCGCGCGCGGTCATGGTGGCCGAACTCGAGACCAGAAACGCACCGAGCGAGCCGAGCAGCGCCACGGTCACGGCGACACCCGCTGCCACACCGGCGAGCCGGCCGGAGCGGCGGCCGAGCAGTCCCTTGAGCCACAGGAGGATCACGCTGCTGCCTCCAGGTTGCGGACATCGGTCTGGAGCGTGCCATATGTCATGTGCCAGACCTTTTGCATGCGGGCGGCGACCGCCGGATCGTGGGTGGTGATGACAAGCGCCGTTGCCGAGCCGTCGAGATGGGTGAGCAACCGGTCCAGCACGTCGTCGCGCGTCGCCTGATCGAGCTGCCCTGTCGGTTCATCGGCCAGGATCACCTTCGGGCGTCCGGCGACGGCGCGGGCCAGGGCCACGCGCTGCATCTGGCCACCCGACATTTGCTCAGGCAGCTTGTCGGTGAGCGGCAGAAGATCGAACAGCGCCAGGGCTGCCGTGGTATCGGCGCCTTGCAGCGGATCGCCATCGGCGAGCAGCCCGGGCAGCGCGGCATTCTCACTGCCGGTCAGTTCGGGCATCAGGCTGGGGCCCTGGAACACCATCGCGATGTGGGCCGGTCGCAAGTCCTCGATGGCACCCAGGCCCGGCCAGGCGATGGCGCCGGAGGTCGCCGTGACCAGGCCGCCCATCAGATGCAGCAGCGTCGATTTTCCGCAGCCGGACGGGCCCATGATGGCGATGCGGTCGCCGCGACGGATCTGGAAATCAGCAGATTTCACGGCGGCAATCGGCCGTCCGCCCTGCTGGAAGGTGCACGAAAGCGCCCGGGCGCTGATCAAGGGGTCAAGCATGGGTCAGTCGTCCATCGCTAATGTGCAGGACACGGGTAGCGCGTTCGGCGACCGAGGCGCTGTGGGTGGTGATCAACAGTGCCATGCCGGTTTTGCAGCGCGCGGCGAGGTGATCGAGGATGCGGGATTCGGTTTCGCCGTCGACCTCCGAAGTCGGCTCATCGGCGATCAGAATGGCCGGAGCCGTCGCAAGAGCCACCGCCAGACCGGCGCGGGCCGCTTCGCCGCCGGAAAGCTGCGAGGGAAAGGCCTGATGACGCCCGGCCAGGCCCACCTCGTCCAGCAATTGATCCACGGCGTCGCGCTTGAAACCGCCCGCCAGATGCATCGGCAGGGCGATATTATCTGCTATCGTCAGATGCTCGAGCAGGTTCGCCGACTGCAGCAGGATGCCGATATGGCGGGCACGGATGGCAGCCCGCGCCGCTTCGGGGCGGCGGGACAGCCGTTCGCCGAGCACCTCGACATGGCCGCCATCGGGCTCGTCGAGACCGGCAAGGCACGCCAGCAGCGTCGACTTGCCCGATCCCGACGGCCCCATCAGAGCCACGCATTCACCTGGCTCGACGGCGAGGCTGACGCCGCGCAGCGCCGCCGTCTCGTCCGTGCCCGCATGATAGAAGCGGTACAGCTCCCTGGC
The DNA here is from genome assembly GCA_031367715.1 of Hyphomicrobiaceae bacterium. Taxonomy (GTDB): domain Bacteria; phylum Pseudomonadota; class Alphaproteobacteria; order Rhizobiales; family Hyphomicrobiaceae; genus JANYHF01. The sequence continues at coordinate 7,031 of JANLQJ010000078.1, read as the reverse complement.
CTCGATGGCTGCCATGTTACTTCCACCCGAAGGAGTCGGACATCAGCTTCCACTGATCGACATTGTCGGCGCCGGCCGGGGCCGAAAAATCGAGCATCGCGAGCTTTCCGTCACGAGCGATGAGGTAGCGGTCGTGTTCCAGCCGGATCTTCTTCCTGGTGACCGCGTTGGGCTCTGAGTTGGAATGATACTTGATAAGGACCGAAGGCCCGGACGGCAGCGTGACGGCCTTGATGGAGTCGATTTTGACCGCGTGACCAGATTGTTCCAGGGCGGCGGCGTCGCCGGTTTTCACGCTGGCGGCTGTCGGCGCGGCGGCCGCTGTTGCCACTGCGACATCTACGGTGCCGTACTTATCGGCGAAGGTCGCGCCGTCGGCCCGGTCCTTGCGGGCCCAGCCCTCGGGCACCTGGACTGTGAAACCCAGGGGCGACGCATAGGTTAGGAAGACCTGTGAGTCCGATATGTCGCCCGGCGGGTTCGTTTCAGCCGCGACCGGGGCCTCGGCCGATGCGGCCGGCAGCGCCGAGAGACTGGCGCTGCCGAGAGGCGCGATGAGGCAGATCACGCAGGTGGCAAGGAAGTGTCGGCGCATGGTCTTCTCCGTAACGATGGAACGAACAACCGGAACTTCCGCCCCGACTATGCCGACTTGTCGATGATCCCGATCAGGGCGACCAAAGCGTTGGCACTGCCAGCTGCGGTGGGGCTGGCGGCGCGCAACTGCTTCAAGGCCGTATCGATGGCCTTGTCGACCACCGTCCATTTGCCGGCATTGGCCGCGCGCAGCGCCTTGGCGGACTTGTCCCAGGCCGTTTCCAGATCCTTGATCCTGGTCTTGGCCGCCGGCAGATCGCCGCTCTTGACGATCTTGAGCGTATCGCTGGCGATGGCCTTGAACGGTGCGAGATCGCCGAGAGGCGCGCCAGAAGCCGCTGCGACCGGCGCGGCAGCGGGCGCGGCGCCGGTCTTGGCCAGGGCGTCAACCACCGCCATGTGGCAGGCGTCGTCGTCATCCTTGCGCAGGGCCGAAGCTCCGGCAACGCCGGCAGCGTCCAGCACCACCTTGGCCTCGGGCGTCAGATCGGGCGCCGCCAGGGCGGTTTCCAGCAGTCCGAGATCGGCCTCGCAATCAGCGCGGGCCATGCCCGAGGCGCCGACAGCCACGGCGGCCGAGACGATGATCAGCTTGAGGATTTTATGTGACATGAATGTTTCCTAGCGTAAGTGGCGACATGCGGTTTATGCGGTCGGTTATGCGGTTTCGGAGGCTGCACCTGACGTGCGGTCGATGCGGGTGGTGGTGAGAAACACGACCAGGATCGATATGGCGGCCAGGAACACGATGCTGGTGTTGATGGTGCCCCAGCCCAGGCCGCCGGCGATATGGGGCTTGGCGAAGTAGTCGCCGAGCGAGGCGCCGAGCGGGCGGGTGAGAATATAGGCCACCCAGAAGCACCAGATCGCATCAAGCTTGAACAGGTAGTAGGCGCCTGCGACTGTGGCGATGGCGCTGGCAAAGATCAGCGCCGACGGGCCGTAGCCGAAGTCCAGGGTCTCGGCCGCCAGATCGCCGGCCGAGGTGCCTAGCGCGAAGGTGAACAGAATGGCGGCCCAGTAGAACAGCTCGCGACGCGTGGTGAAAATGGTGTGGATCAAGAGCGTGCGTTCGCTGGCGTACCAGGCGGCAAACACGGCGGCCAGGATGATGGAGAAGGCGATGCTGGTGATGACCAGGCTGATGTGCAGCCCGTCCACCAGCAGATCGGAAATCAAGGTGCCGACGACGCTGATCAGCACCACCTCCAGCCAATAGGGCGTCGGGTAGTAGCGCTTGGTGCGAACCTGCGCGATGAGGGCGACAATACAGACCGCGCTCATCACCCAGGAGGTCACGGTCAGCCCAAGTCCCAGCCGCACGGACAGAAGATCGCCGGCCGTCTCGCCGACCGTGGTGGCCAGGATCTTGATGATCCAGAAGAAGATGGTGACTTCAGGAACCTTGTTCCAGAGTTTCGAAAATGCGGCGTTGTCAGTTCGGCCCATGCCCAAGTTCCCCTTGCGAATCCAAGGCTGTACCCTGGCACAGCCGAATTAGCTGTGAATTAGCTGGGGGTGACCATTGTGTGGCGTGGCCATGTCACGCGCGCGACCAACCCCGTCCGGTCAGTCCGGTTGGTGAGCGTAACCTGCGCACCGTGCCGGGCCGCGATCCGCGCCACGATCGACAGCCCAAGACCGCTTCCGTCCTCGCCGGCCGGCGCTGCCCGGTGGAAGGGCTGAAACACCAGCTCCAGCTGATCGGGGGGGATGCCGGGTCCGCAATCCTGGATCTCGAGTGCGATCTCGTGGGGCTCGGCCTTGATGGCCACATCGATCACCCCGCCATCGGCGCTGTACCGGCAGGCGTTTTCGAGCAGATTGCCCACCAGAATGCGCAAGTCATCGGCATCGCCCGTCACGGTCGCGCGATCCGCGCGCACCAGTCCCACATCCTGGTGCCGATCATCAGCCAACGGCAGCAGATCGGCGATGACGCTGGTTGTCAGTTCCTTCAGGTCAACCGGGACCTCTTGTGGCGTGAGGTCGTCCTCGTCGTAGCGCGCCTGACGCAGCAGCTGCCGCGACAACTGCGTGGCGCGCCGCAATCCGCGCTCCAACTCGTCAATCCGCGTCGTTGCCTCCGGCCCCGTCACCACCTTGCGCAGATTGCCGATCTGCAGCTGCAGCGCCGCCAGTGGCGTTCGCAACTCGTGGGCGGCATCGGACACAAACTGTTTTTGCACCGCAAGCGACCCCTGCAAGCGCCGCAAGAGGTCGTTGAGCGCCGCGACCAGGGGCGTGACTTCCGAAGGCAGGCCGGCAACCGGAAGGGGCGAGGTATCGCTGGGAATGCGGCCTGACAGGGCCTGGGTCAGCACGTCCATGCGCCCGAGGATTGAATTGATCACGAGACTGAGCAGCAGCCAGGACAGGGGGATCGTGACAGCGACCGGAATAAGCGTTCGCCACACGGCGTCGGTGACCAACTCATCGCGCACCGCGCGCTGCTGGGAAACCTGAACGGTGCGCGCGGGGCCGGCCAGAGTGTAACTGCGCCAGGCACCAACCCCGGTCGCTGTATCGGAGAACCCCGTTGCGGTCCTGCGTGGCAGTTCGACAGCGGACTTGGCCCGCCGGATCGGCGTGCCGCTGGACGACCAGATCTGGACCTCGAAATCGTCCTCAGGATCGTGTGGCGCGGCATCTGCTGCCGGGGCGATGAGAGCCGCGCTGCCATCCCCGACATCCAGCGCGATCTGGCGCAATTGGAGATCGAAAAAGCCGTTGGTCTCGTCCCGGACGATCCAGTAAGTCGACACTGCCATCACCAGCCCGACGCCAGTCAGCAGCGCCAACAGCGAGCCCCAGAGCTGTGTCCTCAGCGACGTCATCTCTTTCGCCTTTCCACCATCCAGCCAGCGCCACGCACATTTCGAATAACCGTCTTGCCGAGCTTCTTGCGTAGACTGTGGATCAGCACATCGACCGCATTGCTCTCCACCTCCTCGCCCCAGGCGTAGATAGCCTCCTCGATCTGGCGGCGCGACAGGATTGTACCGGGACGATCCAGCAACGCCCGCAGCAAGGCAAATTCGCGCGTTGGCAGCAGGATGCTTCCGGCGTCGGACGTGGCTTCGTGGCTGTTGAGATCGAGCTGAACCTGCCCGTTGCCAATCACGGAAACTGCGTCGCCGCGCTGCCGCCTGAGTACGGCGCGGATGCGCGCCAGGAGTTCGCCGATCTCGAACGGCTTCACAATATAGTCGTCCGCCCCAAGATCAAGCCCCTTGATGCGGTCCCGGGTCTCGTCACGCGCGGTGATTACAAGAACCGGTGTCGTGTTGCCCTTTTTGCGCATGGCCCGCAGCAGGTCCAGGCCCGGTATGGTCGGCAAGCCGAGATCGAGCAGGATCAGGGCATGCCCGCCGCCGTCGATTGCAAGTTCGCCTTCATGCCCATCTCGCAGCCAGTCGACCGCCATCCCGGCATCGCTCAGCGCACTGGCGAGACTTTTGCCGAACATCGGGTCGTCTTCGATCAGCAGTATGCGCATGGGTCAGCGTGAACCTGTCGATTTTTGAATCGGCTGCTTGATGGCTAGCCGGGTCATAACAGCGAATAGGAGCGGTGGGGCGATTTTCGAGCGCCTGCCCCGGCGGGCGGCCAGGTTGCCAAATTCGAATGTTACCTGCAGCGCAAGTGCGGTTGGCGGCCGGGACAGCGGCAGCGTGCGGTCGCCGTCGGCGGCGCTCCGGCATGTCGTCAGAGTTTCGTTCGACTCAGCGGTGGCAACGGCACAGACTCGAGGTACATTTTTTGCCGGTTCGACCGTTAATGGTCCAAGACGCCAGTTCGCCGGCCGCCAGTCAAGTCCGGAGCTGAAGCTATCGCGTCGACGTTCCCTCTGCGTTCTCCTGGCGGTCGCTATCGGGGTAACTTCGAGGATTGCCCGAGACGACGGTGACCATCGAGTCTGGGATGATGCGTCGGTGCCTAAGCAGTAACCTGATGAAAGCTGACATTGGAGCCATGCCGTGCAGTGTTCTGTTTGCGACAGCCTGGCGATCAGCCGTCTGGATTGCCTGCCGGCAGATTTCTGGTGCGTCCTCGGAGATTCGCGGTCGGGTAGCGCAAGTTCTTTGCAAACCATCTCTGATGATCTTGGTGGACAGTGTCGCCTGTCACCAACTGAACGAGTTGCTCGACGTGCCGTTGCACCCACCTTGTTTCCAGTAACTGATCGTAGTCCCCAGTAGCCGACCTGTGGCTGTATATTTGAGATAGTCGCGTAGGACCCGAACACCTTCTTGTGTCTTTTCCGCCGGGCGAACGTCTAGCCACAAGCAGTCGATCGCCTGATCAATTGCCACCTGAGCTTCGATCGAATTAGTGTCGTCCTCGTGCCGCAGGCCTGCGGCCGAGACCAGTCGCACGCCTGACATTGTACCCGTCGACATTGATGAAGGAAACAATACCAGACGTCCACCATAGAAGTGCTGGTTGGAAAAGGCGATTAGCGATGGATCGCGCGATCTATAGTGCCAGCGCAGTGTGCGCTTCATTGGCAGGCGCATGGCGGCCTTTTCGAGAATGGACTCTTCGTCCAAGCCCACATCCTCGTCACTGTCGACGCTCTCACCGGCCGACGCGGTAAAGAACCCAGTTGGCGGTAGCTGTTGTGGATCGCCAACGATCATAGCGCGCTTGGCCCGAGCCAGCGCACCAAGCGCGTCACAGGGCTGCATCTTCGAGACTTCGTCAATGATCAGAAGATCGGATTGCTCGGTTTCCGGTTTGAGGTATTGCGCCACGGTCATCGGCGACACCAACCAGATCGGCTTCATGGCGGCGAGCGCCCAGCCACCGCGTCGCCAGACGGCTTTTCGGTGGCCGTTTTGGTCAGTACGGCGACCTTGGTCTCGAGGCTCAGCGGCGGCTTGCGCGATAGCCGCATCTTGTCAAACTTCAGGCCTTCGATGCCGGCGTCCATATAGCGTTCCTACCAGCGCCAAACGCACGGCTTGGATTTGCCCGTCGGGCGCATGATCGCGTTGGTGCCGAGCCCGTCAGGCAGTGGCCAGCACGATCTTGGCCCGCCAAACCAGCTTGCTCGAACTGTTGCGATCCGCGATGATCGCGACAAGTTCCGCCCGGCTCGCGGGGCTCGCGTAAAGGCAGATGTCATCCCGTCTCATACCCGCTCACTGACTGATTTGCGGCGAGATGGGACTCATTTGTTAGCGCCAGGACACTAGCTAAGCTCGCGCCGGCGTCGCGATGTGATTTCAGCTGGTTGAAAAAGGTTTGTCATGCCCCGTAATCTTCGCATCGAAGGTTATGCTATCGTCTCCGAGAACGGCATGCTCACGAATGCTGCGGGTATAATGCCCGATTCGCTCAAGTTCGAGGCCGATCAACGATTTTTCGAGCGTGGGCTCGATGGGGCCGAAGTCGTGGTGCATGGGCGCCACTCTCATGAGCGACAACCGCATTCAGACATGCGCTGGCGTTTAATACTGACCCGGCAAATCCAGGACATCGCGGCTGACCCTGCGAATGAAAAGGCGTTGCTCTGGAACCCAGCCGGTGCTTCGTTCGAGCGTGCCTTGGCTGCGCTCGGAGGTCCGGTTAGCACCGTTGCCGTCATTGGAGGTACGGAAGCGTTCGCGATGTTCCTGGATCGTTATGACGTTTTCCACCTGTCGCGTGCGCGCAAAGTGCAACTGAACGACGGGCGGCCCGTCTTTCCCGAGGTCCCCACGCGAACTCCGGAGCAAGTGCTGGCGAGCTATGGCCTGGATCACAGCGAGCAGCACGTGCTTGACTTGAAAAATGGCCTAGAAATCGTTAGTTGGCACCGCTCATCAAGTTCCGGCTAACGATAGCTGTGGCTTGTGATTGGCGCCCGCGATCGGCGCCAAGGCGAGCATGTCCTTGGCATTCAGCACGTCATGCAGCTTATTACGCTCGCCGCCTGCCATGCCTTCGGACGAGGCTTCCGCAAGCTGGCGAGCATCCTGCTCCAGCGTATCGAGCACCTTGTTCTTCTGGACGTTCGACAAAGACGAGTCCACCACCACTTCATTCGGCTCATCGAAATGAGCGGACGGCTTCTGCACTTTCGCGTCGCTGTTGGCCTGCTTGCTCATGGCCGACTGTTCCTATTATTAACGGGGCGAAGCCGAATGGTGGCACCACGCGGCTACCGGAAATTTGGCCGGGGCAAACATAGTCAATCTACCCCGGCGCAAGCTATCGGCAAAACGCAACGTGGCGTGATAGCCTATTGGCTGGCTCACATCGCTATGTGGAAACCATCGAGGCCCTCGCCGGTTGCGTCGCCGGGCTTTTTATCCTTGATCCAGAGATATAAGGGCTTGCCTTTCAAGGCCCACTGCTTGGAACCATCGTCGCGGGTAACAATGGTCCAGTCGCCAGCTGCTTTACCGTCGGCGGCGACCGCAAGCGGCGGCCATTCCGTGGCACAT
>JANLQJ010000047.1:0-10669 GCA_031367715.1 Hyphomicrobiaceae bacterium | reverse complement strand
AACAGCCAAAACATGCTCCAGCCCTTGACGTCGAGCTTGAAGCGCAGGCCTTCCAGCGTCGTCTCCGAGGCAAAATAGCGGTATTCGCGAGCATAGAACAGGCTCCACAGCACGCTCGCGATGATGCCATAGAGAGCAAGAAAACCGTAGCCCGTGGCGATCAGGCCAATGAGGAGACCTATCTGCGCCTTCAGTTCCGGGTTTTGCCAATCGGGTTTGCCGTCAGGGCCGTTAGCGGCGGTCATGGCCTCCACGATCGGCTGCGCCAGTGGATAAATCACGGCAAAGGCCAGGCCGCCGATCACCGCAAGGAGCACAATCGAGCCGATCCAGGCGACTGCATAGGAGGGATAGAGCTGCCCTGCGCTGCCGGTGTAATTGAACGGCCGGTCGCCGAAACGAGTCTCTTTTGTCACCGTGCGGTGCAGGAAATTGTCGCGCCATGGCGTCAGCCAACCAGACGTGAATGCGGACGCGACCGCCGTCCACAGACTGTGCCAGCCATAGGCCCAGGACGAGCCGACCACGGCACCGCGCACGCCGCGCCAGCGCAAACGCGAACGGCGATAGCGGCGGGCGCGGTAGATGGCGACATTGTAGAGGTACCAGAACAGCGGCAGCACCAGCACGACCACCGCACCGCCGGCGGGTCCAAGCAGCAGATTGGCGCCGACCAGTACGATCTGCAGCGGCAGCAGGATCAGGAACAGCACGATCAGGAAGCCGAGAAACAGTTCCTTGCCGGTGCCGGTGTACTCCAGCGGCTCGTCATTGATGCGGATCGAGGAGGCAATGCGGCGGCGCACCTCGGTCTTGGCCCAGAAATGATAGATGCCGAGTGTGACGATGGTCAGTAGCAGGTTGATAAAGCCCAGCCCGGCCAGTCCCCAGGTGGTGCCCGACCAGCTGATGGCCGCGCTCTCGCCGCGCCGCGCTGGCGTCGCGGACGCAAACGGCGGCAGTGCCGGGTTGGAGGTGTCCGTCATGATGTCTGCTCCCCTCACGCGTTAGCCATGTCAATGCGGCCCGCCAAATCAGGTGCATATTCCGGGCCAGCCCACATAGCGTTGGTTTCGTTGCGCCGTCTGTCGTGGTTCGGCCACAACTGCCGCCGAAACGCCTTCACGCGGTCAACGCTGCGCCGCGCTGCCCGGTTATCGTTCTACCTGTTAGCCAATGTGCTGGGCGTGTCCAAGCATGCGCCCGCACACCTTAGTGGGGTCTTTTCATGTTGAATCACCAGCTCATTCAGCGGGTTTGCGACGCGTCGTGCGCCGGTTCTGTCGGCGCCAGCTGCGGTCTGGTTCAACGCCCAAAGAGCTTCGCCAACTGCAATTCAAGTTAAACCTGTTGCCCGATAGCAACGGGTCTAGGTGGCGCCGCCAAGAAGCCGCCACAAATCCCCCCTCTAATCCAACCAGACGGCGGTTGCGGCTGCACTGGCTCGTTGCAGATTGGCATCACTTGGGGGTTATACGGAGTTCGCTGTCCGCCGTGGCGAGGGCAATGCCCGGCGGGATCAAACGGCGAATTTCTATCGAGGTGATGCAGCTACGCCGAAATCGGGCTGGTGCGGACGATGAGTAAAGAAGCGGGAAACGACCATGGCTGAAAAAAAGTTCGATAAGACTAAGCTGCCTAGCCGGCATGTGACCGAAGGGCCGATGCGCGCGCCGCACCGCTCCTACTACTACGCCATGGGCCTGACTGAAGAGCAGATCCACCGCCCTTTCGTCGGCGTCGCCAGCTGCTGGAACGAGGCCGCGCCGTGTAATATTGCGCTGATGCGCCAAGCGCAGTCGGTGAAAAAGGGCGTGAACGAAGCGGGCGGCACGCCACGCGAATTCTGCACCATCTCGGTCACCGACGGCATCGCCATGGGCCACCAAGGCATGAAGTCGTCGCTGGTGTCGCGCGAGGCGATTGCAGACTCGGTCGAGTTGACCATCCGCGGCCACTCCTACGACGCGCTGGTCGGCCTGGCCGGCTGCGACAAGTCGCTGCCCGGCATGATGATGGCGATGGTCCGGTTGAACGTGCCCTCCGTATTCATGTATGGCGGCTCGATCCTTCCCGGGCGATTCAAGGGTAAAGATGTAACCGTGGTCGATGTGTTCGAGGCAGTAGGACAGCACTCGGCCGGCAAGATGTCGGACGCAGATCTGCATGCGCTGGAATGCGTCGCCTGCCCGAGCGCCGGTGCCTGTGGTGGTCAGTTCACCGCCAACACCATGGCCTGTGTATCCGAGGCTATTGGCCTCGCGCTCCCTGGTTCGGCCGGCGCACCTGCTCCCTATGAGAGCCGCGATGAGTTCGGCGTTCTCAGCGGCAAGGCCGTCATGCGCCTGATCGCTGAAGGCCTGCGCCCACGCGACATCGTCACCATGAAGTCACTGGAGAATGCCGCGACCGTGGTGGCCGCAACGGGTGGCTCGACCAACGCTGCGCTGCATCTTCCTGCGCTCGCTCATGAAGCGGGCCTCAAATTCGATCTGTTCGACGTCGCGAAAATCTTCAAGCGCACGCCCTACATCGCCGATCTCAAGCCGGGCGGAAAATACGTCGCCAAGGACGTCTACGAGGCCGGCGGCATTCCGCAGATCATGCGCTCACTGCTGGACGGCGGTTTCCTGCACGAGGACTGCATCACGGTCACCGGCAAGACCATCAAGCAGAACCTGGAAGGCGTGAAGTTCAACGAGAACCAGAAGGTGATCTATCCGGTCGCCAAGGCGCTCTCGCCCACCGGTGGTGTGGTCGGTTTGCAAGGCACGCTGGCTCCCGAGGGCGCCATCGTCAAGGTCGCCGGCATGAAGACACTGAAATTCAGTGGTCCGGCTCGCTGCTTTGACTGCGAGGAGGATTGCTTCGAGGCGGTCTCCAAAAAGCAGTACAAGGAAGGCGACGTCATCGTCATCCGCTACGAGGGCCCCAAGGGCGGGCCTGGCATGCGCGAGATGTTGTCGACTACCGCCGCGCTCTATGGCCAGGGCATGGGCGAGAAAGTCGCGCTGGTCACTGATGGCCGCTTTTCCGGCGGTACGCGCGGCTTCTGTGTCGGCCATATCGGCCCCGAGGCGGCGCTGGGCGGACCGATCGGTCTGCTCAAGGACGGTGACATCATCACCATTGACGCCGACCAGGGAACCATCGACGTTGAGCTGAGTTCAGATGAGCTGGCCCAGCGACGTAAAGTCTGGAAGCCGCGGCTTACGGATTATCGCAGTGGTGCTCTTTACAAGTTCGCACAACAGGTAGGACCTGCGCGGGACGGCGCGGTCACTCACCCCGGGGGCGGGGCGGAAACGGTGTGCTATGCGGATATCTAACATGCGTGTTGCTGCGGCGGCCCTGCTGGGCTTCGGGGTAATCGGCTTGCTGTTGCCGCAAGGCGGCGGTGCGGCCAATGTCAATCGCGACGCGGTGGTCGCTTACAACGCCTCGATCGCGGCGATCAAGCGGCATGACTTTGCGCGCGCCATCCCCGACCTCAAGCTGGCGGCCGATCGCGGCGTGTTCCTGGCGCAATATTATCTCGCCCGGCTGTATGCCATGCCCGAGCAGCCGTTCACCAATAACGCGCGCGCTTTCGAGCTGTTGCGGCGGCTGGTTGCCGACAACCGCAACATCGATCCGTTCTATGACAATCGCGCGCCGTTCGTCGCTCGCGCCGAACTGTTGCTGGCTTTCTACTATCGGCATGGCGTGCCGGACTTGAAGCTCCCGGCCAATCCCGGTTTCGCCAAGGCTCATCTCGAGCACGCAGCGCTCCGGCTCGGCGATACCGATGCTCAGTTCGAACTGGGCCGGCTCGATCTCGATAATCCCGATACGGTGGCGCGCGGGCTCGACACGCTTGATATGCTCGCTACCACCAAGCACCACGCCGCCGCGGCTGCGGAAATTGCCCAGGTCTACAATCAGGGCCGTTATTCCGAGCGCGTCCCGCATGAGGCGCTCGCCTATGCCATGCTCGCGGCCAAGCTGGCCCGAGGCTCCGAACGACTCGATATCGGCGATATCTACCAGACCATCTATTGCCAGACCGGCGATGCCGACCGCCAGCGGGCCAAGGACTATCTTCCCGAACTGCAGACCAGCAGCGCTGACGACGGAGATAGCCCGGTGCGCCCGATCAGCCCACGGCCGATCGTGGTTGAAGGCGTGCTCGATCTGGCCGAGGTGAACGCCTTGCGGGTTTGTAGCAATGGCGAGGTGGTGCCCGAAGTCGACGATCGCGCTGGTGCAGCCCCCACATACGGGCAAGCCGTACGCAGCGCCGATGCGGCGGCTGCCAATCTGCAGAAAGGCTTCTCGTCGGTGGTCGGCTTCATCACGCCGCCAATGGGCATCGGCTTGAAGGACCTCGAAGAGCCGCGCGCGCTCGGCGCTGATGGCGAGCCGGTGCGCGAGGACGATGGCGCACCAATCAATTGAAACTTGACCGGGATCGCGCGCTGATTCGTCGTGCCGTCCGCGAACATCTTTCGACCACCGAAGCGCGGCGGCTGGCCATCTCGGCTCAAGGCCTCTCGGTCGCCGGGACGAGCAGAAACGATTCCCCCGCTACGCGGCGCCGCGATATCCGCGACACCATCCGCCAACTCGGCCTGCTGCAGATCGACAGCGTCAACGTGCTGGTGCGGGCCCATTTCATGCCGTTGTACTCGCGGCTTGGCGCCTACGATCACGCTCACCTGCTGGACGATGCCTATTGCGCACCGGCGAAAAAACGCCTGTTCGAATATTGGGCCCACGAAGCGTGCCTGATCCCGGTCGAGATGCAGCCGCTGTTCCGTTGGCGGATGGCGGCGGCGGAGCGGGGCGACGGCATCTACCAAGGCTTGGCCAGGTTCGGCCGCGATAACAAACTTCTGATCGCCGAGGTTCTCGCCGCCGTGCGAACGCGCGGGCCCTTGGCCGCGTCCGAGATCGGCCTCGGCGCCAAAGGCGCGCCCGGCTGGTGGGGCTGGAGCGAGGCCAAATCGGCCATCGAATTTCTGTTCTGGGCCGGCCAGGTGACCACGCTGCGCCGCGAGACGGCCGGTTTTGCGCGCATCTACGATCTGCCTGAACGGGTATTGCCTGCGGCCGTGCTGGCAATGCCGACGCCATCGCCGGAGGAGGCGCAACGGGCGCTGCTGCTGCGCGCGGCGGGCGCACACGGCGTGGCGACGGAGACGGACTTGCGCGAGTATTTCCGCCTGCCTGTGGCGCAGACGCGCGTGCGCTTAGCCGAACTGGTCGAAGATGGTGCGCTGCTGAGCGTTGCCGTCGAAGGCTGGGGCAAGCCGGCTTTCATGCTGCCGGGCACCAAGATCCCTCGGGCGGTTTCGGCGGCAGCATTCCTCTCCCCCTTCGATCCCCTGATCTCCGAACGCGGCCGCGCTGAGCGGTTGTTCGACTTCCACTACCGCATCGAGATCTACACGCCGGCGCACAAACGTCAGTACGGCTACTATTGCCTGCCGTTGCTGCTGGGCGACCGCATCGTGGCGCGGTTGGATCTGAAGGCGGATCGGGCCGAGAGCGTGCTGCTTGTGGAGAGCGCGCACATTGAGGGGCATGCAGAGGTTGGCGAGGTTGCCTCAGCCGCGCGAGCGGAGTTGGCGCGAATGGCCGGGTGGTTGGGATTGGGCGGCGTGGTAGTGAAGGGACGGGGTGGGTTGGCGAGTATGATCAGAACTGTGGGCGCGTAGGTCTGGGTCAAGCTTTGCGCGAACTCGCGTTGGGGACATGATGGTCATCTTCGCTGCACCGCTGCAGGTAGGGGCAATGCCGCCCAAGCGAAGATGATCTTCGAGCGCCCAGTTGCGTTTGGTGTCAGGAACTTGTGAAATACAAAAATGACAGGTGATACCAGCGCTCCTAAGGTTTGACCGCTCAATATCCTTCGAACTTGGAATTGGTTCCTATCGCCGGTCAAGGCGCAGCCCGTCCCTACTCCGCCGCCTCGCGCGCCAGAAACCCACCGCTCTGCCGGTTCCACAGCTCGGCATACAGCCCGCCACGCTTCAGCAGCTCCGTGTGCGACCCATCTTCGATGATGGCGCCCTCGTCCATGATGATCAGGCGGTCCATGGCGGCGATGGTCGAGAGGCGGTGCGCAATCGCGATCACGGTTTTGCCCTTCATCAGGGCGTAGAGCTGCTCCTGGATCGCGGCCTCGACTTCGCTGTCCAACGCGCTGGTCGCCTCATCCAGGATCAATATCGGCGCATCCTTCAGCAGCACACGCCCGATCGCGATGCGCTGCCGCTGCCCGCCGCTCAGCTTGACGCCACGTTCGCCGACATGCGCCGCATAGGCCTTGCGGCCGTTGAAATCGGACAATCCCAAAATGAACTCATGCGCCTTCACGCGTCTGGCGGCGGCAATTGCCTGCTCCTCGCTCGCCTCAGGCCGGCCATAGAGGATGTTGTCCATCACCGAGCGGTGCAGCAGGCTGGTATCCTGTGTCACCATGCCGATCTGGGCCCGCAGCGAATCCTGTCTAACGCCCGCGATATCCTGGCCGTCGATCAGGATGCGCCCGCCTTCCAGGTCATAAAAGCGCAACAGCAGATTGACCAGCGTCGACTTGCCCGCACCCGAGCGGCCGACCAGCCCCACCTTCTCGCCCGGCCGTATCACCAAGGACAAGTCCTCAATGATCCCGGACCCCTTGCCATAGTGGAACTTCACGCCCTGATAGCGGATTTCTCCGCGCGGAACTGTGATCGGCTTCGCGCCCGGGCGGTCGATCACGTCGTGCTCGCGCGAGATGGTCTCCATGCCCTCCTGGACCTGGCCGATGTTCTCGAACAGCCCCGTCACCACCCACATGATCCAACCCGACATATTCACGATACGGATGACCAAGCTGGACGCCAGCGCAATCGCGCCGATGGTGATCGACCCATGCGACCACAGCCAAAGCGCCAGCCCCGTGGTGCCGGCCATCAACAGACCGTTGGTCGTCCACACCGCCGTGTTCATGAACGTGATCATGCGCAACTGCGCCTTGAAGGTATCGAGCTGCGCCGCGAGGCCGCCGGCGATATAGGCGTCCTCGCGGTCGGCATGGGCGAACAGCTTCACGGTCAGGATGTTGGTGTAGCTATCGACAATCCGGCCGGTCAGGCGCGAGCGGGCATCGGCATTGGCGACGGCGCGCGCCTTCACCCTCGGCACGAAATAGCGCAGCAGGAAGACATAGGACACCAGCCACAGCAGCAACGGAATGGTTAGCCGGATGTCGGCCTGCGCGAACAGATACAGCGCCGACACGGTATAGATCAGCACAAACCAGATCGCCTCGACGCATTGCATGACCGATTCACGCAAGGCCGGGCCGGTCTGCATGATCTTGTTGGCGATACGGCCGGCAAAATCGTTCTGGAAATAGCCCAGCGACTGGCGCAGCACATAACGATGCGTCTGCCAGCGGATGCGATTGGTGAACGGTGCCGAGATGGTCTGGTTCTTGATCAGGTCGCTGACGCCAAACACCACCGGGCGCAGCACGGCGGCGACAAACGCCATCCAGATCAGCAGCGGCCCGTGATCGCGAAAGAAGGTGCTGGGGTCAGTCGACGTGCGCAAGCGATCGACGAGCCCGCCGAGATAGGCAAACAGCGACACCTCGATCAGCGAGCCGACAAAGCCGACCAGCAGCAGGACCACGAACAGCGGCCAGACCGGCTTGACATAATGCCAATAGAAGGCGAGCAGCCCGCCGGACGGCTTGCTCTCGTCGCCCTTCAGGAACGGGTCGATGTGTTTTTCGAACCAGGCGAGGAGACGGGCGAACATGGCGCTACTCTCAAAAGCTGTGATGTGCACAGATCACAATGCCGAACAGTCTGGGTTGGCGTCTCCTACCGACGCGCCTTGTTCGATGCTGTCTCAAGGAGCCAATCAGCGATGAAATTGGTCCGGTCGTTGAAGGTGAGTTCCGACTCAAGCAACTCAGCTTCCAGACACATTGACCGCAAGCGATCCTGGAATCCGAGATAGCGCCGCCAGATTGCGCTGCCACCTGGAATGGTCTTTCGCTTCGACGAGCTGACAAGCCACTCGCGGATAAGTCCCACAGCCAGTTCTGCCTTTCCCTCGTGAGCTCTGATGTCCTGTCCGGCGATGTCCGAAATAAACTTCTGGTAACGATAGGGTTCCCGATCCAGAATCAAGCAAGATTTTTCGTGGTGGAAGCCTGCGCCAAACTTCTTAGCCCCCAGAAAAAGTCCCAACTCAAGAGGCATGTTGAACCGAGTCAGCTCGGTGTGCGGATCGAGTTCCGTGCGGCAAAGGTCGTGAATGGCCAGTTTGGAGCCAGCAATGATGCGGCAAATCTTGTCTATTCGGACTTCCGAGCTATCCGCAATTTCCAAGGCGCTTCTTGCGACAAAGCCACAATCCAGAACCGCAAACACGACCGCATTGAAAATAGGCTCATAAGCATCATCGAAAGGGCAATTTACGAACACATGATCTGCATAATGTTCCGGAATGCCATCGGCAGCGAGCAATCGAGCACGGGGTGCTGCCCGCTTGCGTGGTTCAGTCATTTCCCGGTCGCGCGGGCCGGTCGCTGGGGTGGTTTTCCAGCCGTCCTATCCGGTGCTGCTGTACCGTGGACGACGGCACGAACCGCATCACGAATCTTCTGCTTCGTTGTGCTATCAGGCGGGTTGGCGGGCTGCTTGATCCGCCGTGCCGTATCGCTGCTTGCCTTTTCCATAGGTGTCCCTTTAGCGTCTGCAACTATCGAATATGTGCGACGGGGAGTATACCTTGATTTCGCATCAACAGTCCACCGCCCGCGCCTGGTTTGAAGCCTTGCGCGACGACATCTGCGTCGCCTTCGAGCGGCTGGAAGCTGACCTTCCCGCCAGCGCGCGCCACTCCGATCAGCCGCCCGGCCGCTTCATCCGCTCGCCTTGGGCGCGCAAGGACCATTCCGGCGCAGAGGGCGGTGGTGGCGTCATGTCGATGCTGCACGGCCGGGTGTTCGAGAAGGTGGGCGTGCACACTTCCACCGTGCACGGCGAGTTCGCGCCGGAGTTCCGGGGCCAGATCCCGGGCGCCTCCGAAGATCCGCGCTTCTGGGCCTCGGGCATCTCGCTGATTGCGCACCCGCGCAACCCGCATGTGCCCGCCGTGCATATGAACACGCGCTTTGTGGTGACCACCAAGGCCTGGTTCGGCGGCGGCGCCGATCTGACGCCGCTATTGGATCGCCGGCGCACGCAGGAGGACGCCGATACGGTCGCTTTCCACGCCGCCATGCGTGCCCCTTGCGAGGCGCACGCCGTCGCCGACTATCCGCGCTACAAGAAATGGTGCGAGGACTATTTTTTTCTCAAGCATCGCAACGAGATGCGCGGGATAGGTGGTATTTTCTTCGATTATCTCGACAGTGGCAGTTGGGACGCCGATTTTGCTTTTACCCGGGATGTCGGCCGGGCTTTTCTCGGCAGCTATCCCGATCTGGTGCGCCGCAATTTCGCACAACCCTGGACTGATGCCGAGCGCGAGGAACAGCTGATCCGGCGCGGCCGCTATGTGGAGTTCAATCTACTCTACGACCGAGGTACCATCTTCGGCCTGAAGACCGGGGGCAATGTGGACTCGATCCTCTCCAGTCTGCCGCCGGTGGTGAAGTGGCCGTAGGTCTGGGTCGAGCGTTTCAGCGCGTCCCAAGATTGCACGGACCGCGCCAGCAACAAATTGTTGGGTCGGGCAGAGCCTACAAGTTACTCCCGCCACACCACCGGAAACCACTCCTCCGGCATGCGCTCACCGTGCTTGGCCTTCAGTCCCATCTCCGGATAGGGCGGGGACACTGCATGCGAGCGCACGGCATAGCGCGCATCCTCGCCGATGAAGCGGAAGCTGATGGCGCGGCGGCGGTTGCCGGACGTGTTCGGCGGCGCGTTGTGCAGCGTCTTGTAATTGAAGGCGACCGCATCGCCGGGGCTAAGCGCCCAGAAGCGCAGGCGTTCCCGCTGCGCCACCTCATCGACGCCATCGAACGGCTCGTACCGCGAGGTGTCGCCTTCCATGGCGGCGTTGGTCTTGAAACGCTTGGGAACGTAGAACTTTCCGTCGGCATGGCTGCCGGCCAGGAACTTCGGGCAGACCTCGGCGACCACGGGATCGAGCGGCACCCACAGGCTGACGGTCTGGTCGCCGTCGACGCTATAATAAGGCTGGTCCTGATGCCAGGGCGTCGGCGTGCCGTTGCCGGGCTCCTTCACCAGCACATGCTCGTGGAACAGTTGTACACGTGGTGAGCCCATCAGGGCACCTGCGACCGCGCCGAGCGGGCCCTGCTCGGCGACCTCGCGAAACACGGTGATGCGGCCGAAATTGCAATAATCGCCGAAATAGGCCGAAGTGCCCTCGGCGTGGTTCTTGCCGTAGGGGCCAGGATGGGCGAGGTTTTCGGCCACGCCAGAGGCAAGGCGAGCGACCCAGTCGGGCGAGAGGATGCCGCGAAGTACGGTAACGCCATCGGCGCGGAAGGTGGCGATGTCGGCGGGGGTGATGGGCGTGGGAGCGGGCATGGGGGATGGTCCGGAGGTTGCGGTTGCGCTGATACTGGAGCGAACCGGGGGCACGGGCAAGTGACGTGGTTTTTGCGCTGGTGGCGACGGTAGGGGCGGCTTGCGGCCGCCCTCGGGCA
>JANLQJ010000331.1:0-6560 GCA_031367715.1 Hyphomicrobiaceae bacterium | reverse complement strand
GATTTTAAACACCCCTTCGCCGCTATTATAGATTTTGGGGGTCAACCCCCTTATTTCCCCCCCACAGGGGTTTGGGATCTATGGGGGACTCCCCCCACTTCTGCGGCCACCGCTGATGCAGATGAGGTGCAAACCGCCCTAGCTTGACCCAGAACCTAGGCGTCAGGCACTGCCGATGAGGATCCCGGCCGCAAACACGATCAATCCACCGAGCACCACCTCGAAGGCGGCGCGCAGGAACGGCGTGTCCATATAGCGCGCGCGGATCCAGGCGATCACCCAAAGTTCGACCAGCACCACGGCGATGGAAACGCCGGTCGCGGTGCGGAAATCCGTGATCAGGTAAGGCAGCGTATGGCCGAGGCCGCCGACCGCCGTCATCAATCCCGTGATGCCACCGCGCAACCAGGGATGACCGCGACCGGTTAACGATCCGTCATCGGACAATGCTTCGGCAAATCCCATCGACACGCCGGCACCGATCGAGGCGGCAAGCCCAACCAGGAATGTCGGCCAGGTTTGATGCGTCGAGAAGGCCGCGGCAAACAACGGCGCCAGGGTCGAGACCGAACCGTCCATCAATCCCGCGAGGCCCGGCTGCACCACTTGCAGCACGAACATGCGTTGGCGGGCCTGATCCTCGCTGTCCTTGGCGCTGGTGGTCAGATGCTGTTCTGACAGCTTGTCGGCCAGCGACTCGTGACCACGTTCAGCCTGCACCAGATCGCCCAGCAGCTTGCGCATGCTGGCATCGGTCGTGCGCGTCAGCGCCTTTTCGTAAAACGTGCGCGTTTCGTATTCGATCGTCTCGGCTTGCTTGCGTACCTTTTCGAGCCCGAGCGGGCGCACCATCCAATACGGCTCATGCTTGATGAAACCCTTGACGTCCTGGCGGCGGATCAACGGGATGTGATCGCCAAAGCGCTTGGTATGCAGATCGATCAACCAGCGGCGGTGGGTATTCTCCTCCTCCGCCATCTCGGTAAAGACCTTGGCCGAGGCCGGATAGCTCTCCTTCAATCCTTGCGCATAGTCGCCATAGATGCGGCCATGCTCTTCCTCGAGCGAGATGGCGAGGGCGAGGATTTCCTGCTCGGTCAGATCGGAGAACTGCTTCACGATAGATAACCCTCAGCCGCGCGGACTCCCGATCCTTAGAATAGTTCTAAATGCGGATTAATCAACCTTGCCGATCAGGTTGCCCTGGCCGGGTTTGCCGCTTGTTAAGGGCTGCCCGGTAGCCTGCTGGCATGCCCTGGTCCCTCGACGAACTGATGTTGCGGCTGCGGTTGGCTTTGCAAGAGCCGATCCGCACCATCGTGAGCGATGCCAGCAGCAAACTCTAGTGGCCCTATGTCGTCGTCAGCCTGGTCATGGTCTGTTGCATGGCCGGCGGCACCAGAAACATGGCTCCGGCGGCGGCCCGCGCGCTGGCCATCCTGACCGAACCGCGACATTGGCTGAGCCGCAGCGCGCGCAATGACTATCTGATATTGTTCATTAATCCGCTGCTGCAGGTGACGCTCCTGTCGACCTTGGCGCTAAATTTCGGCGCCATCACGGGCTGCATCGGCGCTGCGCTGGCTTGGCTCGGCGTGCATGGCCAAACCACCGGATGGCTGGCCGCGCTGCTCGGGCTCGCCCTGACGATAGCCCTGTTCGTGGTCGACGATCTGGCCCGCTGGACAACGCACTATCTGCAGCACCGCATCCCGGTCTTGTGGGAGTTCCACAAGGTGCACCATTCGGCCGAAGTGCTGAATTTCCTCACCGTGCAGCGTCATCACCCGCTCGATCCGCTGTTCACCATGGCGACCATCGGCATTGGCACTGCGGCGGTGAACGGCCTGTTCATCGGCCTGTTCGGCGACCATCTGACGGTTGCCACCCTGGCCGGTGCCAATATCTTCCGGGTCGCGGCCAACGCGCTTGGCGGCGTGCTGCGGCACAGCCCGTTCTGGCTGGGTTTTGGCGGCCCGGTCGAGCGCTGGCTGGTCAGCCCGGCCATGCATCACATTCATCATTCCAACGATCCGCGCCACTACGACACCAATTTCGGCACCGCGCTTGCGATCTGGGACCGGATGGCGGGCACGCTGCTGCCGTCGGCGGGCGAGCACGTTAGGGATTTCGGCATCGGCGAGGAAACGCGCCAGTTCCAGAGTCTCGGCGCCATCTACCTTGGTCCATTGCAGGCCGTCGCCCGCCGCTTTGGACTGCCCCGCCGCCGCCCCGTATGCTAGGCTCGCCGCCGGTTCGGCCGAACGCGCGAGGGGCCACATGGCTCGCCTGCTTCTGATCATCGGCGGCGGCATTGCTGCCTACAAATGCCTTGAACTGATCCGGCGCGCGCGCGAGCGCGGACACTGCGTGCGCGTGGTCATGACGGCGGGCGCACAGCAGTTCGTCACGCCCTTGTCGGTTGGCGCCATCAGCGGCAGCACGGTGTTTAGCGACCTCTGGGCGCTCGATGGGACGCACGAAATCGGTCATATCCGGCTGTCGCGCGAGGTCGATCTGATCGTGGTTGCGCCCGCAACCGCCGATCTGATGGCCAAAATGGCGGGTGGGCATGGCGATGATCTGGCCACCGCCGTGCTGCTGGCCACCAACCAACCGGTGCTGCTGGCCCCGGCCATGAACCCACGTATGTGGGCGCATCCGGCGACGCAGCGGAACGTCAAACAGCTGGCGGCAGACGGCATCGGCTTCATCGGCCCCGAGCGCGGCGAAATGGCCGAGCGCGGCGAGGCGGGCCTTGGCCGCATGGCCGAACCGGCGCACATCCTGGCCGCCATAGAGACCGCACTGAATGTCGATAAGCCATTGACTGGAAAACATATTCTTGTGACCTCCGGCCCGACGCTGGAGCCGATCGATCCGGTGCGTTTCATCTCTAACCGCTCTTCCGGCCGGCAAGGCCACGCCATCGCCGCAGCTGCCGCGCGAATGGGCGCGCGGGTGACACTGGTCTCCGGGCCGGTGGCGATCCCCGATCCGGCAGGCGTCAGCGTTCATCATGTCGAAACGGCACGCGAGATGCTCGCGGCAGCTCAGGCGGCCTTGCCAGCGGAGGTCGCCATATTCGCCGCCGCCGTCGCCGACTGGCGCACACCCGACATCGCCGATGAAAAGATCAAGAAGGCCAAAGGCGCACCCACTCCGCGTCTGGACCTGATTGAAAATCCTGATATTTTGCGCACCCTGTCGGCGTCTGGCCCGGCCCGTCCGCGGCTCGTGATCGGCTTTGCGGCCGAGACCGAAAACGTTTTGAACAACGCCAAAAAGAAGCTGACAGCCAAAGGCTGCGACTGGATAATCGCCAATGATGTGTCGCCCAAGACCGGCACTTTTGGGGGCGAGAAGAACACCGTGCATCTGGTGTCGGCGGGCGGCATCGAGAGCTGGCCGGAACTTAGCAAGGAAGCGGTCGCCGAACGACTGCTCGCGCGCGTCGCAGTTCAGCTAGCCGAAGTGACAAAGGGAGGACATGCGCCATGACCAAGAGAAAGAAAAACGGCCCGGAGATGCCTGCCCCACGCGCCAGTAAAATCGAAATCGTGCCGCCGGACAGTGGCAGCGAAAAGGCCAAATTGCTCGCCCATTTGGCTCAACTCGCCAGCCAGGTTGATCTCAGTGACGAATTGTTCAGCGAGGAATTCGACGATTTCGACGCTGTGCCGGCGCAGGTCGACGTCATGCAGTTGCCGCACGCCAAGGGCCTGCCGCTGCCGGAATATCAAAGTGACAATGCCTCGGGCATGGATCTGGCCGCGGCAGTGCCCGATAACACTCCGGTGACGCTCGCCCCAGGTGCGCGCGCGCTGATCCCGACCGGCCTTGCCGTCGACATCCCACTCTATATCGAGGGCCAGGTCCGGCCGCGCTCGGGTCTTGCCCTTAAGCATGGCGTCACCGTGCTCAACGCCCCTGGAACGATCGATGCCGACTATCGCGGCGAGATCGGCGTGTTGCTGATCAACCATGGCAGCGAACCCTTCACCGTTCGGCGCGGCGACCGCATTGCCCAGTTGGTGTTTGCGCCGGTGATCAAAGTCGACCTGATCGAGGATGACGATTTGGATGTCACTCAACGTGGTGATGGCGGATTCGGCTCGACGGGAAATTCATCGCGATCAAAGTGAACGCGGCGCAAAAATGTTGCGCGAAGACGTTGGCGGCGGTCAGCGCCGGTGGTCTGCCGGCAACCGGCGATTGCTGCCGTGCGTTGCTGAGTGCTGGCGCGCACCTTGTCGATCATGCAAGGTACGCCGCCAATCCTCGTTCCGCTCGCACTGGAGTAATCCATGACCGACAGCATCCGCATCAAGACTATCGAGGGCACCACCAAGTGGGGCCATGACAAGGTCTTCAACAACATCACCGAGACCATCGGCAACACGCCGGTCATCCGCCTCAACCGCATCGCCGCCGAAGCGGGCGCCAAGGCCGAAGTGCTGGTGAAACTGGAATTCTTCAATCCACTCGCCTCGGTCAAGGATCGCATCGGCGTAGCGTTGATCGACTCGCTGGAATCGGAAGGCCGGATTCAGGCCGGCACCACTCTGATCGAACCGACCTCCGGCAACACCGGCATCGCGTTGGCGTTTGTTGCCGCCGCGCGCGGCTACCGCCTTATACTGACCATGCCGGAATCGATGTCGATCGAGCGCCGCAAGCTATTGGCCTTCCTCGGCGCCGAGCTGGTGCTGACACCGGCCGAAAAGGGCATGAAGGGCGCCATCGCCCGCGCCGAAGAGCTGCTGAAGGAAATCCCCAATTCCATTTTGCCCGGCCAGTTCATCAACCAGGCCAATCCGGCTGTGCATGATCGCACGACCGCGGAGGAAATCTGGAGTGACACCGGCGGCAAGCTCGATTACTTCGTCGCGGGCGTGGGCACCGGCGGCACCATCACTGGCGTCGGCCGCACCTTGAAACCGCGCATTCCCAGCCTGAAGGTGGTCGCGGTCGAACCCACCGCCAGCCCGGTATTGTCGGGCGGCGCGGCCGGCCCGCACAAGATCCAGGGCATTGGCGCCGGTTTCATCCCCGCCGTGATGGACATGCGCGTCGTCGATGAGGTGATCAAGATCGACAACGACACCGCGTTTGCCACCGCCCGCAAGCTCGCCAAGCTCGACGGCGTTCCTGGCGGCATCTCGACCGGCGCCAATGTCGCTGCCGCCCTGGAAATCGCCAAACGCCCCGGCATGGAAGGCAAACGCATCCTGACGGTGGCACCGAGTTTCGCCGAACGGTACCTCTCGACGGCGCTGTTCGAGGGGGTGTAGTCGGAGGTTCGGTAGGGTGCGTCAGGCCGCCTCTTGGCGGCCGCAAAGCTGCGTCATGCGCACCGCCCGAGCCCGCCGTGCGTCACGGCCCGGAAATGGGCCTGACGCACCCTACCATTCTGCCCTGTTGGGTGCGTCAGTTGTACTGAGTGACTCTGTCATCGTCACCGGCCAGGCGAATTAGCCTAGAACCGGGAGTTGCCTGAGGGCGCGCGGGTAGAGAACCGTGTATTTTCCTGCACATGATGCACAGTTCTTTGCCGATGAAGCTGGACCCGGCGGGTACTCAACTTGCGGTTGAAGCGAGCCCGCCCGCGGGCCCGCAAGCGTTGGACACGTTCGGTGGTCCGGTCAGCGTCGAATGGGATGCGTCGAGCCCGCTGACACCGCTTGGCCAACTCGTGTATTTCGCCGAGTTCCTGAAGGTGTCGGGCCGCTTCGACGCCGCCGTCGGCGACTGCCCGCTGAGCTACTCCAGTCCGAATGCCCCGGCCGTGCGCGACGTGGTCGGCACCCCCTCTGTTGGATTCGGGGCGCTGGCGGCGCTGGCCGGTCACAAGCGCCATGCCCATGTCACGGCGCTGCGCTCCGATCAGGTGCTGCCGGACTTGCTCGGCAAGCGCCCGATCGTGAGCGAGGACAGTTTGCGCCGGGCGCTCAGAGCGATCCCCGAGCAGGCTGGCCTCGACTGGCTGCAGGGTCACCTCGACGCCACCGTCCGTCCACTGCTCAGTGAACCCTATATCGTCGACATCGACACCACCGTGAAGCCACTCTACGGGCACCAGGAAGGCGCCCTGGCTTGTTGCCTCCGCGGCAAGCCGCGACGGCAATGTCGGCTACAATCCCAAGAAGCCGGGGCGCCCAAGCCATGTGCACCACACCTATATGCTGGCGGGCCCGCGGCTGGTGATGGCCGTGGAGA
Source organism: Hyphomicrobiaceae bacterium (assembly GCA_031367715.1). Taxonomy (GTDB): domain Bacteria; phylum Pseudomonadota; class Alphaproteobacteria; order Rhizobiales; family Hyphomicrobiaceae; genus JANYHF01. Next base: position 341 of record JANLQJ010000331.1, on the reverse strand, counting down.
CCGCGCCCAACAACCAGCACACTGGCGTGCACTCCGTACCCGGACTATGGAGATTGATCGACAGCATACCCCGTGACTGTTGGCCGACACTGCTGCGCGGCGACAGCGGCATCGCGAGCCAGAGCGTGATGGCCGAGGCCGAGCAGCGCGGCCTTGGCTTGTTGCCTCCGCGACAAGCACGGATGGCGATGCCTATCTGTTCAACCTAGAATCGGCAGTTGACCGGCGTGCCTCGCAGTTTTGAGGCTGCGGTTCAACCCTTGGGTGTGGACGCCGGCATCAGGCCGGGGCTGTTAGACGGGGTGGCGCGCGCAACTGGCGGCCGTGCAGCCATGACTTCA
>JANLQJ010000353.1:0-3941 GCA_031367715.1 Hyphomicrobiaceae bacterium | reverse complement strand
CTCGATTTCATCTTCTATGGCTCGGTTCCGCTCGCCTTCGCCATGCTTGACCCCTGGCACAATGCGTTGCCCGCGGCCGCCCTGATCGCCAGCTTTTATGCCAATGGCGCCGTGTTCCTTACCTGGTTTTTGCGATTGTGGGTACTAGCACGGCCAGCGCCGGACCAGAAGCGGAGCACGCAATGTATAAAGCCACCACCCACGACATCCGGGTGACCGTCGAACCCCAATTCATGGGCGATCGTTCGCTCCCCGAGCAGAGCCGCTATTTCTGGTCCTACACCATCGAGATCGCCAATCTCGGCACGGCGCAAGTGCAGCTGCGCTCGCGGCATTGGCGCATCACGGATGCTCGCGGGCAGACCGAGGAGGTGCGCGGCCCAGGCGTGGTCGGCGAACAGCCGGTGCTCATGCCGGGCGAATCATTCACCTATACCAGCGGTTGCCCACTGACGACACCGTCCGGCATCATGGCCGGCAGCTATCAGATGCAGCGTCCCGACGGGGCGCAGTTCGACGTCGCCGTGCCAGCCTTCTCGCTCGACAGCCCCTACCAGGCCAAACAGCTGAATTGAATTTGCGGCGCTGAATTGCGGTCGACAGGTTGGTCGGCAAAGGGTGTGTCGGCTTGATGGCAGCGGCATCGGCAGCTATCAGGCGCGCTCACCCATCCCAACACCGCCTAAACCAACGACCACAGCAGATGGCCATCGAGCGCACGTTTTCCATGATCAAGCTGGACGCCACGGCCACCGCAGAGGCGCAGAAATTCTACGAAGTGCACAAGGCGCGGCAAGTATCGGGATATTCGCGCGCTTGCCAGCGCATGCGGCTACCGGCCTTGGCGTTCGCATAAGCGGCCGAATTTTGCGGACCAGATCGTTTCTGGCGTCGATCTTGCATGGTTACCGGCAGTGCTTAATGCCAACCGGAATCAGTGGGGTCGTGCATGCGTTCTACAATCAACCCGTCAGCAGCCATGGCCGCGCCCGGCCCCAACGCCAGCAATGAGCCGCGCATGGTGGCGCTCGATGGTTTTCGTGGCCTGATGACGGTGTTCGTGCTGGTTTCGCACTATTTTGCCGAGGTGCCGCACGGCCAGCCGGCCTTCGCCATAGCCTGGATTGCCGTCGTCGCCTTCTTTGTGCTCAGCGGCTTTCTGGTCGCCCGTCTCATTCTGGAAAAACAGGATCGCGCCAATTTCTTCGTCGTCTTTTATGCCCGCCGCCTGTGCCGGACGCTGCCGGTCTATATCGTTTGTGTGACCCTGGTGTTCGCCTGCATCGTTTATTTCGCATCGGCCAGCTGGCTCGATGTGCGCGCAACCTTCCCGCTCTGGTCCTACCTGACCTTCGTGCAGAATTTCTTCTTCGTGTCGACCAACACGATCGGGCCGCATTGGCTGGCACCGACCTGGACGCTGGCGGTCGAGGAGCAGTTTTATCTGCTTGCTCCGGCATTCTTCTTCATCGTGCCGCGACGCCACTTGTTGCCGGCGCTGAGCTTTGGCCTGGTGCTGTCGGTCGCCTTCCGCGCCTATGTCGTTCTCACCGGGGCGCTGCCGCCGATGGCCACGCTGGTGCTGTTGCCGGGCATCGCCGATACGCTGATCAGCGGCCTGATCGCGGGTGTGCTTTGGAAGACGCCGGGCATCGACTGGGCGCGCCACGATCTGACGCTGCGTGTCCTGCCGCCGGTGCTGCTGGTGGCCACTATTGCCCTCAAGCTCATCGACGGCGCCCATGGGCACAGTTTTGCGATCTTCGGCGGCTTGCTGGTGTCGATTGCCTCGGCGTCGTTCATTCTCAGCCTGGTGCGCGGTGCCCCTGAGGCCAAGCGGTTCAATTCGCCAATTCTCTGCTTCTTCGGCAACACGTCCTACAGCGTTTATCTGACCCATCTGACTGTGCTTGGCCTGTTGCATGGGCTCATCCTGGGTGGCCGCCCCGATATCGCCACGCCCCTGCAGCTCATGGTGACGTTGGCGGCCTTGCCGCTGGCGGTGCTGGTCGGCTGGATCGGCACCAAGCTGGTGGAGCGGCCGATCACCGCCTATGGCCGCAGCTGGACCTGGAGCAAGCAGAGCCGGCCGATGCGCGAGCGGCACGGTGGCGTTGCGGTCGCGGCTTGATGGCAAAGGGTGTTGCATTGTCAATGATTGTGGGCGATAAGACGCGCCTTGGCGTTCGAGCCTCAGGGCTCCAGCTGACTGGATCGCGGGCGTAGCTCAGGGGTAGAGCATAACCTTGCCAAGGTTAGGGTCGAGGGTTCGAATCCCTTCGCCCGCTCCAGTTGCTCTAATGAAATCAATGACTTACAGAGGGGGCTCGCGGCGCTTCGATTTTGTGTGCGCCGCTGGGAAGCACATGGGAAGCACCGCGCGGCAAGTCATTCGCAGCCTGAAAGGGTCTGCCGGGCAAGCCTGATGAGAGCGGCACCTTCCCGACGGCTCGCGATTGCCGCTTCGGTGAATCGCCCGCTTCGATATGAACCATTGCGGTCGCCTTCTGGCGCACCGCTACCGATCGCGCCGCCGTGCATCCGGCATCGGCTCTTGCCCGACACCTTCGGCGACTGGCACAGTCTCCCGGATCGTGTCCGTGCGTGGCATTTCGGAGCCATTCGGAGCCCCAATGGTTGACAATCGCCCCTTTGCATGGGGTTGGCTTCGACTTTCATTGATACCCCCTCCCACCCCGGCCCCGGCTTGCACCGTCCCGACGATGGCTTGCCCGCCCGCATGCACATGCACGACCTTAACAACCTGTTCGCCGCCACGCTGCAATTTGGCCAGCGCCTCGACCTGCATCGTGAATGTGCGCAGCAACTTCACGGCGAGCGACCCGGCGCTGTCAACTTGCGGTATTTGATCGACGCGCTGGGCGCGGCGAAGGATTTCCAGCGCCATCGAATGCGTCATCGCCATTTGTACCCCGAGCATAGCTTGCAACTCGTTTTCCGGTCGCGTGCCGTCGATGAAGGCAAGCATTCCGTTTAGCTTGCCGATATCTACTTTCCCACCGCTGTCCCGACAGGCACGAAGTAAGTGCTCGAGTTGCGAAGTCGGAAACGCTGTGCCGGACGTTCCAAATGCGTCTTCGAGCCGGCGAATCCAGCCGATCGCATCGGAGTGTTCGGGGCTAAGAGGTTCGAGTTTGCCATCTTTGTCTTGTCGCGCCTGAACTGCGAAGCGCGGAGCGCGGGCGGCCACCCGCGAGCGCGCGTGTCCGATGGCTGTCTGTTCGGCAGCGCTAGGCGCTGGAATTGCAGGCGGAGCGCGACTTGTCTTCGAGACGGTGCTCTTCTTCGACATGTTTCTTTGCCATCAGCGCGGGCCTGCCGGGAGGGCCGCTGTTTGAAGACTTCGATCACAAAGCGCGCTCAAGAAGCGTTGCGCAATGTCGAGGCTCCACGCATCTTGAGCGCTTCGACCGCCCGTGTTCAAGCATGCCGATGAACAAAGAGGAGCGCATCTCGCGGGCACTCCCGATGGATATATATGCGTCCTTCTTTTGGGACCGAAGATTGTCAATTTTCGCCTGCCTCGGTCCTGGATTTGGGACTGTCCGCCACATTGTCGCGACCTTCCGACGCATCACCGTCCTTCGTTTGGGACTGAGACGGCCCCAATTTGGGACCGGCTTTTTCCTTTGCGGTCCAGCGCATGAACTCCTTCGTCGCGAATTCGCTTCCATAGGATTCTTCCGTCAGTATCCAGATGCTTGCCAATCCGAGTTTCCAGTTGAAGTCTCCGCGCTGCCGGCACTTGATAAACCCCTTTGCTTCAAGCTCCTTGAACGCTTTTGACGCCGAATCCTTCGCGATGTGGAGTTCGGCGGCTGCTTCTCTGACTGACTTCGAGATTTGCCCGTTGTTGCTACCGTTGAAGCGCTTCCTGAGTTCGATATAGAGCGCGCGCGGCGTCGGCTTCATGCTTTTCC
>JANLQJ010000320.1:0-6246 GCA_031367715.1 Hyphomicrobiaceae bacterium | reverse complement strand
GTTCGGTGAGCCGCTTCAGGAACAGCGGCAGGCGGTCGGTGTGGAAGGCGCGCGAGGTGACCGCGAGACGCTTGGCCTGACTCGTCAGCGCTGCCACCAAACGCGGGTGAGCGTGGCCAAATGACAACGCGGAATAGGCGGACATCATGTCGAGATAGCGGTGGCCATCCACATCCCACACCCAGCAGCCTACGCCCCGCGTCAACACCACCGGCAGGGGCGCGTAGTTGCGAGCGCCATAGTGGTTTTCCCAAACCATCAATTGTTCCGCCCCGGGCAGGCAAAGCGCTTCAAGCAAATCCACAACAAGGCGTCCCGTGCAATGTCCTACATCACGGGCAGGATCGTATTCGGCGATTTCGATGGCGGCGCAGTCCGCATGGCGGGCCAGGCCGCGCAGGCTTTGACGCAACTGTTCGGCGTCGAGCCCCCCCGTCACCGGGGTCGCCACGGCGGGAGCCTGCGACGGATCGATGGCGTCGAGATCGATACTGATGCCGAAGCTCGCCCCGTCGTGCCGCACCAGCGCCAAAGCGTCGGCCATCACTGCCGGGAGGCCACGCGAGTGAATTTCGCTCATCGGAAAGATGCGCACACCCAGCGCTTTCAGCAAACGCAACTCATCGTCCTCCCAACTGCGGGCGCCGACCACAGCGACCCGTTGCGGATCAAGCAGCGGGCCGGCAATCGCCTCCAGCCCCGCCACACTGTCACCCAGTAGTGCCGCCAGCGGCATCCCGTGTGGATTCCCCGACGGGCTGGTGGCGGGCGTGTGTGCATCGAGGTGGGCATCGATCCACACCAGGCCGAGCGGTTTCTTCATCGCGCGGGCCACGCCACGCCACGTCCCCGCGGCCATGGCGTGATCGCCGCCGAGGACGACCGGTAGTTTGCCGGCGACCACCGCCGCCGCTGTCGCATCCGCCAGCCTGTTACACAAATCCATCAACGCCGACCAGCGTTTTTCACGCCCCGGGACGAGCGTCGTCTGCCACTTCGCGCATAGACCTGCGCGCAACGGGGCGGCGCCGATCCCCAATGCTGCAAGCGCGGCGGGTCCGGCTTCGGCACCGGGGCCGGGCGCGCCGAGGGCGCTGGCAACACCGATCAAGCACAGTTCGGCAAGCGTGTCCTTAGTGGCTGACATGGTTGACCTCCATCACGGTGGGTGACTTCCAACCCGTTAGATTTCATGGCGACCTATTCGTTCGGAATAAAGCCATGGCGCATGGTGTTGACGGCCACGCAACGGCTCCACAAAAATTGCTTCAGGTAGTCTGGCCCGCCGACCTGCACGCCGGTTCCCGACAGAGCGATGCCGCCGAACGGCTGGATGCCGACACGGGCGCCGGTGATCTTGCGGTTGAGGTAAAGATTGCCGATGCGGTAGGCCAGCCGCGCCTGGGCCAGATGCGAAGGCAGGCGCGAATAGACGCCGCCGGTCAGTGCATAGTCACTGTCCAGCGCCATGTCCAGCGCCGTGTCGTAGTCCGGCGCACTCAACACCGCCAGCACCGGGCCGAACACCTCCTCCTGTGCCAGGCGGTGCTGCGGGCGGATATCGGCAAAGATCGTTGGCGCCACATACCAGCCGGGGATGGGTACCGTGCCCTGCCAGAGCATGCGGCCCTCCGTTTTGCCGATCTCGATGTAGGCCAGCGCCTTGCGTTGCGCCGCCTCGGTGATCAAGGGGCCGTGTTCGCAGCGCGGGTCTTCCGGTGGGCCCCAGGCCAGGGCTGCCGCAGCTTCGGCGAGACGCGGCAGCAGGCGCTCGTGAGCGCTGCCGACGGCGATGACACGCGAACAGGCAGAACACTTTTGCCCCGAGTAGCCGAAGGCCGACGCCAGAATGCCGGTCACCGCTTCGTCGAGATCGGCATCCGTGTCCACCACGATGGCGTTCTTGCCGCCCAACTCGCACACCACCTGTTTGATGTGGCGCTGGCCGGGCGCCGGCGTGTAGGCGGCCTGGAGGATTTTCAGGCCGACGGCACGCGAGCCGGTGAACGCAACGATATGAATGCGCGGATCGGCCACCAGCTGCGCGCCCACCTCCGCGTCGCCCGGCAGCAGTTGGCAAACATCCGGCGGCAGGCCGGCGCGGCGCAGCAGATCGAGAAACGCGTGCGCGACCAGCAGCCCCGGCAGTGCCGGTTTCATCACCGCGCAGTTGCCGCTCACCAGCGCCGCCGAGGTCATGCCGGCAAGGATGGCGAGGGGAAAATTCCACGGCGCGATCACCACCGCCACACCGCGCGGCGCGTAAGCGATGCGGTTGTCCTCGCCGGGGAAACACACGGTCTCGTGCCATCCCCCCAGGCGCTCCATCTGCGCCGCGTAGTAGCGCACAAAGTCTACCGCCTCGGCCATTTCGCCATCCGCTTCGCGCCAGCTCTTGGCCGCCTCCAGCACCATCAAGGCCGTCAGCGAGCGGCGCTCATCCTGCATCAAGTCGGCGACACGGCGCATCAGGCATACCCGTGCCGCGACCGGTGTATCGCGCCAGGCGGGGAAGGCTGCCACCGCAGTGGCAAGGGCGGTATCGGCATGCGCCGCGCCGGCCAGATCGATCTGGCCCAGCACCTCATCCGGATGCGCCGGGTTGCGGGCGGTGTAGCGGCCCGCAGGCTGGGCAAGATCGTGACGTCGAGGCAGGGTGGCGCGCACCTGAACCAGCGCGGCGTGAAACGCGGCCTGTTCGTCTTGGCGCGAGAAATCGATCAATGGCAGATTGGTGAAACTGCCAGCGCCTTTATCCTCGTGAATGTCTAGCCGGGTATCTGAATGGAGGTCCATGGTTTTCGTCCTCGGTTGAACTGCCGCATATGCGGACGTGAGATCAGGCGCCGGTGGTGCCATCAGCGCTGCAAAGTCGCCGCCTTCGACATAGGTCCGGCGCAGGATAGAGTTGGATGCGGTGTTCTCCAACAGCCGGCGAATCAGATAGGCGATACCCAGCGTCGCATCGCCCACCGGCACATACACTCGCATCGTCACACCCGCGGCGGCCACCGCATCGCGCAGCGGCTCGGCCATGCCGTAGATCATCTGCGCTTCCCAGCGCTCCGGCGCAAGCTCAAGGCGCCGCGCCCAGACCAGCGCCAGCGCCTGGTTGCGCAGATTGTGGGAGGCGATGGCGGGGTGCAGGCAATCGGTGTTTTCCAGCAGGCGCTGCGTAATGCACTCGTACAGCGCATCCGTATCCGCCTTGCTACGGAACACCGGCAGCGGCCAATTGCGTTGCGCCGCCCAGGCGTGCTCCTGATCCCAGTAAGCGCCCTTCACCAGCCGCACGCCGATGCGGCGGCCATGGTGTTGTGCAGCGCCGATCAGCGTCTCAACATCGTGCACCGTTTCCGGCAGGTAGGCCTGGAGTGCGATGGCAGCTTGCCAGCCGGCCGGCCAAGTGCCCAGCATGTCGAGGAACAGGCGCAGGATCAAGGGCTTCAACGCGTAATGCTCCATATCCACCGTCAGCGTGGCGCCGCTCGTTGTGGCGGCGGCGACGATGGGAGCGAGGCGGGCGAACACACGGCTGCGCGTGCCGGCGGCATCAAGTGGGTCGAAGCGGGAGGTCAGCGCCGTGAGTTTGAGCGAGAGCTGCGGCGGGTTCTGTCCAGCCCGAGGCAGTGCGCGCAGCAGATTCAAATTTCGGCTCTGGTAGGCATCGGCCTCCGCCTCCGTCAGCACCAGCTCACCCACGACGTCCATCGTTGCCAGCGCCGGGACCCGCGCCAGATCAGCGATGATCGCGGCGAGGCCGGCATCGGTTTCATCAGCGAGGAAGTGGTGCGCCAGCCGCTTCGACTGCCGACGCACCGCCCAAGCCAGCGAAGGCCGGGCGGCCATGCGCAGCAACCAGCCGGTCAAGCCGGGAACGGCGGCTTCGGCAAGATAGGCGCGCAAATGCGACGCCACCTGGCGTGAGTCGGCAAGCTGGGGCAGAACATCGACGAACTGGAACAGGGCGTTGCGCAACCCGTCGTCGGCCATGGCGCGGACCAGCAGCTTGCCGTTGACGCCACGATAAAGGCGGGGCTGGCGCGAAGCGGCCAGCGCAAATAGTTCGCGCCCCGCGGCGCCGACTTCGGCCTCAAAAAAAAGCAGATCGCTACAGTCCATGCCCCCTCCTGTGAGGAGATAGTCTCAGTATAGGTCGCTGTGGCCAGGTCGGCGAATCTTACGATTCCACGTCGGCGCGGCACCCAACCGCAAGCCGATCATCACGCTGCGATCCAACAGTCGCCAACCAAGATGGCAATGCCATATAAACACCGGCGCCATCGGTATTGAACATTGGGGATATTGAAGCTGAAGGACCTCAAACTTTCATTGTAGACCCGCACTGCTTCTTTTAGCGCGACCGCTTCTTGCCGGATTTCTCATTGCCTATTACATCATCTGCCCAGCTCAAAGCCGCCATGACGTTAGGAAAACCGATCGTGCTGGTGACCGACATCAGGGCATGATGAATCTCCTCTGCGCTGACGCCTGCCGCCAGCGCCCGTCTTACATGGCTGTGTACTGCGCCTTCGGAGCGGATAGCCGCTGCGGCGCCTAACTGCACTAGTTGGGTGACCGTCTCGTCTAGCGGGCCGGCTTGTTGCACCGCTGACCCCAATGCCTCGACGGCGCCAAAGTACTCCGGATGTTTTTTCTTGAGCTGCAAATATGCACTGGGCTCTTTCTTTCTTGCCATGATTGTCTCCTTGCTTTGTATTTACCCCTTACGAAGGCACCCCACCGAGCGGAAACCATCCGCCAGCAATCTGAACCACCGCGATTGCATTCACGGGCAACTGGTGCAGTGAGGTTCCCTCTGTTTTTCGTCCTCCAACCTATTGGCATTATGCCGCCAATTCTTTCTCGTGTTGATTGCTGAGCCAGTCGTCCAAGAATTTCTTGGGCGAGGGGACTTCCTGCGGGGCGTAAAACGGTTCGATGTAATCGAACAAATCAGTCATTGCTTCTTCTTTCGTGCGGTAGCGGGTGCCATGCACCCGCTCAGTCTTCAGACTGTTGAAGAAACTCTCCGTCGGCGCGTTGTCCCAGCAGTTTCCTTTGCGGCTCATCGAACAAGTCATATCGTACGCTTTCAGCCGTGCCTGAAAGGCATGGCGCGCATATTGGCTTCCCCTGTCCGAGTGATGCATCAACCCCGGTGCAGGTTTTCTCCTGAACCACACCATCGTCAGCGCATCCATCACGATGTCTGCCGTCATTCTCGGCTTGATCGACCAACCCACGACTTCTCTGTTGAACAGATCAATGACCACGGCCAGGTACAGCCAACCTTCGTCCGTCCAGATATAAGTCATATCTGCCGTCCAGACTTTGTTCGGTGTTGTCGGTGTAAAGTTTCTGTCCAGCAGATTCTGCGCTACCGGCAAGTTGTGCTTCGAGTCCGTCGTCGCTTTGTAGCGCCGCTTGTGCCGTGCCCGAATGCCGTTCTCTTTCATCAGACGCTCCACCCTCGGCTTACTTGCCGGAAAGCCCCGGTCGCGCAGTTCCCGGGTCATGCGCGGACTGCCGTAAGCCCCTTTCAGTTCAGCATGGATGGTGCGAATCAGCGCCAGCATCTGGACATCGGTCAGCCCGTGTGACTTGGTTTGCCACCTCGTCTCCACGCCCGCTAGCCACTGATGCTGACGGTCAGTACGTCGCACATCACCGGCAGCGGATAGACCTTCCTTTGGGTGTCGATCCAGGCATCCCACGGGGATTTCCGTTGGTCATACTTCACAACGCATCTTTCGCGAAGTATGCCGTCGCTTTTTTTAATATCGCGACTTCCATCTTGAGTCGTGCGTTCTCAGTACGCATTCGCGACATTTCCATCTGTTCTGGCGTCACGGTCTTGCCTCCTGATCCCGTCAGCTTGCCCGTATCGAATGCTTTGACCCAGTTACGTAGCGTCTGGTCGCCAAGCCCCAGTTCCTTCGCAACAACGCCATTGCTTTGTCCGTCCTTCACACGCTTTACCGCCAGTTGCTTGAATTCCGCTGTGTATTCCTGCTTCGGTAACTTCTTCATCGGTACTATTCCTTCCAAGTTATGCGGGGTTATACCCCTTCCCTTGGCAGACGAAATTCCGGGGGAAGCTCACTCCAATTTTACGCAGGAGATGAGTCAACCGCTGTGGTGATGCGGAGCCCGAGCGATCCACCGTGCTAAGCTGGATCACGTTTTCGCGTTTACTCCATGGCGGCCTACACCCTCTTCGATTATCACGAGCGCAGCAAGCAT
>JANLQJ010000312.1:0-52379 GCA_031367715.1 Hyphomicrobiaceae bacterium | reverse complement strand
GTTCGCGGTGACTGGAGTTCAGCCGTGCGCCCGTCTTTCAGCGCGGCAAGCTCTTGGACGGGCGCACTGCTGTGCGCCCATACGCTTGCGAGCACGAGTCAAACGATAGGTTATACCGTCCAACTTATGGTTCGACCTGTCACTTTGAAGGTTCGTGACAGAGGTCATGGCGTATGGGCGCACTGCAGTGCGCCCGTCTAGCTGCGCGGCAAGCTCTTGGACGGGCGCACTGCTGTGCGCCCCTACGCTTGCGAGCACGAGTCAAACGATAGGTTGTACGGGATGTATAAGAGATGCTTTGAATTACCTTGTGGGGTAACGGTCGCTCGCACTTTCAATCCAGCTTCATCCGATAGCGCACATGGTCATCGGCGAGACAGAACTGATCGTAGAGCCCGCGCGCCGTCGCGTTGCTCTCGGCCGTGTGCCAATAGAGCCGCGACCAGCCCTGCGCGCGCGCGCTGTCGACCAGATCCTGCAGTAGCGCCTTGCCAACGCCGCCACCGCGTGCGGCCGGATCGACATACAGGTCTTCCAGGTAGCACACGGGCGCTGCCGTCCAGGTGCCCTCGTGAACCAGCGCAATGGCAAAGCCGATCATCGCGCCGTCCCGCGTCGCGGCGCGGCCGAACAGCGAAGATGCAGGATCGAGCATGCGCGCCCAGGTGGCGTCAGTGACGGCAGCGGGGACGGAGGTTTTGTAAAAGGCAAGATAATCAGCCCACAGACGGCGCCAGGCGGGAGCGTCTGGAGCGGCGATGTCGCGGATGGTGGGCTTATTGATGGAGTCCATGAATCCCTACTGAGTTGCCAAGATGCTCTCATGCGCCAGATAGTCAGCTGCATGGACTTGGGCTGCGCGATTATCTTCGAGAGTTAGCTGCCGGTCGTTCTGAAGCATATGATCGACGCTGTCGCCGGCCGCCAGGTAACGCAGCATGTGCTCGACCGTGCTCCGCGTGCCTGCGATGACGGGTTTGCCCAGCATGATTTCGCGGTCAGGTTTGATGCGATAGTGGGTACGAGCATGGCAGCAGCCTCACCCGTCTGGCTGACGACAATCGGCTTGGCATTGTCGACGGCCTGATCCATCAGCCGCTCGATTTGCGGCAACGCATGTTCGAGCGTTTTGGCGTCCACGTCGGAATTCCTTCGAGTTCGAACCGGCAAATTGTATCATGGCGGGAAAGCCGCCGCATTGGAAACCGCCAGAAAGGCCACGCGCAAGAAGCGGCGGAATTGAAGTGGTTGGCCACCAAGCCGGACGAGGAGCGGCGCCCGTCTAGCGGCGCGGCAAGTTCTTGGACGGGCGCACTGCTGTGCGCCCCTACGCCATGACCTCTGTCACGAACCTTCAAAGTGACTGGTCAAACTTTAAGTTGGACGGTATAATTGACGGCGGTGAACCAGGCGCTCGGGAGCATATGTTGCGGGCGCGACGGAAGGTGGTGGGTAGCGGAACCGTCAACGCCCTGAATTTGTAACAATTGCACTCGCCGCAGACCATGTGGCCTCGTTGCTCCAACGCGTGATCGGAACCCGGTTACCCCACCCGGCCATAAAACCCAATCTGGTCTTCGCGCGAAAACACCATGCCGGGCCGGTCGAAATAGCTGAACACCGCGATGATCCGTTCGCGCGGCCCCGCAACCGTGCTGACCTTGTGCGCAGTGTTCTTGCCGGCAAACACATTCAGCGTGCCCGCTTTCAGCGTCAGCGTCTTGACCTCGGGATCGTCGCCCGCCAGCAGCCGCGCGACGCCGTCATAGTTGGGGTCGTCGGCCGTGCGCAGATCGCTACGGTAGACAAAGTCGCCACCCGTCTCGGGTGCCTGCAGCAGCAGCGTGGTGGTGAACTCGGAGCGGTCGAAATGCCAGTTCAGCGCCTCGCCCGCGCGGTAAGCCATGACGTTCACTCGCGCCAGCGCATCGCGCGCCGGAAACAGCGCGTCCTTGCCCATGGCGGCGGCCAGGAACGTGATGAATTGCGACCATTCATAAATCCACAGCACCGTGCTGTCGGGAATCTGATCAGCGCACACGGTATGATTAATGGTCTCGGTCAGGCGCAAGGCTGGATGATCGGGGCTGAGGCCCGGCACCTCCTTGCGGAAATAGATGTTGTGTTTGCGCTTGTGCGTGAACGAGAGGGTCTCCAGCACCGGCGTCATCTCGGCGACCGCGCGCTGGGTCGCGGCGGGCAGCAGGAAGCCTTCGAGGTTGAACATGCCGGTGCGGGCAAGCTCGGCGCGGCAGGTTTTGACCAGCGCGGCCCATGCCGGTGTGCCCGGTTGATCGAGCGGGTAGCTATCCAGGTCGAGAATGTCACGCACGGGCGGGCTCCTGCAAGACGGGGACAGTACACCTATTTCTCAGCTGACGTGTTCGAAGGCGTCTCCATCGTTGAGAAATAGGTATATGGTCCCATTACTTCATGTTCCCGCATTTCCCTGGACCGACGACGGCAACAACAGGACTGTGACTGGGCCATGGCAGGCCATGACAAGGTCATGCACGACATTCTGCATACACATAAACATCGTCAAATGGCGTCGAGTTGCTCCACCACCACATTGCTATTTGTATACACACAAATCTGCGCCGCGATGCTCATGGCTTTGCGGGCAATCTCCTCGGCGCTGGCTGGCGTGTCCATCAGCGCGCGCGCCGCCGCCAAAGCATAGTTGCCACCCGAGCCGATGCCCATGATGCCGCCTTCGGGCTCCAGCACATCGCCGGTGCCGGTGAGGACCAGCGATACCCTGGCGTCCGCCACCAGCATCATGGCTTCCAGGCGGCGCAAATAGCGGTCGGTGCGCCAGTCCTTGGCCAGTTCCACGCAGGCGCGGGTGAGCTGATCGGGATACTGCTCAAGCTTGCCCTCTAGGCGCTCGAACAAGGTGAACGCATCCGCCGTGGAGCCGGCAAATCCGCCAATAACGCCGCCTTTTCCGAGCGTTCGGACCTTCCTGGCGTTGGCCTTGATGACAGTCTGGCCCAGACTCACCTGGCCGTCGCCCGCGACCACCACCTTGCCGCCCTTGCGGACCGTCAGGATGGTGGTGCCGTGCCAGATGCCAAAGGGAGAATCGCGATCGGCCATGAGACTGCTGCTTCCGGTGCGGGCAAAATGCCTGCCCAACACATAGTCAGCGGCGCTTGCCCCGGCAAGGCCGCTCAGGTAGCTCGTCGAACAGCATGGGCTGGCCGGGGAGCGGCCCAGGCCTTGGAATGCGGCGGTGCAGGCTGGTGTCGACGCCTCCACTAAGCCCCGGAAATCGTTCGGAAAAAACGATCAGAGCCTTGTCACGGCTGCGCGGAAAACTGCGCCCCTCCCAGATGTCGTAGAGCCGCCGCGGATCGCAACCGTAGCGCAGCAGAATGTCCTTGCGGCGGGTGTGCAGCCAGCGCGCGATCCAGATATCGATGGCGTTGGCTTCGCTCAAGCCGCGCGGACCAATCGGGCTAAGCGACTGGGGGCTCAAAGCTACCGAGGGCGTTAAATCCAACATAAGCTAACCATGTCACTCTGCTTGACCCATGACAGCCCAGATGCTGCAATGCAGCAAGGCGCAGCCGGCGAGCCCGACATGAGAACACTACGCGAACATTATGTCGGAACTTGGCTACCCCTGGCAAGCCTCGAGCCTTGTCGCGTTTCGCGTCGTAAAACCGCTTACCACTTTTCCCGAAGCGCACGGCAGGCCGCGCCATGAAGCGGCTGCGCAAAGCGACAACAAGTGGTGGAACGCGCAAGCTGCCGCTGCGCCGGCTGCCGCGCAAGGCGCCAATCCGGGCTGTGACGGATCTCTCGCCCTATCAGAGTTTCACTCGCAAGGACTGGGCACGGCTGCGCGCCGACACGCCCATGACGCTGGACGATGCCGAAATCGAGCGGCTCGGCGGCCTGACGCAACGGCTGTCCAAGAAGGAGGTCGAAGAGATCTACCTCCCGCTCTCACGCCTGCTCAACCTGCAGGTGCAGGCAATGCAGCGCTTGCACACCGAGCGCCAGGAGTTCTTCAGCAAGGCCGATGGCAAGGTGCCCTTCGTCATAGGAATCGCGGGAAGTGTCGCGGTCGGCAAGAGCACGACCGCGCGCGTGTTGCAGGCGCTACTCGCCCGTTGGCCCGATCACCGAAGAGTCGATCTGATCACCACGGACGGATTCTTGCTGCCAAATCACATCCTTGAGCAGCGCGGCCTGATGCAGAAGAAGGGCTTCCCTGAAAGCTACGACACGCACCGCCTGCTGGCCTTTCTGAACGACGTTAAGGCTGGCCGGCCGAATGTTGCCGCGCCGCTCTATTCGCATTTCTTCTACGACGTGCTCGATGGCCAGGCGGTGGTGATCGACCGTCCCGACGTGCTGATTGTCGAAGGCCTGAACGTGCTGCAACCGGCGCAATTCACCGATGGCGGCGAGCCGAGCCCGTTTGTCTCGGACTATTTCGACTTCGCTATTTACATCGACGCCCCGAACCAGCTGATCGAGGAGTGGTACGTCAAGCGTTTCCTGCGCCTGCGTCAGACCGCCTTCCGCGATCCGGCGGCCTATTTCCGCCGCTACGCGCTGCTGGACGATGCCGAGGCACGGGCCAAGGCGCTCGATATCTGGCGCTCCATTAACCTCGTCAATCTGACCGAGAACATCCTGCCGACCCGGCCGCGCGCCGATCTGATCCTGGCCAAGGGCCCCGGCCACAAGATCGACCGCATCGATCTCAGGCGGCTGTAACGGCTGGCGTTAAGCCTTCTTCTGCCATTTGCCCTGGTCGTTCTGCTGCCAATAGGTCGCTGCCAGACCCGCCACCTTGACAGTCTTCCACTGCTGGCGCGCGCGCTGCACCGCCGTCTCGTCGCGGCCGTCGAACAGGAAGACGGCGCGGGCATAGCCGCTCAAATCTCCGTGATCGGCGCCATCGGCCAGAAACCGCACATGGGCGCCATTCGGATTGTCGTCGCCCGCCGTAAGATAGATCGGCTGGTTGGCGCCGTGACCGTCGCGGGCCGTGCCATGGGGGAGAAAACTGTCGTCGGCATAGGTCCACAGCTGCGTGTCGAGCGCCTCGATGCGCGCCTCCGACCCGACCTGCACCACAGCACGCCAGCCACGCTGCAGCGTGCGTTCCAGCAGCTCAGGCAACACACTTGCCAGTGAGCGATGCTCAAGATGATAGAAGAAAACCTCGGTACTGGCGGTGCTGCTCATGTCGCTTCGCAATGGCCTGACGTTGTTCGGTTCGATATCCCCGGCCTAACGACCTGGAATAATTCTCCGGCTGTCGGCGTTCACCATCTAGCACGACGGTCAAGGCATCGGCACTGCCGTTTGCCGGAACCCTCGTGCATTCTCGCCCTGAAGGCGCTAGATTTTCGTAGGTTTACAACGATGGAGGTTTGACATGAGCTACCGTATTCTCGCGCTTACGCTCGGCGCATCGCTATCGGCGGCGGTGATGCTGTTCAGTTCGTTGGCGCTGGCCGCAGGGTCGTCCCCCAGCCCGACCCCCAAAGCTTCCACAGCGGCCCCACAGCAGGACTGCAGCAAGCTTAAGAAAGACAGTACGAAGTGGAAGGCGTGCATTGCCGCCGGCGGCCACGCCATGAACAATGAGGAACTGTACGCAAATGGCTACAAGCTGGCCAAGGCTGGCGACTATCAAGGCGCGCTCGAATTCCTGACCGCCGGCACCGATAGCAAAGATGTGCGCTTCCTGACCATGATCGGCTATTCGACCCGCAAGCTCGGCAGGATCGAGGAAGGCATGGCGTTCTACGCCCAAGCGCTCGCCATCGACCCGAACTCGGTCAACACGCGCGAATATCTTGGCGAGGCCTATTTGCAGAAGAAGGACCTCACCAACGCCAAAGCCCAGTTGGTCGAGATCGCCAATCGCTGCGGCACGACCTGCGAACCCTATACCGAACTGAACGATCAGATCGCGAAGTTCCAGGCTGGCCAGCTTTAGGACGTTCCTGGTCACATCAGCCGCGCCCAGCGACCGGCTCCCGACAGAGGAATCGCCGGGTTCAAGTTGCGAAGGCCCCGCCCCTTACCGGGCGGGGCCTTTTTCTATCCAAGCTCGACAATGTCCCGCCCTGATCCTACATCACTGTTGAGCCCTGGGGCACCTGTCGGGGCTCGAGGGTCAGTGGGAGTAGCTTGATGTCGGTGCTTGAGAGCGGTAGGCGTGGCACCGATGTGAGCCAACGGCGTCCGACAGCCAACCTTTGGCAGCGGCTGCAGGTGCTGCTGTCACACAGCGAGCTGAGCGCCTCCAGCGCGAAGGACAAAAAAGCCGGCTTGCTGGCCGACGGCGCAACCGCCAATCAAGTCAGTATCACACCCTCCGAGCACACCACCTGGGAGGCCGAGGCCTTCATTCCGGTCTCGCGCTTCGAGATCGCCGAGACGCTGGTCGCACGCGGGGCCTGGGGCACGGTGCCGCCCGATAACGTGCGGCGGCTGTTCCGCTATCTGGCAGCCTGGCGCCACGTCGTCTACAAGGAGCGGTTGGACGAACTGGAGCAGACCTATCTGCCGTTCAGCTCGGAAACCGATCTGCTGCGGGTCGGCAACTTCACCGATGACCAGCGCACCGACTATCGGCATCGCTTCATCAAAGGCCTGCGCCGGCTCCTGAAACAGGCCAACTACATTGAAGTTTCCCGCGTCGAGATGAACGAGCTGATGAATCGCGGCTCGCAATACAAGCTCGATCTGAAGGTCGACCTGGCCGATTTCGAGGAATGCATCCTGTATCGCCGCGGCACCGATTTCCGCGTCGAGCAGCAGCGCTCGCCCTGGACGCTCTATCTGGTCGAGCGGACGGTGCGCTTCCCCATTTACCAGCGCCTGTGCGTATTGCTGAAGCTGTGGCCGGAGGAGGAGCGCATCGCCCAACTGATGGCGGAGCGCAAGATTCCGCGCTGGCGTGCCACCCGCGTCGTGCGCAAGTCGCGCTCGACCCTGCCCAAGGGCATCGAAAGCGGCATGATCTACATCAAGCTGTTCAAGGACATTCCGCACGCCGATCTGGAAATGCTGTTTCCCAATACGCAGGTGCGGTTGTCCAAGCTTGACAAACTGCGGATTGGCGGCTCGGCGGCGAGTGGCGTCGGCATCGGGCTGTTCGGGCTCATCACCAAGGTGCTGGCAGCAGCGGTGTTCAGCCCCTATGCACTGATCGTGGGCCTGTTTGGCCTCGGCACCATCATGTTCCGGCAAATCATGGGCTTCTTCAATCAGCGCACGCAATACATGAAGGTGCTGGCGCAGAACCTGTATTTCCATAGCCTGGCCGACAATCGCAGTGCCTTCACGCTGCTGGCCAACCGCGCCGAAGAAGAGGACGTGAAGGAGGAGATGCTGCTCTACACGGTGCTGGCCACCGAGAAAATCCACCGCCACGAGATCGCCGACGTGCGGACATACCTGTCGTCCTGGCTGCGTCAGAATTACGAGGTGGACGTTGATTTTGATGCCGAAGACGCCTTGAGTCGGCTGATGCGCGACGGCATTGTGCGCGAGGAGCTCGACGGGCTGCTGACCACGTTGGCGCCGGATGCCGCGCTGGCCCATTACGACACGATGTGGGACGGCTATCTGCAGCCGGCCGGTTTGGACCGGCGCCTGCTCGATGAGGATGTTGCGATCACTGAGGCTACCGCGTGAGCACCGGCGCTGCGCCGCAGCCGCAGACCCACAAGTTGACGGTTATCACCGATGCTGCCGGGGCGATCGCGCTTGAGGCGGCTCTGTTGGCGCTGGAAGAATCGGGACCGCAAGCGCTCGCGGTCAGCCGCTTCGAGGATGGGCCGCTGAACTGGCGCGTCGAGGCGTATTTCGACGGCCCCACCGCTCGGCCCGCGCTGGAGCCGTTGCTGACCGGCTTGACCCACTTCGTTCCAGCGAGCTACCAGCCGGTGCCGGTCACCAACTGGGTACGCCATGTCGAAGCCTTGCTGTCGCCAGTCAGCGCCGGTAAGTTCCTGATCCACGGCCCGCACGATCGCGACCAGGCCGTTGGACATCCGCTCGCCATCGAAATCGAGGCCGGCGAGGCCTTTGGCACCGCGCATCACGGCAGCACCGAAGGCTGCCTGTTCGCCATCAGCCATGTGGTGCCGATGTTGGCGCCATCGCAAGTGCTCGATCTGGGCACCGGCAGCGGCGTGCTCGCCATTGCGGTGGCCAAACTCGTCCCAACAGCCCGCATCCTGGCCAGCGATATCGATGGCCGCTCGGTGGAGATCGCGGCCGAGAACAGCGTCAAGAACGGAGTTGGCGGCAACATCGAGGCGCTGCTGGCAACTGGGCTCGACCACCCGAGGCTTGCCGAGACGCAGCAGTTCGACCTGATCATCGCCAATATTCTGGCAGGGCCACTGGTGGACCTCGCGCCCGGCGTTACGCGCGCGCTGCGGCCCGATGGACGCATCATCTTGTCAGGCCTGCTCGACAAACAGGCGGCTGAAGTGCTGCATGCCTATACCAAGATCGGTTGCGTCGAGATCAACCGTGTGACGCGCGGCGAATGGGTGACTCTCTTGCTGGCGCCTGGCTCAACCCCACCGGGGAGCCGGCCGCCGGGCGCGAGTTGAGGCGAGGTCGAAATGCTGCAATCCTTCGAAGATACCTCCGATCCATCGGTCGGCCCAGCGCGGTTGGCGCTGCTGCGCGCGGCGATGGTGGCGCGGAAGCTTGCCGGCTACCTTGTGCCGCGTGCCGACGAGCATCAGGGCGAATATGTGCCCGCTTGTGCCGATCGGCTGCGCTGGCTGACCGGCTTCAGCGGCTCGGCAGGCACCTGCGCCGTGCTCAGCAAGCGCGCGGCGCTGTTCGTGGATGGGCGCTATACAGTGCAGGCGGCCGAACAAGTGCACGGCGCCAGCTTCGAGATCCGCCAGGTGCCGGGCGAGAAACTGGCGGCCTGGCTGGCAGAGGCTGCGGAGAAAGGCGCGACCATCGGCTACGACCCGCGCCTGTTCACACCGAGCTGGATCGAGAGCCTGGAAAACACGCTGGCACCGTCGGGCGTTGCGCTGGTACCGGTACCGGACAATCTCATCGATGCAGTATGGGACAACCGGCCCGCGCCGCCGCAGGGTAAAATCGCGTTGCATCCGCTCGTGTTCGCCGGCGTGGCCGCCATTCGGAAAATCGCTGACCTGCAGGCAACGCTCGCCAAAGCCGGCGACGACGCCGTTGTGCTTACCCTGCCAGACTCGATCGCCTGGCTGTTCAACATCCGCGGCTCCGATCTGCGCTATACGCCGTTTGCGCTCAGCTTTGCCGTGGTGCCCGCCAGCGGCCGGCCGCAGTGGTTCATCGATGCGCGCAAGATCGGTGACGGCAGTCGCGCGGAGGTCGCGGCGATGGCCGACTTGTCACCGCCCGACGCATTGCTCGCAAAGCTGACGTCGTTGGGCGCCGCCAAGGCCAAGGTGCGCATCGATCCGAATACGGCGTCGAAATGGTTCGCCGACACCCTCACCGCGCATGGCGCCACGGTCCGGCGCAACGCTGATCCGTGCCAGCTGGCCAAGGCCAAGAAGTATCCGGTCGAACTCTTGGGTGCGCGCGCGGCTCATCTGCGCGACGCCGTCGCGGTGTGCCAGCTGCTGGCCTGGCTGGATCGGGAGGCCAAGACGGGCCGGCTCGACGAGATCGCCGTTGCCACCAAGCTCGAGGGCTTTCGTCACGACACCGGACTGCTGAAGGATTTGAGCTTTGACACTATCTCGGCGGCTGGACCGCATGCCGCCCTGCCGCATTACCGGGTCAACCAGCGCAGCAACCTGGCGCTGGCGCAAGACAGCGTGTTCCTGATCGACAGCGGTGGGCAGTACCAGGACGGCACCACCGACATCACGCGCACGATCGCCATCGGCAATCCGGGCGAACTGGCTCGCCAGCGCTTTACGCTGGTACTGAAGGGCATGATCGCCGTCACGCTGGCGCGCTTTCCCGCCGGTACGCGCGGCTGCGATCTCGACCCACTGGCCCGGCGCGCGCTGTGGGCGGCGGGCCTGGATTTCGATCACGGCACCGGCCACGGCATCGGCAGCTATCTCTCGGTTCACGAAGGGCCGCAAGGCATTTCCAAAAGCGCAATGACAGTGCTGGAACCTGGCATGATCATCTCGAACGAACCCGGCTACTACCAGCCCGGCGCCTATGGCATCCGCATCGAGAACCTGGTGATCGTGAGCGAGGCAGCGGCGATCCCGGGCGGCGAGCGGCCGATGCACAGCTTCGAGACGCTGACGCTGGCGCCGATCGACCGCAATATGATCGCGGCGGAAATGTTGACTGCGGAGGAATGTGCCTGGCTGGACGCCTATCACGAGCGCGTGCGTGCCGAGATCGGGCCGCTGCTGCAGGCCGATGATCGGGCGTGGCTGGAGCGGGCAACGGCACCGCAGCCGTAGCTTGGGTGCGGCCAGGACCTCGTTACAGCAACTCCACTGCCAGTTCCGCCGTAACCGAACGTCTCGCTCGCGGCGTTGGGTTACGGCGGAACTGGTTCTGCGGCCTTCACTCCTTCACCACCACCTCAACCTGAACCGCTTCGCCGGCCTTGACGGTGAAATCCTGCGTGTACTGCTTGCCACTGCGCTCGGCCGCGACGCTGTAGTCGCCGGGGGCGAGAATGTGCGTTGGCAGCGCGGCAAGGCTCTTCTTCACTGTCTCGCCGGCACCGCCCAGGATGGTCCAGGAGGTGCCGGTCAGCGCCTCGCCGCCACTTTGCTGCACCAAACGGAAGGTCACGCGCGCGGCCGTAAAGGTCACCGTTGCATCGGTGATGCGGCCGGCCTCGACCGCCACATCGGACTGCACGGTGGCGTTGGCATCGCCATAGGTCGCCGCGACATGATAGAGGCCCGAATTCAGGCGCACGATGACGCCCGGACGCACGCTGTCGACCAGCTTGGCGCGGTTACCGAACTGGTCGCGCTCGTCGGCGAAAATCTCGGCGCTGACGAACTGCACCGGCGCCAAGCTGCCATCGGCCAACCGGGCGCCCAGTTTCAGGCCACCGGCATTCAGCACCAGCTGCGCGTTCGCCGTGCCCTCGGCCACTTTCACATTGCGTGTCGCATAAGATCGCCCATAGGCGACATTGATGAGATAGTCGCCTGACGGCAGGGTCAGAGCCGGGTTGGCCTCGCTCGATGACAGCACCTGCTTTAGCCCGGTGCCGTTGCGCACAAACACCCGCCAGGTGAGCCCGGATGTCACGGCCGGGCCGGCATCGGTGAGCAGAGCGAGCAGGTTGACCTGGCCGGGCGGACCGTTGCCCGGCACAGCCAGCCCCGCCGCGCCATCGAGGCTGGCAGTGACCTCCCCCGCGGACGCGGTCGTCCCCGAGCCAGTCGTGATGGCAGCGCCCGGTTCGACATTGGATGCCGCAGCGCCCGGCCGCAGCGCCGCAGTGACGGGTTTGCCGGCCAACGCCAGGGCGTCGTCGAGCGCTGCCGCCAGCTCCATGGTGCTGCCGACCTGCCAGTAATTGCCCTTGGTGCTGTCGGCGATGCATTTGAGCGACTGCAACTGGGTCGCCTCGCCGCCGGCATCGAGCGCGATCACATGCACCGGCAGATCGCGCTCGCCCCCGATCCTGGCGGCCAGCTCGCACGGATCTGCCTCGCATGATTCTGGCCCGCCAACGATCATGATCAGCGACGTGCGGCCGGCCAGGATGTCCTTGCCGGCAACCGCCTTCGACAGAGCGTACGCCACGCCCGCATCGCCCTTGGTCTTCAACCCAGCCAACAGAGCTGCAGCACCAGGGCCGTCAAGCGGTGCGAAGGCGCGTCTACGTTCGCTGTCGGTGCAGGCCGACTTGCCGGACGAGCCGCGGCCGTAAATGGCAAGCCCGAGATCCAGGCGACCGGCATGATTGGGCCAGACACTGGCCAACGCATTGCTGACCGCGACCAGTTTGCTGCTGCCGCCAAACAGGGCGCCCATATAGGCGGTGGAATCGACGACAAACAGCACGCGTCCGCGCTCGGCCGCCGCCGCTCCAGTCATGGAACCGGACAGCAGCACCAGCAGGCTCAGGATGACATGGCAGGCAAGACGCATGCATTGAGCTCATTGAGAATTTAATGCGGACTGAAATCGTGAAATCGCCGAATCGAACAGACTATCTTTCTTCCCGATTTGGCGATTTCACGATTTGGCGTCTTTCATCACCAGGAGCCCCATCATTCCGGCCGAATAACGACGGTGCGGCGCTCGTCTGGTGTAAGGCTCACAGCCGTCGAACGGTCGTGGCCGGCCCGATAGGCATGGACCTCGTAGTTGCCAGGCGCCAGCGGCACCAATGGAGATGTATCGGTGGTCGACCAAACCACTTTGCCGCCGCCGGCACGAATCTCCCACAACACATCTGGCACGCTACCGGGCGTATCGCCGAACTGCAGGCTGAGCAGCGCCAGCAACGGTTTCAGCTCAATGCGCGTTTCGGCGCCAGGCCGCACCACCGCCTCGGTGCTGGCGACCACATTGACCAGCCCGACCCGACCGGTGACGCGATACCGCCCGGCCTCCAGATCGATGCGCGAGTCACCGAGGCTGTTGCGCGCGATCACTGCCTCGGCTGCGCCCGCCGCATCGAGCCGCTCGATAGTATAGCTGATCAGACCCTTAGGAATTTCGCTGCCTCCCTCAATGCTCATCGGGGCAAGCTGCAGGCGGCCGGTGACGATCGGTAACGAGATCCTGGTCGTCTCGCCGGCCTTGACCACGGCATCGACATGGGCTTGCGCGGCGCCGGCCCTGGCATAGACGTGATAAATCCCTGGTTTCAGGTCGAAGCTCGGGTTCGGCAGGGCCGAGCGGCCGACATCCCGCTGGCCGAGCGGCTGCTCGGGATCGTCCTCGCTGACGAAATAGGCAATGTTGCTCATGCCAGCGGCAAGAACCGCGTCAACTGCGATCGGTGTCTCGATCTGCAGCTGCCCGGTCGAAAGCGCGAATTCGCTTGCCAGCACCGCGCCAGCCGTCACCGCCACCGTGCGCTCGGACCGGATGTCACGCAGCGAGGCGACAATGCGATAGTTGCCTTGGCTCAGCAGCAGCGGCTCGGCCGGCATCGGCATAACGGCGACGGTCTCGGGCGCATCGTCGACGGTTGCACCTAGGCGGTAGACCGTAACATAGACGCTGTCTTGCGGCGGCAGCGCCTTGGCCGTGGTCGCCTTCAGCTGGACGGTACCGGCATTCAGCGTCAGCACGACCGTGCTGGCTTCGTTCTCGCGCACTTCGACGGTCTGCTGCTGGGTCAGGCTGCCGGCCGACACCTCGACCTGATAGCCGCCCGGCGGCAGCGGCAAGTAGACCGTCGGCGTATCGGCATGGGCGATGAGCTGGCCATCGGCAGGGACTGCACCGTCAAGCTGCGCAGTGGCCGCAGCCTTGCGCACGCTCCAGGACACCTTGCCGGCATAGGTCTCGGATTGTGTCCCGAGCCGCACCGAGAGATTGAGGCCAGGTGCGCCGTCGGCGGCTTTGCCTCCGGGTCCGGTGTTGGCCGCCGATGGCATAGCGGTGGCGGCCGAGCCGAGGCCGGCAAACGCCTCACCAAGCATATGCTCGGCATCCGCCATGCTGTTGGCCGTGAACAGCCGCCCGCGGCCGGCCTTGGCGATGCATTGCGCCTGGGTCAGGTCTGGCGCAGGATCGGCCAGCCAGACCACATCGATGGAGACGGTTGGATCGGCGGCAACCAGTTCGGCGGCAGCCGCACATGGGTCGCCCTGGCAGTTGTCCGGCGCGCCAGCGACCAGCAGGATCTTACCGCCTTGCCGGCCGCCAACCGGCAGCGCATCCCCCGCCACCCGCAGCGCCGCCGCCAGCGGCGACCGGCCTTTGGGTCGCACGCTCGTCAGGCCACGAAAGAACACGCGCGCGTCGAACGGCTCGACCGGACGCAGCAGTTCGACATCATCGCAAGCCGAACGCCGCCGGTGGCCATAGGCCAGCAGCCCAACATCGACGCCAGCGAGCGGATTTGTCAGCGCCGCCTGCAGGTCCTTGCGCACCAGATAGTATTTCTTGAAGGTTTCGAGTGGCGCCAGCATGGCGGCGGAGCTGTCGAGTACCACTATCGCCCGCTTGGCCGACGGGGCGTTGGCGTCAGCCGGCTGCGTTTGCCCATGGGCTGGTGCGATGGCCAGCGCCAATCCGGCCAGCAGCGCCGCCATCCTACCGCTACACCGCGCCAAACTGCGCCAACCCATCGCCACCCTCCCGCAACCTATCTCGCTATGATATAGCCGGTCTGTTCGCGGCTGCGAACACCCTTGTTGTCCGGTACGGGAGAGAGCCCCTAAATGATGTCAGCGATGCTCGAAACACTGCTCACGCGCCGCTCCTCATCGGCCTCGGGCGGGCTGATCGGCGAGCCGGGGCCATCGCCCGAGCAACTCACCCAGATCCTGACCGCCGCTGCCCGCGTACCCGACCACAAAAAGCTGGCGCCGTGGCGATTCATTGTCTTTGCGGGCGATGCGCGGGCCAAGTTCGGCGCTGGCCTGGCCGCGATCCTGGCGGCCGAAGACGCCAATCCGCCTAGCCCGGCCCGTTTGGAGCTGGAGGCCGGCCGTTTCCTGCGCGCGCCTTTGGTGGTTAGTGTGATCTCGCGCGTGACGCCGGTGCCCGCCGCACCGGAGTGGGAACAGATCCTGTCGGCGGGCGCGGCCTGCCAGACCCTGTGCCTAGCCGCCAATGCGCTGGGTTTTGGCACCAACTGGATTACCGAGTGGTACGGCTATAGCGCCGGTGTGCGGAAGTTACTGGGCTTGGCCGACAACGAGCGCGTGGCCGGGTTCATCTATATCGGCACCGCTACGCAGAAGCTGCCGGAACGCGACCGGCCGAAGCTGGAGGATATTGTCAGCCGGTTTGGGTAATTTTCCGGACGTTATGGCGTAAAGGCGGGTTGCGGCCGCCCCGGTGCGTCGGTGCAAGGTCTTCGAGGGTCGGCCCAGCCCGCCCCTCAGCAATTGTCTCCATTTTTCAATCCCCAGCAAAGACGGTCGCGTCATGTTCTACGACACCCAATCCAACGCCCACGGCCTGCGTCACGATCCCTTCAAGGCCATCGTCGCGCCGCGCCCGATCGGCTGGATTTCCACGCTCGGCCCGGACGGCATCGTAAATCTCGCACCGTACAGTTTTTTCAACGCCGTAGCCGAGAATCCGCCTTACGTGATGTTCGCCAGTGCCGGCCGCAAGGACAGCCAGCGCAACGCCGAGGCGACCGGCGAGTTCGTCTGCTCTATTGTCAGCTACGATTTGCGCGAGGCCATGAACCTGACCTCGGCCAGCGTGGGGCCGGACATCGATGAAATGGCGTTGGCGGGGTTAGCGCCCGCCCCGTCCCGCCTGGTCAAACCGCCCCGCGTCGCCCCCGCCCCCGCCGCGCTTGAGTGCCGCTACTGGAAGACCGTGCCGCTGCCGAGCCGTGGGGCCGAGGGGTATGCGATGGTGATCGGCGAAGTGGTCGGCGTGCATATCGAGGATCGGTTCATCGTCGATGGCCGGGTGGATACGGTGGCCATGCAGCCGATCGCACGCATGGGGTATGGGGATTATGCGGTGGTGGAGGGAAAGTTTTCGCTGAGACGGCCGGGGTAGTTGGGCGGCTCGCAGTCCAGCTCGAATGGTCGCTAGCGAACTCTTCTTTGTCATCCATCAACACCGGCAGACACGGTGAGAAAGGGGGCGAGACCCATTGTCGCAACGGCCAATGCACCGCTCACGACCACTTGTCACCAGTCAAATCCGGCAGTTTGTCGCTCAGGTGCAGCCACGACAGCTTGTTCTTCTTGAACGAATGCCCCTCTGGCTTGAACGCCTCTGGATCATCCAAGGCCGCCAGATAGAAATGCATCTTGTTCGTGAAATTCTTCGATAAATACGCGACCGGGGAGCCGCAACGATTGCAAAAGAACCTTTCGACGCCGGGAGAGGAAACGTAAACCGACGCTGGCTCACCAAGCCAGCGCCATTGGCCGTCGAATACGCCGACGAATGTCGTCATCGGGCTTGCACAATTTTTCCGGCAACTGTCGCAATGACAGTGGACACAGCCGTAGATCGGCTCCTCGAAGGAATAGCGCACGGCGCGGCACAGGCAGCTGCCGGTTTGTGTTTTGCCCATAATAGTCTCCCATCTCGCCGCCTTTGCCGCTCTGAACCTCACCGCCTATTCCGTCAGCGTCACATGCCGTGGCTGCTGCGCTCGCTCCAGCTGCGCAAATCGCTGGAGCAATTCGGCAAAGAAGTGCGGCGGTAGCGCGTCATATGCGATTGAACCACCGGCGCGCCCTCCAATCGGACGCAAGTCCGGGCCGGGCCAAGTGACGTAATTGCTGTCGCTCAGAAGCACTCAGGACCGCTCGCCGTGGAGCCCAAGCCGTTACTTTTTCACAGGCGGTACTGCCATCGCCGTGGTGGAACCGTCAGGAACGGAATGCGTAATCGGAACGACAACGACATGATTTCCGCCGTCAATTTCCGGCAGTGCAAGGACGACCGCGCACGGACGATCCTTGGCGCTTTCATCTCAACCTTGCTCGTGCTCGCCGAACCAAAGAAAGGAATAGCGGATGACAAGACCAGCTTCGGGCTTCGGCCAGTTCATGGCTTCCAGTCATTCAACTCGGCGTTCAGGTAATCATACTTTGGGTCCGTGGTGCGTTTCTCAATCGCTTCCAAGAGTCCGTCGGGACGGGGTCCCGCCACGTTCACTTGGCGGTCGCGCCGCTTCCAACGGGCGTATTCCTCGGCCGACAGAACTACCAGATGGTCTCGGCCCTGCTTAGCGATCGCGACCGGCTCACAAAAAGCCTTGTCGCTCAAGGCTTCGAAGGTCTCTTGGAATTCGCTCGCGGTGACGCGGATCATGCCCATAGGAAGTTCCTTCAATACATTGTCCGAGCGAGCACACCACAATCCACAAATTGCGCGAATTGCATATTTTCCGGGTTTTCCAGCTTACCCACTTCACATCCGATAATCACTCCCCTCCTCATCCAGGATCGCCTTCAGCTCGGCAAAGTGCAGATCGCCCAGCCCCGGATACTCGCGCCACTGCACCGCAGTCTTTTCCGCCACCGCGTGGCTCGCCACCCGCAACGGTTTGCCAGTCATATAGGCCGTCACCAGCGTCTCGGCCGAGCGCTCGAAATAGTACATCTCGTCGAACGCATAGGCGACCGTCGGGGCAAAGATCATGATGCCGTGATTGCCCATCATCAGGACAGTCTTGTCGAGATTGGCGCGCATCAGCGACGCCACGCGCTCAGCCTCATCGCCCAGGCCCATGCCGTCGTAACCGTCGTCGATGGCGATCTTGCCGTAGAAGCGCATCGAATTCTGGTCTATCGGCGGCATGCTGGAATCCAGCAAGGACGCCAGCACGGTCGCGTACTTGGAATGAACGTGCATGACGCAGCGCGCCTGCGGCAGCTGACGATGCAGCGCGCCGTGCAGGAACCACGCCGTCGGATCGGGCGCATCCGGGCGATCCATGGTTGTCGGGTCGTTGGCATCGATCAGGACCAGATCGCTCGCCTTGAGCCGCGAGAAATGCTTCTGGTTCGGGTTCATCAGGAACTTCTGCCCGTCGTCGGTGACGGCGAGGCTGAAATGATTGGCGACGCCCTCGTGCATGTTAAGGCGCTGCGTCCAGCGGAAGGCTGCGGCCAAGTCAATGCGTTCGTTCCAATGATCGATATTCGGGCGGATAGCTTCAACGGCGCTCATCGGGGATAACTCCGGTTCCGGCTTGACGCGCCATACGCTAGACCGTTTTGCAGCGCTTGTGGAGTGGCGAACGGATCGTTTCTGGGGGAGCCGGCATGCAAGATCGCGCGTCCATTGTCGTTGCCATGCTGGAGGCCGCGGTCGCCGCCGGCGACCGCATTCTGGCCGTTGCCGCCGATGCGCTGGCGACCGAGCAGAAGCCCGATTTTTCCCCAGTGACCGCCGCCGACCGCGCTGCCGACGCCGCGATTGTCGAAATCTTGACCGCAAAGGTGCCGGGCATCGCGATCGTCTCGGAGGAGAACCCGGCCTCACACACCGCCGCGCCGACTGGCCGGTATTTCATTTGCGACCCGCTCGATGGCACGCGCGGCTTCATTACCGGCAGCGACGAGTTCACCGTTAACATCGCGCTGATTGAGGACGGCGCGCCGACACTCGGCGTCATCCTGGTGCCGCGCTGGCGCGAACTCTATTGGGTGAGCGCGGACGGCAAGGCCATGACCATGCGCGACAACCAACCGGTCGCCATCGAGGCGCGCGAGGGCCCGCCAGACGGGCTGGTGGCGGTGGTCAGCCGCACCAATGCGAATGCCGAGACGGATGCGTTTTTGGCCACGCTTGTCATCGCGCGCACGGTGCAGGCATCGTCGTCGCTGAAGTTCTGCCAGCTGGCGAGCGGCCTGGCCGATGTGTACCCGCGCTTTGCACCCACCAGCGAGTGGGATACCGCGGCCGGCGATGCGATTTTGCGCGCAGCGGGTGGGAGTGTGCGCACCCCGGATGGCTCGCCACTGCAGTACGGCAAGCTCGGCTGGCTGAATGGGGCGTTCGTGGCGCGGGGACGGACTGAATAGTCCGGTCACAACATCATCCTGGATGTACTGCAACACTTTGGTGGCGCAACGCTGATCCGGGACCTCCCAATGGCTGGGCGTCGTACCACAAGTGTTGCATCGCGCATGGGATGACAACTGGTGGAGAAATCAACTACATATCCCCCATGACCACCATCACCACCGCCGTCGCGCCGCCCGCGTTGCTCGTCCCGTCGCCGTCGCTGGCGGGCCTCTCCCACGCTGGCCTGGGCGCGCGCCTCGCCGAGATCGGCATCCCCGAGAAGGCGCGGCGCATGCGAGCCAAGCAGCTGTGGCGCTGGCTGTATGTCCAGGGTTCGACCACGTTCGACGACATGACCGACATCTCCAAGGAGCTGCGAGCTGAGCTGTCCGGCGCGTTCACCCTGGCACGACCAGAAATCGTCACCGAACAGATCTCCAGCGACGGCACGCGCAAATGGCTGCTGCGGCTGGCCGCGACCGGCCGCGACAAGAACGGGCCGGAGGTCGAAACCGTCTTCATCCCCGAGGCCGAGCGCGGTACGCTGTGCATCTCGTCCCAGGTCGGCTGCACGCTCACGTGCTCGTTCTGCCATACCGGCACGCAGAGGCTGGTGCGCAACCTCACGGCGCAGGAAATCGTCGGCCAAATCCTGGTTGCCCGCGACCGTATTGGTGACTGGCCGGGCGCGCCTAAGCCGACGGACGGCGGGATGATCCCGGAAGGCGACCGCGCGATCACCAACGTCGTGCTGATGGGCATGGGCGAACCGCTCTACAATGTCGACAATGTGCGCGAGGCCATGGCCGTCACCATGGACGGCGAGGGGCTTTCCCTCTCCAAACGCCGCATTACGCTCTCGACGTCCGGCGTCGTCCCAGAAATCCCCGGCTGGGGCGAGACCAGTGGCACGGGCCTGGCCATCTCGCTGCACGCGGTACGGGACGAGCTGCGCGACGTTCTGGTGCCGATCAACAAAAAATATCCGCTGGCGGAGCTGCTGCAGACCTGCCGCGATTATCCGGGAGCCTCCAACGCGCGGAGAATCACGTTCGAGTACGTCATGCTGAAGGGCGTCAACGACAGCCTGGCCGAGGCGCGCGAGCTGGTGCGGCTGTTGGCCCACATACCCGCGAAAATCAACCTGATCCCGTTCAACGCCTGGCCCGGTGCGCCGTATGAGTGCTCGGACTGGACGCAGATCGAGAAGTTCGCCGAGGTGGTGAACAAGGCGGGCTACGCCAGCCCGGTGCGCACGCCGCGCGGCCGCGACATCATGGCGGCGTGCGGGCAGCTCAAGAGCGCCAGCGAGAAGGTGCGGGCGAGCGCGTCGAGGCGGTTGGAGGGGGTGACGTCGTGAGTGTGCGGAGCTGTCAAGTGCCCGCCGCCAAATCCATCTTCTTGTTCAGGAGCTGCGGCTCCATCGCCTTCTCCCGGCGGGAGAAGGCGCCCGCCTGCGCGGAGGCGCAAAAGTATTGTGGGCGGATGAGGGGATTGGGGTCGGAGCATGCTGCACGCCGGTGCCAAAGCCGCACTTGCAACCCCCTCATCCGGCGCAGTGCGCCACCTTCTCCCGACGGGAGAAGGAGTTCTGCGCGTGCTGCAAGCCGGTTCAACCTTTGAGTGGCCTATGAAACTTCTCCTCCGCCTCTTCTGGGTCGCCATCGCAGCGGTCATCGCCAGCTTCGCCGGCCTCGCCTTCATGCTCGCTTTCGGCCTGGAGTGGATGACGCGCATGGCCGCCGCCGAAACGCCGCCCGACGGTGCGGTCGTGGAAGGCTGGCTGACTGTCGCCGAAAAAGCGCTCGGCCAGGTCAGTGCCCTGCTGCCGGTGGCGACCGCCTTCACGCTGGTGCCGGGGCTGATTGTGCTGATCGTGGCCGAGGTCGCGCGGATACGGTCGCTGACCTACTACCTAGCGGCTGGCGGGATCGCGTTTGCCGCGCTGCCAGTAATGTTGCGCCTGGCATCAGGAAGCGGCGCGGCCGGCGCTCAAATGCCCTGGCAGACGCCGTTCCTGCTGCTGATCGCAACCGGCGGGTTTTTGGCGGGGGCGGTGTATTGGGTGCTGGCGGGGCGGCGGGCTTAGGGCGCGATAGTTCTGATAGCAAATCTGTGTTACTTTCCCGGAATTGAAGGGAGCCGCGCATGATCGAACAGGATCTTCTGAGCCGGATCACATTTAACCCGAAGCAATGCGGCGGGCGGGCGTGTCTGCGTGGATTGCGGATTCGAGTTAGCGACGTCCTTGAAATGCTAGCTGGCGGCGCGACCCGTGCCGAAATACTGGGCGATTTCCCCTACCTTGAAGACGCCGATATCTCCGCAGCGCTACTTTACGCGGCGCTTTCAGTTGGGTCGCGTATGGTGGTCGCGGCCGAGTAGCAACAGCATCGTTGATGGCCGGCAGCTCCGCCCGTTGACATAGCAGGCCGCATTCGTTTAAAGTTCGACAGGTCGAGATTGCTTAGCAAGAACCGTCCGCAGGTTATGTTCATTCGGATCGTCAAGTAGGCATCTCTTCTCATCGTCGTCCACGCCGCAGGTTCGGTCAGTCGCGTACGTCGCAACCTTTCAACGCGCGCGGGATGATGCATGTCTATCTCCAGTACGACTGAGACAAAGGTGCCGGAGATTCCTCCGGAAGCCTTGCCTACGCACTTGCGGTTTCTCATCGATGCACGGCTGCCTCCGAGATTGGCTACTTGGCTGGTTTCGCGAGGTCACGAAGCTGTCCATGTTTTTGACGTCGGTTTGGCAAGTGCCGAGGATCCAGACATTTGGGCACTAGCGGTATCCAGCCACGCTGTGCTTGTGACGAAGGACGAGGACTTTCTCACAATTCGCGCCATGTCGGCGCATGGGCCCTCCGTCGTCTGGCTGAGAATCGGAAACGCGACAAACCGCGCACTGATCGATTGGTTTGCGAAACGATTCGGTTCAGTGCTTGCGGCGCTCGCGGCTGGCCAAGGGATCGTTGAGATGCGTTGAAAGCCCCCTTCCCCCCGCCCCCGTCACACTATAGAATGCTTCCAAACTGCAACCCCGACTCTAGCCCACCGCCCGGGCTCTGCGAGACACACACCATGTTCATCCAATCCGAAGCCACGCCCAATCCGGCCACCCTCAAATTCATCCCCGACAAGCCGGTGCTGCTCACCGGCGTGCTCGACTACCGCTCCCCGGATGCCGCCGCCGCTTCGCCGCTGGCGTCGCGGCTGTTCGCCATCGACGGCGTCGACGGCGTGTTCCTGGGCCAGGACTTCATTTCCGTCACCAAGGCAGACGCGCTGGCCTGGCAGCATCTGAAGCCGGCCGTGCTCGGCGTCATCATGGAACATTATATGTCCGGTGCTCCCGTGGTCGTGGGCGCCGACACGTCCTCGGCCGCGGCCGACGCGGACGCCGAGGATTTCTCTGCCGACGATCAGGAGATCGTCGACACCATCAAGGAATTGATCGAGACGCGCGTCCGGCCGGCGGTGGCCAATGACGGCGGCGACATCGTGTTTCGCGGCTTTCGCCAGGGCGTGGTGACGCTGCATATGCGCGGTGCTTGTGCCGGTTGCCCGTCCTCGACCGCGACTTTGCGCAACGGCATCGAGAACATGCTCAAGCATTACGTACCCGAAGTGACCGAAGTCCGGCCGGTGTAGGTTAGTCGGTCCGTAGTTTGGGCGCGCAGCGCTTGACCCAACCTACGGCCGAGCGGCGAAATGAACATCATGTCCGCAACTCTCGCTCTCGACACCTGTTTTGGCGCCTGCTCGGTCGCGCTGCGCCTGCGCGGGGCCGATGGGGTTTGGCAGCTGCGCGAGGACTATCGCGAGATGCCGACCGGCCATGCCGAGGCGCTGCTGCCGATGCTGGATGCGCTGATGCGCTCATCCGGCACGGGCTTTGCGGACCTCAAGAAGCTCGCGGTCACTCTTGGGCCTGGCAGTTTCACCGGCGCGCGCATCGGTCTTTCGGCGGTGCGCGGATTGAAGCTCGCGCTTGGCCTGCCGGTGGTGACGCTGACTAGCCTTGCCGTCATGGCCTTCCGCGCCGATACGCTGATCGCGGGCGGGCAATTTGGCGTTGTCCGCAAGGGCGCAACGCTGGTGGTCGCCATGGACGCACGGGCAGGCCGGATCTATGCGGAAGGCTTTGGCGAGAGCGTGGCCGAGCCGGTGGCGCCGGCGCAGCTTACAACGCCCGCCGAACTAGCCGGGATGCTGCAGAACCGCCGCATCGTCACAGTCGGCTCAGGCGGCGCGTTGTTGGCCGATGCCGTCAAGGCGGCCGGCGGCGCGGCGGTTGCCATCCTGCCGCTGCTGCAGCCGCACGCGCGCCACCTCGCGCTGTTGGCCGATGCCGCGCCACTGACGTTGCACCTGGATCCGCTCTATCTGCGCGACACCGACGCCAGGCCGATGGCGCCGGCATCAGTTCCATGAGCGAGGAGCCCGATATCGTCCCGTTACGGATCGAGTCCGTGGCTGCGCTCTCGTTGTTGCATCAACGCTGCATGAGCAAGGCCGACGGCTGGAGCGAACCCGGCCTGAAGCGCCTGCTGCAGGCCGATGCGGCGTGCGGCTGGCAGGCCGAACAGGATGGCACGGTCACGGCCTTCGTGCTCGCCTTCGCGGCGGTCGACGAGGCCGAGGTACTGGCCATCTGCGTTGCCGCCGAACAGCGCTGTAAAGGGCTTGGCCGCAAGCTGTTGCGGGCGCTCGAAAAACAGCTCGCCGCCGGACAGATCACGCGCCTGCATCTGGAGGCCCGGGTCTCGAACCTGCCGGCCCGCCAGCTTTACGTGCGCGCAGGATTCACCGAGACCGGGCGGCGCAAGGCCTATTATCACGGAACGGATGATGCGCCGGCAGAGGATGCCGTGCTGATGGCCAAGACGCTGGCCAATTGACTGCTGCCGCCGCTACGCTAGTTTGTCGTCGCGCTGCACGCGCTCCTGATGCCGCTCAACTGCCGACCAGATCGGCGCAGCGGCGACAATGGCGAACGCCGCGACGGCAAGAGCTAGCAGTGGCTGGGCGGTGATGAGGTCGTCGATGGCATTGAACGCGTTCAACATGGGAACTCCGCGCAGTAGGCAGCCCGTCCCGGCTCCGCCGCGCCTCAGTTGCGGGTGCACTCGAGGGCGCGACGGAACCGGCTGCAACAGTTGGCACCAAAGAGGGCATCGGGCCAGCTGTTGTGTTCACTGTCAGACCCTATAATTCTCCTTCGCTGACAACAACCTGACAGAGTCTTTGCTGGCGCCTGACGGCCGGAACGGGAGTCGCCAGGCGCAAGCAAGAGAGTCGCCAGGCGCGTTTGCTGTTCCCGCGCTTGCTGTTCCGATGATGATGATCATGCTCCCTGCCGCACATTCGCGATGCGGGCTGGCACGCCGAACTCTTGGTGACAAACGGCCGCCAATGCCGCCACGCCCTCAGCTATGACCTCGACCGTCGGATTGGCGAAGCACAGCCGCAAGCGCCGCCGCGCGTGGTCTGGATCGGCCACCGACCACTCGGCGCCAGCGTTGAACGCGATGCCGGCCTTGCCGGCTACTTCGGCCAGACGCGAGGTATCCACCGGTTCAGGCAGCGTCACCCACAAAAAGATGCCGCCTGCTGGGACGACGAACTCCGCCGCCGTGCCGAACTGCTCCGCCAACGCCGCAACCAGCGCATCGGCTTTGCGCCGCAGGGCCGCGTTCAAGCCAACCACGTGCGCATCGAAATGCGCCGCACAGAATTCCGCCAGCACCATCTGTTCCAGTGCGCCGGATCCGGCATCGGTCTTGAGCGCCAGCAGCCGGCTGATCACCTCCCAGCCGGCAACCACATAGCCGACGCGCAAGGCCGGTGCGATCGACTTCGAGAACGAGCCGATATGGATGACACCGTCCCAGCCGGACTCTCGGGCGAGAGCGAGCAGTGCCGGCGGGCGCGTGCCGCTGAAGACCAGGTCGGAATAGCATTCGTCCTCGAAAATCAGGAGATTGTGCTGCATGCATAAGCGCAACATCGCGTGCCGGCGGGCCAGCGGCAGCACGCTTGCGGTGGGGTTCTGGATGGTCGGGATGGTGTAGAGAAATTTGGGCCGAACGCCGTCGCGTGTTAGCCGTTCCAGCGTCGCAGCCAGAGCGTCCGGTCGCAGCCCTTCGCCGTCAATTGGCACACCGACGATCTTGGCCCCAAGCGCTTGCAGCCGCGCAATGGTGCCGCCATAGCAATCGGCCTCGATCAACACGGTATCGCCCGGCGCGATAAGCAACCCATTGACCAGATCGAGTCCCTGCAGCGATCCCGAGGTGATCAGGATGTCGCCGGCGCTGCAGGCGATGCCAGCCTGACGGGCGAGTTTGCCAACCAGGAACTGGCGCAACGGCAGGTAGCCCTGCGGCCCGCTGTCGAGCCCGTAAGTGGCAAGCGCGTGCCCCTCGCGGGCGAGCACGGCATCGGCTGCCGCGCGCAGGGCCGCGACCGGAGTGGAGGCCGGGTCGTTGTGGCCGCCGCTGAAGTTGTAGCGCGGGAAGCCGGTGTAGCGCGCGGCCGGGATGGGAGTGCCGGGGCGGGCCAGGGAGGCAATCGAAAATGCGGAGGGCATGGTGGGATCGGCTCCATCGCGGTTCCGGTAAGGCACGGCAACGATATGCTGGAGAAACACGCTGGCGTCCATGCCCGTCGACCTGTCGCAAGCGGGCGCGCCGTAGGCAACCGTAGCCGGACAGGTGTCGGCTGTGCCAGACTTGCCGCAAACAACCAAGGGAGCCCGTCACAATGAGCTGGATTTCGCAGTCCTACATGGCCCGCAAGGGTGTTGCCCACGGCCGCCAGGGCGCCGCGCATGAGCTGAGCGAGGGTCGCCAGGGCGAATACCACTACGTCTATGGACCCTATGTCCAACCCGTGATGCGCGTCGCGCCGGGCGACACCATCACGGTCGAGACCATCGATGCCTTCGGCGGCGCCGTGAAGACCGAGGCCGACCTGCCGAGCAAGGTGCTCATCATGCCGTTCGTCAACCCGCAGAACGGGCCGATTGCGGTCGAGGGCGCAGTCAAGGGCGACGTGCTCGCCGTACACATCCTCGCCATCGATCCGCGCGGACCCCAGCCGGCCGGCACCACGGCGCTGATTCCGGAATTCGGCGGCCTGGTCGGCACCGGCAGCACCGCCATGCTGAACGCACCGTTGCCCGAGCGCGTCAAGAAGATGGCAGTCACCCGCGCCGGCGTGATGTTCAGCGAGCGCATCACGCTGCCCTATGAGCCGTTCATCGGCACGCTCGGCGTCAGTCCCGAGATCGAGGCCGTCAGCTCGCTGAACCCGGACTATTGGGGCGGCAACATGGACCTGCCGGATGTCGCGCCGGGCGCCATCGTGTATTTCCCGGTGCAACACAAGGACGCCTACCTCTATCTGGGCGACTGCCACGGGAGGCAAGGGGATGGAGAACTTTGCGGTGTTGCGGTGGAGATCGCCGCGACCGTGCGTATCCAGGTCGACCTGATCAAGGGCTGGAGCATTCCTGGCGTTCGTCTGGAGACGGAGGAGTTCATCATGAGCGTCGGCAGTGCGCGCCCCATGGAGGATGCCGCGCGCATGGCCTATCGCGATCTGGTGCGCTGGCTGGTGGCCGACTACGGGTTCGATGAGAGCGAGGCGTATTTTCTGTGCACGCAGGCTGGGAAGGTGCGCGTCGGCAATATGGTCGATCCGAAATATACGCTCGGCGCCAGCATGAAGAAGAGTTGGATCGCCACATAGCGTTCACGAACTGGGCTGACCGACATGCCGACATTCCTGGTGCTGCTGCTGGCCTACACGCTCAGTCAGTTCTTCCGGTCCTTTCTGGCGGTCATCGCGCCCGAGCTGTCGCACGAACTCAGTCTCTCGCCCGCCGATCTTGGCAATATCTCGGCCATCTGGTTCTGGGCTTTCGCACTGGCTCAGCTCTATGTCGGCTGGTCGCTGGATCGCATCGGCCCGCGCCGCACCATGGCGGGCATGATGGTGCTGGCGGTAGCGGGCGCCGCAGTGTTCGCCTCGGCGCGGGGCTTTTACAGTTGCATGCTTGGCATGGCTCTGATCGGCCTGGGCTGCGCGCCGATCTATATGGGCTCGCTGTTCCTGTTTGCTCGCGGCCCGCGCAAGGATCGGTTCGCCCTGTTGTCCTCGCTGCTGCTGGGATTTGGCTCGGCAGGCAACCTGCTCGGCACGACGCCATTGGCAGTGGCCAGCCAATGGATCGGCTGGCGCATCGCCTTTGCCGGAATTGCGCTGGCTACGGCCATCGCGGCCGCGTTGATCGGATGGGTGCTGCGCGATCCCGAGCGCGTGCAGCATCCGACCAGGCAACAAGGCGCGATCGCCGGTCTGGTCGAGATCCTGTCGCTGCGCGCGCTCTGGCCTTTCTTCCCGATAGCCCTGTTGAGCTACGCCGTGCTGCTCGCCGAGCGCGGTTTGTGGGTCGGGCCGTTCCTTGCCAACGTCCACGGTTTGGATGTGGTGCCGCGCGGCAATGCCGTGTTGGTGATGGCTGCCGCCATGTCGCTGGGTGCGCTCGCCTATGGCCCGGCCGACCAGCTGGGCGTCAGCCGCAAGGCGATTGTGGCTGCGGGCAGCCTTGTGACCGGCCTGCTGTTTGTCGTGTTGTCGATATGGGGCGCGCACAGCGTATTCATCGCTACTCTGTTGCTGGCCCTGATCGGTGCTGCCGGCATGACCTATGTGCAGCTGATGGCGCACGCTCGCCAGTTCCTGCCCGAGGAGCTTCTGGGGCGCGGCCTCTCGACCATGAATCTGCTGCTGTTCGGCGGCGCGGGTATGTTGCAGCCGCTGTCCGGCGCGTTGGTCGCCAGGATGCAGGCGGCGGGGGCCTCGGCAGCCAGCACGTATGGCGATCTGCATCTGGCCTTCGGGCTGCTGCTGCTTGGCGCGACGGCGGTGTATCTGGCGGCGAGGCGCTAATACATTGCCCTCCCAAGGTTTGACCGCTCAATATCCTTCGAACTTGGAATTGGTTTCTATCGTCGATCAAGGCGATAGGGGCGGGCAGCGCCCGCTCAAGTTCGGCACGGCTCGGATCGACTGGGCGGGCGCTGCCCGCCCCTACGCCATGGGCTCCGCCAACAGCCACGTCAAAGACCGGTCAAACCTTTCGCTGCACGGTATTACACCCTCACCGATAGCGCCCGTGCGTCTGCAGCACCTCGATCTTGTAGCCATCCGGGTCAGCCACGAAGAAGAACCGCGCCATCAGCGCGCCCTCGCGCTTGAACTCCACGATATCACGCGGCGTCAATCCCAATGCCTTGAACCGCGCATGTTCTGCCGCCAGATCATCGACCGCGAACGCCACATGCCCGTAGCCATCGCCCAGCGCATAGGGCTCCGTCCGGCCCTTGTTGATGGTCAGCTCAAGCTCGAAATCAGCCTCGGCGTTGCGCAGGTAAACCAGCGTGAACTCGGGGAAATCGAAGCGATCGGCCACCTTGAGGCCGAACGACTTGCCATAAAAGTCGACGGAGCGCGACTCGTCGAGGACGCGCACCATCACGTGGATCGATTTGGCCATGAGGGCTCCTTGGTTGGTTGTTCGCGATATCATGACAGCCGTTTCGCCGGCGCGCAAAGCCGACGCATTCGCTCGCCACCTGCCTAACTATATGCACTTGCTTCTACTCGGCGATGGTCGCGCCCCGCTCTACAACCGGCGCACTGATTTGCGGCGCACCCGCGTCCGCACAGCGGGAGCCGGCTGCTGTGCGTCTTGGTTGGCACCCTCATCGCCAACATGAAGTTGAAACATGACGTCATCCATGTGCTGGTCTACGCGGCCGTCGTCGCCGTGCTCTTCTTCCTGACCAGCCACCCCGTCATGGAACGACCAGGCGGCAAGGCCTGATCGCCCACAGGCAAATTGACAAGCTGGGCAGAGCACATTGCCCCGTCCGGCCCGCCGCCCTATATGTGCGCGATGACAACCACCCCTTTCCGCAAGATGAACGGTCTCGGCAACGACTTCGTCGTGCTGGACGCCCGCCAGACCAAGCTGCCGCTGACACCGGCGGCCGTGCAGCGCATCGCCGACCGCAACAGTGGCATCGGCTGCGATACGGTGGTGGTGCTGGAGCCGTCGACGCGCGCCGAGCTGTTGATGCGGTTCTACAATGCCGATGGCTCGGAATCGTCCGCCTGCGGCAACGCCTCGCGCTGCATCGCCTGGCTGGTGAACGAAGAGAGCGGCATCGCCGAGCCGCAGTTGGAAACCAAGGCTGGCGTGCTGCGCACCAAGGTGCATAAGGACGGCTCGGTCACCGTCAATATGGGCAAACCGAAATTCCGCTGGGACGAGATCCCGCTATCCGAGCCGTTCCACGACACCAAGCAGATCGAACTGCAGCTCGGGCCGATCGACAAGCCGATCTTGCACTCGCCGTCGGTGGTGAATGTCGGCAATCCGCATTGCATCTTTTGGGTTGAGGATGTGAACGCATTCCAGCTCGATCGCTTCGGGCCGATCCTGGAAAACCATCCGCGCTTTCCAGATCGCGCCAACATATCATTGGCGCAGATCACTTCGCCGACGACCATGATCCTGCGCGTCTGGGAGCGCGGCATCGGTATCACCAAGGCCTGCGGGACGGGCGCATGCGCGGCCACGGTGTGCGCGGCGCGCAAGAACCTCACCGATCGCGCCGTCACCGTGACGCAACCGGGTGGCGACCTGCATGTCGATTGGCGGGCCGATGACCATATGTGGATGACTGGCCCGGTGCAGCTCGATTTTGTCGGCGCCCTTGAGCCTGCGATGCTGCTGGCATGAGCGCGCTGGAAAAACCCAAGCGCGGATTGTTCGGACGGATGTTCGGCGCCAACGACCCAGCCGCAGTCGTCGATGATTCCGGGGTCGACGCGACGGGACCTGAGTCACTGGCTTACCAAGCGGCTGAGGACGACACCATGGACAGCGCGGTGGCTGAACCAGCGCTGGATGTTTCGCCGCTCGCGACGGGGGCCGCGCCCGCCAAGCTGAGCTGGTTGCAGCGGCTGCAACAGGGCCTTGCCAAGACCTCCACAGTCCTGTCGCGCGGCATTACCGATGTCTTTACCAAGCGCAAGCTCGATGCCTCGACGCTGGAAGACCTGGAAGACCTGTTGATCCAGGCCGATCTGGGACTGGAGACGACCAGCCGCATCACCGCCCGCCTGAAGGCAGATCGCTTCGACAAAACCATTGCCCCCGAGGAAGTGCGCGCGGTTTTGGCGGCGGAAATTGTCAGGGTTCTCGAACCCGTTGCCCGCCCGCTCCTTGTCGAAGTGGCACGCCGCCCCCATGTCATTCTCATGATTGGTGTCAACGGCACCGGTAAAACCACGACCATCGGCAAACTGGCCGAGCGTTATCGCGGCTCCGGCTACAAGGTCATGCTGGCGGCCGGCGATACGTTTCGGGCCGCCGCTATTGATCAGCTGAAGATCTGGGGCGAGCGGACGGGTTCGGCGGTGATCGCGCGCTCGGTCGGCTCGGACGCTGCCAGCTTGGCGTTCGAGGCGGTAACCGAAGCCAAGGCAGGCCAGTTCGACGTGTTGTTGATCGACACGGCGGGCCGGTTGCAGAACAAAGAAGGCCTGATGCAG
The DNA here is from genome assembly GCA_031367715.1 of Hyphomicrobiaceae bacterium. Lineage (GTDB taxonomy): Bacteria > Pseudomonadota > Alphaproteobacteria > Rhizobiales > Hyphomicrobiaceae > JANYHF01. The sequence continues at coordinate 22,116 of JANLQJ010000312.1, read as the reverse complement.
GAACTGGAAAAGGTTGTGCGCGTCATACGCAAGGTCGATCCGACGGCGCCGCATGATGTGGTGCTGACCCTTGATGCCACCACCGGCCAGAACGCGCTCAATCAGGTCGAGGTGTTTCAGGCCCGCGCCGGTGTCACAGGATTGATCATGACCAAGCTGGACGGCACGGCTCGTGGCGGGATATTGGTGGCCATCGCTGCCAAATATGGTCTCCCGGTGCATGCCATCGGCGTCGGTGAGAGCGCGGACGATCTGCAAGCCTTTGAGCCTAAGGATTTCGCATTGGCCATCGCGGGCGAATAGTCGCGGGGGTTATTGACACCAAATCTTCGCCATGAGGCCGTAGTCTAACGCTGCGCCAAGCCGCATAAAGATCAGGGGTTGAGCCAAAATGCCGTCGTTTATCAATCAGATACTGAGCATCGTCCGATCCAAGTTGTTCGTCAAGCTGCTGCTGGAATTTGCTCCGCTCGGTCTGTTTCTGATCACCGTTGACCGCTACGACATCTATGTCGGCTCGGCCGTTCTGGGTGTTGCCACGCTGATCAGTCTGGTGGTGATTTGGCTGCTCTATCGCCGTCTGGCCTTGATGGCGATCATCACCGGCGTGACCGGGCTGATTGCCGCTGCCGGGACGGTGATCATGGTCGATCCGATGTGGGTGAAGCTGAAGCCGACCATCGTCAGCACGATTTTCGGCTCCATCCTTGCGGCTGGCCTGGTTCTCGATAAGCCTCTGTTGCGGCCTCTGATCGGCGAAGATCTCAATCTCACCGACAATGGCTGGCGCGTCATCACCCGGCGCTGGATGATCTACTTCTTTTTCATCGCCTTGCTGAACGAAGTGGTCTGGCGCGGCGCCAATGTCATCTACCCAGGTCCGCATCTGCCAGGCGTGTCGCATCCGGCTGACCAGGCGTGGGCGACATTCAAGGTCGTGTTTCTGATGCCGTTCACAGTGCTGTTTGCCGCGTTCATGCTGCCGCTGCTCAAGCGCCATCGTGATGATCATGACAAGCCCATGGGTGGCGGCGACATTTTCGGCAAAACCGACCGCAAAGCCGATGATACGAACAAAATGCCGCGGATTGCGCAGTCCGCCGCTCAGATTCGTCGAGGTTGAGCAGCGATGGCCAAAGACGACGGCAAGCCCGCCAGCCTCGCAGCACGTGCCGTCGAGCCGGCAACACTGCCGCCTGCCGATCTGAATGCGCATCTGGCCAAGACCGGCCTCGATCTGTTTCCACTGATCGTCTTCTTCGTCTCCAACCTGCTGTTCGGCATCTTCTGGGCCACCGCCCTGTGCATGGCCGCAACCGCCATCTCACTGCTGATCAGCTGGTTACTGTTCAAGCGGGTCTCGACCATGGCGCTGGTGACTGGAGCTGGCGTGCTGATTTTCGGCTCGCTGACGATCTGGCTGCACAACGATCTATTCGTCAAAATCAAGCCGACCATCATCAATCTGCTGTTTGCTGGCGCCCTGCTTGGCGGCCTCTTGTTCAACCAGCTGTTCGTGCGCGTGCTGCTGGGCGAGGCAATTCGCCTCACTGAGCAGGGTTGGCGCAAGCTGCAGCTGCGCTGGGGTCTGTTTTTCATCCTGCTGGCTCTCATCAACGAAGCGGCACGGCACTACTTGTCGACCGAGGCCTGGGCCGCATCGAAATTCGCCAGTTTTCCGCTGACTTTCGTCTTCATGCTGATGCAGCTCGGGTTGTTCAAGCAATTTTCCACCGATCCGGTGGCCGAAGACGCGAAAACACCACAGTCTGCTGATCATCTGCGTTGACGTTTGATTCAGGTCAATGCAGCGAATGAAGATATTTAGACAACTCAGGATTGACCAGTCCGCGTATTCCCGCTAACTTGTTGTGGCCTGAGCAATGCTTTGTTGGCTCTCAGACACTCCTGGATCACCATTCGATCAGAACAACCTCTCCAAGACTTGCGCCCAATCGCGAGTACGAGGCAGAAATTAACATTGGTGGTAAGATGACCCCTGCAAACCTGAGCCGTAAACTTGAAAACTCCGCGACGCACCTTCTGCATCGTGCAACCCAATGCGCGAGCGAGCTGTTCGCGGCCGAAGCGGGCAAGGATAACCTGACGCCCCGCCAGTACGCCATTCTCGTCACTATTGCCGAGAACGAAGGCGTCAGTCAGACCGGGCTCGTTCAGCGCACGGGCATTGATCGCTCGACGCTGGCCGATGTCATCCGCCGGATGATCGGCAAAGGCCTGATCCAGCGCAAGCGGACCAAGGAGGACGCGCGCGCTTATGCCGTTCGTCTCTCCGACAAAGGTTGGCGCGTGCTTGAGAATGCCGACCCGGGCGCCGTCAAGGCGGACCAGCGTCTGCTGGCCGGTCTGACGGCCGGAGAACGCAAGTCGTTCATCGACAGTCTCGAAAAGCTGATCACCTCGGTGGAAGCCAAGGCCCAGCGCTGAGCCTGACGAAAATCGGGCAAACCATTGATTTGCCTGCATTATTTTAGAGCCTCGCAGTCAAGGCGCGATCTGGCATCCCGTGCGGATGCGATCGCGCCTTTTGCGCATTGGCGCCTGCCGATGCCGCGATTGCGACGCGATCGGCCGCAGCCAAGCTTGCTTGTTACGTCTGATCCAGCTTCACTCCCGCCGCACCAGCCCCATCGCCGTTTCCGCGCGACAACAGAGCTTTTCCGATGCAGCGTTTCCGTACCCCGGTTGGCGGTCTGATCGATCGCAGCAAGCCGGTCACGTTCACCTTCGACCGGCAAAGCTATCAGGGCTTTGCAGGTGACACGCTGGCTTCGGCGCTGCTGGCCAACGGCGTGCACATGGTGGCGCGCAGCTTCAAGTATCATCGCCCGCGCGGCATTCTCGGCGCCGGCTCGGAGGACCCCGCCGCGCTGGTGCAAGTGGGCATTGCCACCAACACGACCGATCCAAATACCCGGGCCACCGAAATTGAGCTTTATGATGGTCTGGGAGCATTTGCTCAAAATTGCTGGCCGTCGCTGAACTTTGATATCGGCGCAATCAATGATGTTTTATGGCGTTGGCTACCGGCCGGTTTCTACTACAAGACCTTCATGGGTCCGCCCGGCTCATGGATGCTGTTCGAACCGCTGATTCGTCGCGCCGCCGGTTTGGGCGCTGCACCTGGGGGACCAGACCCCGATAACTACCAGAGTCAGAACCGCCATTGCGATGTTCTCGTCATAGGCGGCGGACCGGCCGGGCTGCTGGCAGCACAAACCGCTTCACGCACCGGGGCTCGCGTCATACTGGTTGAGGAAACCTCCGAACTGGGAGGCCGGCTCAATGCTTCGGCGGCGGACGACATCACCATCGCCGGCAAGTCCGCGCGCGATTGGGTGATCGCGTGCCGCACCGAACTGGCAGCCAGCGCGCATGTCACGCTGCTCACCCGTACTTGTGCGTTTGGCTACTACGCCGACAATTTCGTCGCCCTGCATGAATTGGTGCAGGACCACCTTGCGCCGGCATCACGCGACACCGCAAAGCCGCGCCATCGCGTCTGGCGCGTGCGAGCCAAGGAGATCGTGCTCGCGACCGGCGCCATCGAGCGGCCGCTGGTGTTCCATGGCAATGACTGGCCCGGCATCATGTTGGCGAGCGCGGTCGAGACCTACCTGCATCGCTATGGCGTGAAGGCTGGGAACCGGGCCGTTGTCTTCACCAACAACAGTGGCGCCTGGGCCACCGCCTTCGCCCTCGCCAAGGCCGGCGTGCAGGTGGTCGGCATCGTCGATGCGCGGCCCGCGCCCGAGGAAAGCCTGATGCGGCAGGCGGCATCGCTCGGCATCCCGGTGCACCCGCATGCCTCCATTGTCGAGACGCGCGGACGCAAACGCGTGACCACGGCAGTCGTGCGTCGGCTGGATGGCCAAGGTGGCGTAACCGGCGAGGCAACTGTGATCGTCTGCGACCTGATCGCGGTCTCGGGCGGTTGGTCGCCCAATGCGGCGCTGTTCTCGCAATCGCGCGGCAAACTGCGCTTCGATCCTGGCTTGCCCGCGTTCCGTCCCGGCCAATCCTGGCAGGCCGAACGCTCGGCCGGCGCTGCCAATGGCGCGATGACCCTGGCCGAGTGCCTGCGTGAGGGGGCTGCCGCTGGCGCCGATGCCGCCAGCAAAGCCGGATTTACCGCCCAACCGCTAGCGGTCCCCGTCAGCACCGAATCCGAGGCGCCCACCTACAACGCGATTGCCACCTGGCTGCTGCCGTCGGGTCGCACAAAGGGCAGCAGCCGCGCCTTCGTCGATCTGCAGAACGATGTGCAGGCCAAGGATCTTCAGCTAGCGGTGCAGGAGGGCTATGGCTCGGTCGAACACGCCAAGCGCTACACCACCACCGGCATGGGCACCGATCAGGGCAAGACCGTCGGCATGAACGCTTTCGGCATCCTGGCCGATACGCTCGGCAAGCCGGTCCAGGAGGTGGGCGTCACCACCTATCGCCAGCCGTTCAAGCCGGTGACCTTCGGCGCGCTGGCTGGCCAGCATGGCGGCGGGCTGTATGCGCCCCGCCGCTTGACACCGATGCACGATTGGCACGAAACGCATGGCGCCATTTTCGAGCCGGTCGGCGAATGGTTGCGCGCGCAAACCTATCCCAAACCCGGCGAGAGTTTCGCCGCCGCCGTACAACGCGAGTCCAAGGCGGCACGCAGCACGGTCGGCGTGCTCGATGCTTCGACGCTGGGCAAGATCGACGTTCGCGGCAAGGATGCACGCGAATTCCTCAACCGCGTCTACACCAATGCCTGGTTGAAACTTGCGCCCGGCCGCTGCCGCTATGGCCTGATGCTGCGCGAGGACGGCATGGTGTTCGACGATGGCGTCACGGCTTGCCTTGCCGACGATCATTTCCACATGACCACCACCACCGGCGGCGCGGCCCGCGTGCTGAATTGGCTGGAAGAATATCTGCAGACCGAGTGGACAGATCTCGAAGTGTACCTCACCAGCGTCACCGAACAATGGGCGGTGGCCGCCATTGGCGGGCCCAAGGCTGCCGAGGTTGTCGCCGCCGTCGCCGATGGCTTTGACGCCAATCCCGAGACATTCCCCTTCATGTCGTTCCGCGACGCGACGGTGGGCGGCATCCCGGCACGCATCTTCCGGATCTCCTTCACGGGCGAATTGTCCTACGAGATCAACGTCCCGGCCTCCTATGGCCTGGCACTCTGGCAGCGCGTGATGGAGGCGGGCGCCCCGCACGGCATCACGCCCTATGGCACCGAGGCGATGCATCTGCTGCGCGCCGAAAAGGGTTTCATTATCGTCGGTCAGGATACCGACGGCACCGTCGCGCCGGGCGACCTGCGCATGCCCGGCATGGTGAAAACCAGCGCCGACTTCATCGGACGGCGTTCGCTCACCCGCAGCGATACCGCCCGCAAGGAACGCAAACAGCTGGTCGGTCTGCTGACCGACGATCCGAACCTGGTGCTGATGGAAGGCGCGCATGTCATTTCCACCAGCATCGAGCCGCGCGAAAAGCCGGTGCCGATGTTGGGCTATGTGACCAGCGCCTATTTCAGCCCAAATGCCGGCCGATCGATTGCGCTGGCGCTGCTCAAGGGTGGCGGCGAACGGCTCGGGCACACGCTTTATGTGTCGCGCCAGAACGCCATGCCGGTCGAGGTCAAGGTGGTCGAGACCGACTTCCTGGCGGCCGCCAATACCGGAGCCGCGTCATGAGCGACCTGAACCGGCGTGCCGCGCTAGCCCATCGCACAGCTCTCAAGGGCAGCAATGACGGCGCGGCGATTGCCGAAAAACCGTTCGAAGGAAAACTGATCCTGCGCGGCGATCGCACGCGCATCGGCCCGGCGGCTTCCAAGGTTCTAGGCGCGGCGCTCCCCGGCAAGGTGAACGAAACCGCGGCCGGCGCGCGCGCTGCCGCACAATGGCTCAGCCCCGACGAATGGCTGCTGGTGACGGCGCCCGGCGCCGAGGCCGCGCTCGTTTTCGATCTCACACCAGCACTCACCGGCCAACACCACCAGATCGCTGATGTCACCGACTACTACACCACCATCGAGCTGACCGGCACGCACGCGCGGGACATGTTGATGAAAATCGCGACGGTGGATTTCCATCCGCGTGTCTTCAAGACCGGCATGGGTATGACCACCAATCTTGGCCGCGCCAACCCATTCCTGCGCCAGACCCGCGATGACGCCGGGCCCGGCGGCCCCGCCTTCGACATCATCATCCGCATCTCGATGGCCGATTATCTCTGGTGCCTGCTGGCCGAGGCCGGTCACGAATGGGGCCTGCCGGAACAACCTCCCAAAGGGCTGGTGAAGTTGCATCTGCCGCATTTCGAGACCGGCGGCCCGTGATGCATCCGGCTGGAGGATTGCCTCATGCATCTGCTGCTGACCCGGCCCAAGTCTGACGACGATCCGCTCCCGGCGCTATTGCGCGCGCGCGGCCACAGCGTCAGCATCGATCCGCTGTTGCGCATCGATGCCTTGCCGCCACCCGATATCGATCTGTCTCAGCTACAGGCGGTTGCCGTCACGTCCTCGAATGCCTTGCGGGTCCTGCGAGGTGGCCCGCTGCACGCTCGCATCCTGCATCTGCCGGTTTACGCCGTTGGCGGTGGCACGGCAGGCACCGCGCGGCTGATGGGATTCAACGACGTCCGTCACGGCGAGGGCACCGCCCGCGGGCTTATTCCCGATCTCGTTGCGGGCCTGGCCGCCAACCAAGGCTCGGTGCTCTATCTGCGCGGTGAAAACGTAGCCGCGGACCTCGCGCCACCGCTTCTGGCCGCCAGTGTCTCCGTCATCAGCGCCATTGTCTACCGCGCGGTCCCGGCCAAGACCTTCGCCGTCGAAACCATCGCGGGGCTGGTGCGCGGCAGTATCGAAGGCACGGTTCTGCTGTCACCGCGCAGCGCCGAAGCCTATGCGGACCTGGCCGAAGCTGCCGGGCTTGGGCGCGAGCTGGCACACATTCGGCACTACTGCCTTTCCGATCGCGTCGCGGCTGCATTAACGACTTTTGGCGAAATTCCTGTGCGCATCCCATTGCGGCCAAACTTGCAAGAACTTGTTGCGCTTATCGACTTGGACGCTACACATTCGTGATCGTGGCGGGACTTTTCTCAAGGCGGTCCCGACCTAGGTCCCGACTGGCATAAGTAAGGCATACGGATGACCGACACTCCCAAGGATCCTGCAAAAGCAGGCACGCGTCCTGGCATGGGCCCGCAACCGACCAAGCGCCCGGCGGCCACCATCGAATTGCAAGCGACTGAAATCGAGCGGCGCGACATCCCCAAGAGCGATGCGCCGGGCGCGTCAGCCAAGGACAGCGCAGCCGCTGCCGAGCCGGCAGCCGCTGCCAAATCCACCAGCGGCGCAGCAACCGCTGAAAGCCGCAAACCCGACGACGCCAAAGCCACCGGCAAACCTGCTGCGGCGGCCAGCACGAGCGCACCAGCTGCAGCCGCTGCGATTGCCGCCAAAACGCCACGCCGCTCATCCGGCGTCGGCGGTTTCCTCACTCATCTGGTCGCTGGCGGTGTGGGCGCGGCGCTGGCCATATTCGGTGCCGACTATCTCGCCAACACGCTTGGCCTGAACATCCCGACCTATTCCGCCGGTCAGATCGAGCAGCTCACGCGCCGCATGGGCGTGATCGAACAGGACACCAAGGAACACGGCGCCGGCGTTGAAATCAACGGGCTGAAGGAACAGCTGGAAAGCTTGAAAGCCAAGCTCGAGCAGACTGCGGTTGCCGCTCCGGTGATCGACACTCTGCGGACGCAGCAAAAGCAGCTGATCGACCGCGCCAGCAAGCTGGAGCAGATGCTCAGCACCCAGGCCGCCAACCCCGAACTCAGCAATCGTCTCGGCAAGATCGAAGACCAGTTCAAGATGCTGGCGCAGTCCGGCGCCAGCGGTCAGGGCGGACAGCCCGGCCAAATGGCGGCTCTTGTCACCAGGTTCGATACCATCGGCAGCACGCTCGATGCGCATCTGGCCGAAACGCGCAAGAGCCTGCAGGGCGACCTGCAGAAACAGAGCGCCCATTTCGAGGATCGGCTGAGCGAGATCGACAAGGGCCTGTCGGTCGAAACGCTGAAAGCCAGCAACAAGACGCTCGGTGATCAGATCGTCGGCATGAAGGCTGAAGCGCAGAAGCTGTCACAGGACATCGCCTCGGTCGGCGCCGGCAACCAGCAGCTGCGCCAGGATCTGGCCGCCCTGCAGGCTTCGACCGGCGAACTCAAGATGGAATTGCAGGCGGCCACTGGCTCGTTTGCGAAATCCGACCAGCTCACCTCCGTGAACGCCACAACCAGCAAACTGCAGGCCGACCTTGCCGCCATCACGGCCCGCGATCAGAGCCGCGAGCAGGGGTCCAATCGCATCCTGCTGAGCCTGCAACTCGCCAATCTGAAGCGCGTCGTCGAACGCGGCGGCGGCTACGCCAAGGAACTGGCCGAGGTCAAGCGGATCGCGCCCAAGGACCTCGATCTCACCAGCCTCGAAGCCAATGCCGACAAGGGATTGCCGACCGCAACGCAGCTCAGCGCTGAATTCAAGGACTTGACCTGGTCGCTGATCAATGCCGGTAGCAAATCGCCCGACGATGCCTCGCTGATCGGCCAGCTCTGGCAGGGCGCCCGCTCGGTGGTGCAGGTGCGCAAGACCGGTGAGGTGTCCGGCGAAGGCGCCGACGCCATTGTCGCGCGTACGGAAGCGCGGTTGCAGACCGGCGATCTCGACGGCACCTTGCGCGAGGCAGGCAAACTGCAGGGTGACGCCCGCAAGGCGGCCGAGCCATGGCTGGGCAAGTTGGCCGCTCGGCTGTCGCTCGACCAGAGCATCGCGGCCGTCGATGCAGGACTTGTCAAGTTGATGGGACCCAGCGGAACCAACTGATTTTCCGTTCAAGTGAGTAGTTGCGATGCCTCGTCTCATTGGCTTTTTGCTGTTGCTGGCTGCCGGAACCGCTGGCCTGGCCTGGCTTGCCGATCGTCCCGGTACCCTCACGGTGGATTGGATCGGTTATCAGATCCGGCTCAGCGTATTCCAGGCGGTGGTGCTGATGCTGGTCACACTGGCCGTCCTCTGGCTGTTGACCTCGCTGCTGCGCAGCCTGCTGCAAAGCCCGCAATCGATGACACGCTTCTTCCATCGCCGCCGCCAGCAACAAGGCCTCGAAGCCCTCACCAGCGGCATGATCGCGGTCGGGGCCGGCGACCGCGCGCTGGCCGCCCGCTATGCCAGCCAGGCCAGCCGGGCGCTGCCCAATGAGCCGCTGACGGATCTTCTCAGAGCCCAGACCGCGCAGCTTTCCGGCGATCGCAAAACCGCCCAGCGCGTCTATGAGCAGATGTTGCTCTCGCCGCAGACCGAACTGTTGGGCCTGCGCGGCCTCTATCTGGAAGCCGAACGCGGCAACGATCTGGTCGCCGCCCGTGGTCTTGCTGAACAGGCGCTGAAGCGCGGGCCAAAACTAGGCTGGGCCTCCGATGCCCTGTTCGACATCCAATGCCGGCAATCCGATTGGGCCGGCGCAATCGTCACGCTGGCCGCCGCGCGCCGCAATGACCTGGTCTCGCGCAAGGACGCCGAGCGCCGCCGCGCCATATTGTTGACTGCGCAGGCCATGGACCTTGAGGACAAGGACGCCGCCAGGGCCGAGGCGCTGGCCAGCGAGGCGCACGACCTTTCGCCCGATCTGGTCCCGGCCGCCGAGATCGCTGGCCGGCTGCTGGCGGCCCGCGGCAAGATGCAGAAGTCGACTGCCACAATCGAGCAGACTTGGCGCCGCGTCCCGCATCCCGATCTGGCCGTCATTCACGCCTTTGCCCGCACCGGAGATTCGCCGCGCGACCGGCTGCAACGCGTGCGCAAGCTGGCGGCGCTCACGCCCGGCAACCGCGAGGGCATCATTGCCATCACCAACGCTGCCATCGAGGCCCGGGCCTGGGCCGAGGCGCGCACAGCACTCGAACCCTTGCTGAGCGATGGGCTGTCGGCCCGCATCTGTGTGCTGATGGCACGCATCGAAGGTGGCGAGAAGGGCGACTCGGGCCGCGTGCGCGAGTGGCTCGCCCGTGCCATTCACGCCCCGCGCGACCCGGTCTGGGTGGCGGATTCACATGTGTCGGATCGCTGGGCGCCAGTCTCGCCGGTCAGCGGGCGTCTGGATGCCTATGAGTGGAAAGTCGCCGAGGAGTTGACCGAGAAGGTGCGTGGCGCGCTGCTGCTGGAGGAGCTGGCGCAATTTGCCTCGCCAGCAGACGATGGCTTGCTGAGCGGCCCGCTGATGCGCGACTCGGCCAAGACCATCGAGGCCGAGCCGGTGACGCAAAGCGCTCGCAGCGCCAGCCCGACACCCAAGGCCGCGGTGCTCGAAACACTGCCGCAAAGTGCGCCCGGCAGCGCCAGCGGCAGCACTGAGATCGAACCGGTCAGCGCGCTCAATGATCCGGTATCACTGGCGGCCAAGCGCGCGCTGCGTTCCGCCGACAAGCTGGCCGAGCCTGCCAAGGCCGTGACGCCAGGCGAGCCCCGCGCCAAGGACGGCAATGGTCCGGCAAATTCGGCGCCGCCGCGGTTGATGTCGGGCAATGCCGAAGGACCCGCAGCAGGGTCTTCGGTCAAGCGCGTCAGTGTCTCGGCATCCGACGACAGCATGACCGGCAGCCGGCGCCGCGAAGCCGAGGTTGAGTTCTTCGTTGCGCCACACGCCCCAGACGATCCGGGTCCCGAGCAAGCAGGGACGGCTCGCAAGGCTGCCAGTTAGATCGGTTTTCATCTGACACGGCGCGAACCGGCATGCGATCGGGCTCCCATCCCGTTGGTTGGGAGGCGTCGAGGGTGGAGCTTTCAGGTGCTGTTGGTCGAGCCCGACCCGGCGCATGGCGCCAGCCACCCCACGAGGCGGAGACTTGGCCGCGTCGGGTGTCGCTTCCAATCAACCGGTGCTGGCGGTCTTTTGACCTGACGCACCAAGCCTTGCGATCGGGAACTCTCTGCCATGACCTGGCGCAGCATTGTCGTGACATTGTTTCCCGAGGCCTTCCCGGGCGTACTCGGACTGTCGCTGTCGGGACGGGCGCTGCAGGAAGGTTTGTGGTCGCTGCAAACCATCGCCTTGCGCGACTTCGGGCTTGGACAGAATCGCACCGTCGATGACACGCCGGCCGGTGGCGGCCCGGGCATGGTGCTGCGCGCCGATGTGGTCGCCGCAGCCATCGATTTGGCGCGAGAGTACGCGCCGGGGCTGCCGGCAATCTATCTCTCGCCGCGCGGCGAACCGCTGACGCAGCAGCGAGTGCGCGAATGGGCTGCCGGCCCAGGACTCATCCTGCTGGCCGGCCGCTTCGAAGGCGTCGACGAGCGGGTCATCGCAGCCCGCGGTATGACGGAGATATCGATCGGCGACTTCGTGCTGTCGGGCGGCGAGCCGGCTGCACTTGCCGTCATCGATGCCTGCGTGCGGCTGTTGCCCGGTGTCATGGGCAAGGCCGTGTCAGGGGCCGAGGAGACCTTCGAGCACGACCTGCTGGAATATCCTCAATACACACGTCCACGCCAGTGGGAGGGTATGGCGATCCCCGCTCCGCTGCTGTCGGGCAACCACCAGCGCATCGCCGAGTGGCGCCTGGCCGAAGCCCGCCGATTGACCGTCGCGCGCCGCCCCGATCTGGCCGCCCGCTGGCCAAAGCCGCCGGCAAAGTCCTGACACGAAGCTATAACAGGACTACCCCGTGTCGATTACCGTCGTGGGGCCCCGGCACGCCAAGCCAAGAGCCTGTCATTGCGGCGGCTTTTGCAAGCCAGAGCCCCCGTCAAGCCAGCCAAACTAGACTTTGCGATTGACGTGGATCATCCCAACACTGCGGCGCTAGCAAAAGCGGAGCAGAAGTGGGGTCAGACCCCACTTTGGCGCCACTGCTGATGCAGATGAAGTGTAAACCGCCCTCTCAACTCCGAAACAAGCCATGTTTACTTCCGGATGGCAACCACCGGTCAAATCTTCCGCTCGACGGTTTCAGGCCACCGCGTTGGGATCGAGCGACGCCTCGACTGGCCGGCCGGCTACCGGCTTGGACTCGCCGCACCAGCGTTCGAGCAGCGTCGCCAGATTGGAACGGTCGAAGGGCTTGGCCAGATAATCGTCCATGCCGGCATTGAGGCAGGCCTGCCGGTCCTCGGCGAAGGCATTTGCCGTCAGGGCAACGATTGGCGGCCGGCCCGCGGCCGCGCTGGCAGTCTGACCGGCATCGAAGCCGAACAGTTTGTGCACTTCGCTGGTCGCCGTCAGCCCGTCCATCTCGGGCATCTGAACGTCCATCAGCACAAGATCAAAACCAGCCTGACCGACCTCAAGGCTTTGCGCAACCGCCGTCACCGCCTCGCGTCCGTTACGCACCCGCACGACCTGTGCGCCCAGCTGCTCAAGCATGCGCCGGCCAAGCAGGGCGTTGATGTCATTGTCCTCGGCCAGTAGCACGCGCCGCACCACCTTCAATTCCGGGGATGCATTGACCTCGGCAACGGGCACGACATCGAGCCGCTCGGGAACCGCATCCTTGCGCCGCGAACGCAGCTGCACCAGCAGTGACGACGGCCGCAGCGGCCGGATCAGATAAGACTCAAAGCCCGCCCGGCGGAAATCCTTCAACAGTCCGCGCTGGCCGACTTCGATCAGCACCAGGCCGCGCGCCAGCGGCTTGCCGTTGGAGCCAACGCCAATCGACGACAACAGGCGGCCGGCGGCGGCGGCGCCGACATCGGCATCGACGATGACCGCGTCGTAGATCCCGAAATCATCGCTCGCGATCAGGCTTTCGATGCTACCGGTGTCCGCTTCGACCACGTCGACCAGGTGCCCCCCCGCCTCAAGCGCCTGCAGCAGCAGCCGCCCCTCGATCGGCTTGACGGTCGCCACCATCACGCGCTGGCGGCGGCCCGCGCCCGAATTTTCGTCGAACACGCGCGGGCTGTCCTTGACCCGCGCCAGCTTGACCGTCACCGTGAAGGCTGCGCCTTGGCCGAACGTGCTCTCGACCTCGATGTTGCCACCCATCGCGCGTGCCAGACGCTTGGAGATAGCCAGCCCGAGCCCCGTGCCACCGAAGCGACGGGCCGGCGTGGTGTCGGCTTGCACGAACTCGCCGAAGATGCGCGCCTTGTCAGTTTCGGTCAGGCCGATGCCGGTGTCGCGCACCACCAGCGCGAGCTGCTGCAGATCGCCGGCGCCAGCGGTGGCCCCGTCGGCGGCGCCTAGCGCCGGATCTGCATCGATAACTTCGACGCTGACGCCGCCGGCATCCGTGAACTTGACCGCATTGCCGACCAGATTCATGAGAATCTGCCGCAACCTGGTTTCGTCGCCGATGACATGGCGCGGCAGCGTCGGATCGATGAACCAGCCGATTTCCAGGCCTTTGTCATGGGCACGTGGCGCCAGCAGCTCGACCACACCCTGCACCAGATCGTCAAGGCTGAGCGGCGCGCCAGTCAGCTCCAGCCGTCCAGCCTCGATCTTGGAGAAGTCGAGAATCTCATCGATCAGCGACAACAGCGTCTTGGCCGATTGATCGATGGCGCACGCGTAGGTGCCCTGCTCAGGTGTAAGCTCGGTATCGATCAGCAGACTGGTCATGCCCATGATGCCGTTCATGGGGGTACGGATCTCGTGGCTCATGACGGCCAGGAAGCGCGATTTGGCCAGGTTGGCGGCTTCCGACTGATCGCGTGCCTCCTGCAGCGCCACTTCGGCACTGTGCTGCTCGGTGACGTCGCGGCCGACGCTCTGGGTCTCCTGCTCACCCTCGATGACGTAGTCCTCCCACGAGTACCAGCGCGGGCCCTGGGCGGTAGCGATTTGCAGCAGATAGCGCCGGCGGCGCGTGCCGGACGGCGCCAGGTTGGCATCCGGCAAGTGACCATCCAGACGCTGCGGCTGGAACGGCGTGCCAAGCACTTCGCTGGCCTCGACGCCGAACACGCGCGTGAAAGAGCGGTTGACAAAGATCAACCGGCCTTCGGCATTGCGGCGCAAGATCACGTCCTGCTGGCTGTCGAGCAGATCGCGATAGCGCGCCTCGTTGTCGCGCAGCTGCCACTGCATGTCCCTGAGCGATTCGATGCCACGCTCAAAGCGGTCACCAAGCCGATCGATGCCGCCACCAGCGGCCTCGTCGACGGAGAGCAAACGCACGCGCGCGAGCCGTCCGTAGACCGAACCAAGGATCAGGATCGCCGAGCCGATCGCCACCAGCAGTTGGGCGGGGCCCAACTCGGCCGGTTGCAGGGCGACGCCGCCAAGCAATATCACCATGCCGATGGTGAGCGTAAGCATTTCGTCCGAGCACAGCGAACGCAGATGCGCCCGGACAGTCGCACGCCCCGTCATCAAGTCGCGCCAGGACGCGAGCGGAGCCGCAGCCTGGCTCGGCCGGCTGGTTGCCGTCGTCTGCGCAGGTGACGTCCCGCGACCGCTAGGCTGAGGGTGGCTCTGCACGAGCGCCACATCCTGTCTTTTTTGCATGCGCCTCAATTGCTGAGAATTGTCGGCGTGTTGGCTTAACGCGCGGCTAAACCAATCGGTAAACCGGTCGGCAATTGCGCCTGCCGGCCCAATTGCTGGGTGCTTGCTTAATGAGCGCTGAGCAATGGCCCCGATTTGCATCATGCCGCCGCCTGTTTGCGATTGAACTCGCCGCGATAACTCAGGGCCTCGGCCACGTGCACGCGCCCGACCACTTCGATAGCGTCAAGATCGGCAAGGGTGCGGGCGACCCGCAAGGTACGATAGAAGCCGCGGGCAGTCAGCTGCGCGGCATCAGCCGCCTCGCGCAACAGGGCCCTGCCACCGACATCCAGTTGCACCACCTCCTCCAGTTTCTGCACCGGGCAATCGGCATTGGTGCGCACCGATTTAATGCCGAAAGCCGCGTAACGCTCGGTCTGGATGGCGCGGGCGGCGGCAACGCGCGCGCGAACGGTGGCGCTGTTCTCGGAGGGCGACGGCTTGACCAGATCGGCAGCGCTGACGGCCGGCACCTCGATCTGCATATCGATGCGATCGAGCAGCGGCCCCGAGACCCGCGACTGATAACGCTCGGCGCAATTCTGGCCGCGGCCGCAGCTAAACCCCGGTTCGCCGGCCCGTCCGCAACGGCAGGGGTTCATTGCGGCGATCAACTGGATGCGCGAGGGATAGGAAATGCGGTGGTTGGCGCGCGCAATCGCCACTTCGCCCGCTTCCAAGGGCTGACGCAGGGAATCGAGCACCTGCGGCGTGAATTCCGGCAATTCGTCCAGAAACAGGACACCGAGATGTGCCAACGCCACTTCGCCTGGCCGCGGTTTGACGCCGCCACCGACCAGCGCCGCCATGCTGGCCGAATGATGCGGCGCCCGGAACGGACGCCGCCGTCCCGGCAGGCCCCGCGACAATTCGCCCGCGAGCGACTGGATCTGGCAGACCTCCAGCATTTCCAGCGCTGTCAGCGGCGGCAGGATCGAGGGCAGTCGCTGTGCCAGCATGGATTTACCTGAGCCGGGCGGGCCGACCATCAGGAGGTTGTGACCACCGGCGGCGGCCACCTCCAGCGCGCGCTTGGCGCTTTCCTGCCCCTTGATGTCGCTCAAGTCCGGCATCGGGGTTTCGTCCTCGGCGATGTTGGGAACCGGCCGAGTGAGGCTTTGCAAGCCTTTGAAATGATTGACGAGCGAGAGCAGATGCGGCGGCGCCAGCACCGGCATATCGGCCGACGCCCAGGCCGCCTCAGCGCCTGCACTGGCCGGGCAGATCAGTCCCTTGCCAGCCGCATTGGCGCCAATTGCGGCTGGCAACGCGCCGACCACGGAGGCAATTGAGCCATCCAGGCCTAGCTCGCCAATGGCGCAAAAATCGCTGAGCGTGGCCAGTGGCATGACTTTGCAGGCCACCATCAGCGCCAGCGCGATCGGCAGGTCGAAATGACTGCCTTCCTTGGGCAGATCGGCCGGCGCGAGATTGACGGTGATGTGGGCTTTTGGCAGGCCTAGACCGATGGCATACAAGGCGGCGCCGACCCGTTCCTTGCTTTCGGCCACCGCCTTGTCCGGCAGGCCGACCACGGCAAAAAACGGCGCTCCGGGCGTTATCTGAGCCTGCACATTGACCAGCCGCGCCTCGATGCCGACAAACGCGACTGTGGAAATAGCACCGAACATGGCCCGCAGGCTCCCCATCATCCTGTTGCACCGGAACAAACCGGGACGATAAGGGTGTTATAGAACATTGAGTGAACAAATGACCTAGGACATTACCTAGTTGCACAGCCGGGACGCGCACCGTCAACTTGCGAGGCGATCATCAGATCGACGCCCATCCTGCGTGCTTGGCCGATCGCAGGGGATCGACGGGGGACCGGATGGGCGTTTCTTTTCAATTACTTAAGCGATCTGATTCAAAGCTTCATCGGCAAAGCCTTGCGGCAGGTGAAGCTGCCGGACTTGGAGGTGACGGTGAGAATGGCACTGTAGCTGGCGCCGCGCTCCAGGTTGATATTGACTTGGCTGAGGGTGCTGGAACCGCCTGCGCCAACCGAGAAATTGCCGCCCTGCTCGATATCGGCGCTGCCAGAGTCGCCGTCCTTGGCGATGATCAAGCTGTAGCTGCCCGAGGCCGCGATTGCGGCCCTGGCCACGCCGGTAAGCATGACGCCTCCGCCGGTCGAGCTGACATTCAACTCGCACTGAACGGGTCCTGCCGACTTGGCGAAAACAGTGGTTGACGCTGCCATCGCAAGCCCGGCGGTGGCAAGGCCGGTGCCGATAGCCACGATCTGCATAAGCTTGGTCACGATGGACCTCCATGGGGGTGAAAAGACAGTCATTTGCAGTCATTTACAGTCGACTGCGGTTGCATGCCAGCAGTGCGAGGAATACACCGCTAGCGGGCAGGCGAAGGGGGAGCGTGCATGACGCTCCCCGCAGTCAATCTCTCAGGCTGATCGCGCAAGGCCGATCAGTTGCCCTGGATGACCAGCGACACGTTGCCGTTGCCGTACTGGGTGGACGTGGCATCGTTGCCATTGCCGATCTGGATGACGCCGTTCACATTGCCGCTGCCAACCTGCGTGGTCTTGGCCTTGTTCCTGCTGCCGATCTGGGCGATGCCGCTGACGTTACCGTTGCCGTTCTGCAGCGAGTTGGCGTCATTGAGGTAGCCGTCCTGGCCGGTCACCGACGTGTTGCCGTTGCCGTACTGCTGGATAACTGCGTTGTTGCGATGCTTCTTCTGATACAGGCGGATGAAGTTGCTCGAGCCCTGCTGCACGGCGCCAACGCCATTGAAGCTGCCCGACTGGTCGATGATGACGCGGCTGCCGGCGAAGGCTTCGGCGCTGGACAGAGCTGCGACAGCGGCGATGACGAGAGTTGAGATGATGCGCTTCATGGGGAAGACCTCCGTTGGGGCAACCACTTGGCCGCCGTTGATGGAGCTGTTCTAGACCCCCGCACCTGAACTCAATTTGAACCCCTCGTTTATCTTCGGTTTATCTTCGGGCTTGCCGAAAATGGTGACTGCACGAGGCTCGCCGGCGTCATGAGTTGCGCCTCCAAGCTGTCGTACATGGTCCAGTTATAGCCAACCACGGCCTAGTTCCAGCCCGCTTGCGTCCGGCTGCTCACACCTCCCATCCGGTTGTCGCCTCTATTGGACGCCGTAGCCTGCCGAAAGGTTCAATGCCCGGTAAGTCGCCTTTGACCGGTTTGGTCTGCTCCGCCTGTTTTGATCACGACAAGGTGAACGCAGAGCCGCACCGCGCCCCTGCCTTTTCCCCTCAATCGCATCCTGGATCAGGGCCGCGATGTCCGCGCCACCGAACGCCGTCACCTGGGTGACTTGAGGACATGAACGTCATGTTCGGCTGGACCCCGGTCGTCCGCCGCGACATCGCATCGGGCCGAACCGGACGATCATGTCCCCACTCGTCCCTCGATGGCATCCCAGATCAGCGTCGCGATATCCGCGCCGCCGAACGCCTTGACTTGGCGGATACCGGTCGGCGAGGTGACGTTGATCTCGGTGAGATAATCGCCGATCACGTCGATCCCGGTAAATATCAGCCCACGCCGTTTCAGCTCGGGACCGAGCCGTTCGCAGATCTCCTGCTCGCGGGCGGTCAGCGTGGTCGGCTCGGGCCGTCCGCCCACGTGCATATTCGAGCGCGTCTCCCCGGCGGCCGGCACGCGGTTGATGGCGCCGGCAAACACGCCGTCGACCAGGATGATGCGCTTGTCGCCGGCGCGCACCTCGGGCCGGTACTGCTGCACCATGACCGGCTCGCGCGAGGCGCCCCGGAACATCTCCAGCAGCGAGGCGAGGTTGCTGTCCTCGGCCGTGATGCGGAACACGCCCGCCCCGCCGTTGCCGAACAGCGGCTTGACGATGATGTCCTTGTAATCGCGCCGGAACGCCGCGATGTCGGCGGGATCGCGCGAGATCAGGGTCGGCGGCATCAGGTCGGCGAACTCGAGGATCCAGAGCTTTTCCGGCGCGTTGCGGACGTGGACGGGGTCGTTGACCACCAGCGGGCCGGGCCGGACACTCGTGCCTGCGCCGGGCTTGGCCTGGATGAGCTCGAGCAGATGCGTGTTGGTGATATAGGCCATATCGAACGGCGGGTCCTGGCGCAGCAGTACGACGTCCTGGCTGGCGAGGTTTTCGACGCGCGGCGGCGAGAGCGTGAAGAAGTCGCCGGCGGTGTCGCGCACGGTGAGGTCGTGGCCGGTGGCGGTGAGCGCGCCCTCGCGGTAAGTCAGGGCGTCGGGCGTGTAGTAGAACAGCGCATGCCCGCGCCGTTGGGCTTCCAGCAGCAGCGCGAAGGTCGAGTCGCCCCGGATGTCGGTGCGGGCGATGGGGTCCATCTGGCAGGCGATTTTTAGGGGCATGCTGAGTCCGCGAAGTGGGGGGAAGGGTTGGGAGCGTTCTAGCACCGCCCACGGCGGCAAGGCACGGATTTCCCGATCCCAACGACGGCGCCTCGGCCCCTTCGCCTTCTCCCTTGGGAGAAGGAAGGAAAGAGAAGATACGCGCAGTGCTGGTCAATTCGGCCAAAAACTGGCACTCTCCTCTCATGACCAAGATCACGCTAGACATAACAAAAGACGACCTCGCCACGCTCGTCGAGCGCGCGCTCTCGGGCGAAGAAATCGCCATCGAGACGCCGGATGCGGCAGCGGTGAAGCTGTCGCCTGTCCAAACAGCGCCAGCCTTTGACGAGGTCACGGCTCGGCTGCGGGGCTATGGATCGATGAAGGGCCAATTGTTTGTTGGACCTGAGTTCTTCGAACAGCTTCCCGAGGATGAGTTGGCACTCTGGGAGGGGCGGGGCGGCGATTGAGCGACGACATCCCCATCATCGCGGGCAGCGGCAACGTCTTTGCAGACCTCAACGTCAAGGACCCCGAAGAGGCGCTCGCCAAGGCCAAGCTGGCGCAGCAGATCGCCGCCCTGGTGCGCGCCCGTAAGCTGACCCAAGCCGCAGCCGCCGAGCTGTGCGGCATCGACCAGCCAAAAATGTCCAAGCTGCTGAAGGGGCAACTCTACGGCTTCTCGACCGAGCAACTCATGCGGTTCCTGACGGCGTTCGGGCAGGATGTGGAGATCGTGGTGACCGCGCCGAACGGGCGGCGTGAGGGCGAAGGGGCGGTTGACGGTGCGGGCGGGTGAGGTTTGTCCGCACCGGTTGTCATCGCCGCAATTTTTGCTACGGTACCGTTATTTTTGATTTGAACTAAAAGGCATCGGAACGAATGTCAACCCAACTTGTTCTTGATTTGTTCGTTCCAGATCGATTTGAGGGTCTCGCGCAAAGGGCGCCTGATCAGCTGGGTTCAATTATTGAGCCAGTACCACTCGGCCTTGAAATAATCGACGCCATATATACCGATATGAAATGACCCTGATTTGCGAAAGCGAATGCAAAAGGAGAATCTCGCTGACAGGGCCACAGCGACCACTAAGCCTGTCGAAAGATTGCACAACACCGACTTAGGTCGTATTTTTCTGGCTGGCTCACAGGGTCTATTGTCTACCGGCGGCAAGGCCGGATCAAACACTGAAGAGGCATTTAAGAAACTTGCGAGCGTAGCTCAGTCAGGCGATGTTGCGCTGAACAAGGCCGTTTCTGCTGCATTCAAGGACGCAGGATATATTAACCGGTTTGAAACTGAAAAGGATCTCGGTGTTGGCCTCACGCGTCGAACTGATGTGTACTGCCAATCAAATCAAGGCGCAATTCGGATGGAGATGATGTGGCGCGCTCGGACAAGCCGAGCGGAAATCGCCAACTACGTTCTAACGAAGATTTTTAACTATGGTCGAGCCATTGGGTTTCTGAGTAACTTGCCTAGTAGTATTAAGTGCTGACTACTTCTCAGGTTCGTCAACGGCTGATCTTGTCGACTGGCCGCTTCCGCTGCCCCTCCAACACATATCCGCGTGCCCCAGCAGCAGCTGCAACGCGCGAAAATCCGCGCCGAGAGCGGACCTGCGGGCAAGTATTCGGTGCGCGCGGCTCCATCACCTTCTCCCGTCGGGAGAAGGTGCCCGAAGGGCGGATGAGGGGATTGCGGCCGGAGCCGGGCGCACCGGCGTGCCACAACCGCGCCGCCAATCCCCTCATCCGGCGCTGAAACGCGCCACCTTCTCCCGATGGGAGAAGGAAGTCCGACGCCAGCGTGACCCCCCTTCCCCAACCACCCCCAAATCCGCTACACATCCGCACCCGCCGCAACTTGCCCGCCCATCACCCAGGACCGCCCGCATCGTGCCGAACATCAACTGGCTGCTCGTCTTCCTCCCGCTCACCCTCCTCCTCGCCTACGCTCTTCCGCACACCCCCGACTACCTCCTCTTCCTCTCCGCAGCCATCGCCATCGTCCCGCTCGCCGCGCTCATCGGCCAATCGACCGAGAACCTCTCCGCCACCACCGGGCCGACGCTCGGCGGGCTGCTCAACGCCACCTTCGGCAACGCCACCGAAATGATCATCGCCTTCTTCGCCCTGCGCGCCGGCAAGATCGAGGTGGTCAAGGCCAGCATCACCGGCTCGATGATCTCCAACATGCTGCTGGTGCTGGGTCTTGCCCTGTTTTTGGGCGGCCTGCGCTACCAGAAGCAGTGCTTCAACAAGGAGATCGCCGGCGCGCTATCCAGCCTGCTGGTCATCGTCATGATCGCGTTCCTGGTGCCGGCCATGTTCGATCTCACCGAGCGCTTCGGCGGCGTGACGGCGGCCAACGCGGGGATCGGCGACGCGCACTTCGCGCTGGCCGCCAGCGCGGTGCTGATCGCGCTCTATGTCGGCAATCTCATCTTCTCGCTGGTCACGCACAAGGACCTGATCTCGATCGCCGACGAGCCGCACGAGGGGCCGATCTGGCCGGTGCGGCGCAGCCTCGGCACGCTGGCGGCGGCGACCGTGGCTGTCGCCTGGCTGGCGGAAATCCTGGTCGGCTCGCTGGAGGGGTTTTCGCGCCAGCTCGGCCTCACCGAAGTGTTCGCGGGGCTGATCATCATCCCGATCGTGGGCAACGCGGCCGAGCATGCCGCCAGCGTGTTCGCGCTCAAGAACAAGATGGACCTCGCCATCCAGATCGCGCTCGGGGCGACGATACAGATTGCTCTCTTGGTCGCTCCCGTGCTGGTGATCGCCTCGTTTTTGATCGGCCAACCGATGGATCTGGTCATCCACCGGCCACTGGAGCTGGTGGGGCTGATCGGTGCAGCGCTGATCACGGCCAGCGTGGCGCGCGACGGCGAGACCAACTGGCTGGAAGGCGCGATGCTGCTCGGCGTGTATCTGCTGCTGGCGCTTGCGTTCTTCTTCCTGCCGGCGGGGGTGTAGGGTCACGGGAAATGGGGTCATACCGTCCAACCTATGGTTTGACTCGTGCTCGCAAGTGTAGGGCGCACTGCAGTGCGCCCGTCCAAGAGCTTGCCGCGCAGCTAGACGGGCGCACTGCTGTGCGCCCCTACGCCATGACGTCTGTCACGAACCTTCAAAGTGACAGGTCAAACCATAAGTTGGACGGTGTCAGACTCCATTTTCCGGCGGGCT
>JANLQJ010000243.1:0-31581 GCA_031367715.1 Hyphomicrobiaceae bacterium | reverse complement strand
ACTGACGATCAACGAGGTGGCGCTGCCGCTCGGGGCCGGTCGCACGATCCAGACGCTCGCGCGGCCAACCGCTCTTCAGGAGCACGCTTTTGCGCTACTCGGCGTCGCGCTCCACGCTCCCTGTGTCCAGTAACCGACCGTCCACATCGTAAAAATACAGTCCCGATCAAGTGCTTATGCGTTTTCAAAGTGAAAAGTTCGGATTAGACCTCTTCTTCCCATCATCACGTTGTTCAGAAAGCCCGGCCGTGACCCGCAGCGGACCATGCCAACAGGTCAAACCATAAGTTGGCCGGAATGACACCCTCGACGCACAATGCTCCGCCAACAGCTTATCCCTACCACGGCGTCATCAGACCCAGTAGTTTGAACCCGGGGTCGGAACGGACCAATGTCAGATTGGCCGCCAGCGATTGTCCGGCAAGCATCCGATCGAACGGGTCTTTGTGAGCACTGCTCAATCGAGCTGCGGCAACCGCATGGGCAGGCGTGAGGTTCAAGACCTGAAAGCCCTCATTTTGCGCATTTCCGTCGAACTCATCGAGGTATGCGCAATCGAACTCCAGTTTTCCGATCCTGACCTTGGTCGCGATTTCCCAGGCCGAAATCGAACTCACACAAACCTCATGCCCACCACTTCTCAATAGCAATGCAACCCGCATCGAAACGCGCTCAGGCTCCCGCTTCAGCCAGAAAAACACATGCGTGTCTAGAAGCAGCCTCACTTCAGAACCTTGTGAAGATCGAAGAAGTTTCGGCCGAACATATCTATGCAATCTTCGTTGGATATCGGACCGAACAGGACCTCATCGGGGACCTTCGGATACTTCCCGACATCGTTGCCAAAGGCCGCCGCGCGGCGCTTGGCCATTTCGTCTCCGGTGTATTCCTTCAATACCGCAACCGGCTTATCGCCGCGCGCAATGATAATCTCCTCGCCTGCTTCAACCCGACCAAGCAACTCGGAGAGATCGGTCTTGGCTTGGTGAACGGTCACGGTTTTCTTGGATCAGGTCCAAGCCTCCTAAGTTAGCCAAGCTAGCCAACCGCATGCGTCAAGCATGCCCGCCCGCGCCGTCGGCCTCTTCCTCGGCCAGCGCCTCGGCATCGCGTTGTGCTTGCCGTCGTGGCGCCAGCGGCACCGAACGCACATGCTCCTCAATGTGCTCGATGATCAGGCCGGCCACGTCGCGGCCCGACAGCCCTTCGATGCCTTCCAGGCCCGGCGAGGAATTAACCTCCAATACCTTGATGCCATCATTGGCCTGCAGCAGATCGACACCGGCCACCTGCAGCCCCATCGCGAGTACTGCCTTGACAGCGATCTGCCGCTCCTCGCGCGTCAGCTTCACACGTTCGGCGTGGCCGCCCATATGCAGATTGGCGCGGAAATCGCCGGCCGCCGCCCGCCGCCGCATGGTCGCCACCACGCGGTCGCCGACCACCAGACAGCGGATGTCGGAGCCGCCCGATTCCTCGATGAAATCCTGCACCAGGAAATCGGCGTCGACGACGCGGAAGGCGCTGATCAGCGATTCCGCGGCCGCCTCGGTTTGCGCCAACACGACGCCACGGCCTTGCGTGCTGGCCAGCAGTTTCATGACCAGCGGCGCGCCGCCCACCAGCTCGATCAGCTTTTGTGAATCCTTGCTGGAATGGGCAAACGCAGTCAGCGGCATCGGGATGCGATGCTGCGCCAGCGTCTGATGGGCCAACAGCTTATCGCGCGAGGTGCCGATGGCCTGCGCGCGATTGAGGCAATAGGAGCCGACGATCTCAAACTGACGCACCACCGCCATGCCATACCGCGTGATCGATGAGCCGATGCGCGGGATCACGGCGTCGTAGAACGGCAGCGGCTTGCCGTCGAAATGGATGGCGGGTGCGGTGGTATGAATCGACAGATAGCAGCGCGCGGTATCAATGACGTCGACCACATGACCGCGCGCCTCGGCGGCCTCCTTCAGACGCAGGCTGGAGTAGCTTTCGGGCTCGCGCGTCAACAACGCAATGCGCAGGTTGCGGCGCACCATCGGCCGCAGCGGCACGCTCTCATAGAGGCTATAGTCGAGCAGCCCCTGCTGGCAGGACAGCGACGGATTGACCACCATGTCCGGCTGAATGGCCTGGCGGCCGAGCAACATGCGATAGGACATCGCCTGCCGGTTGGTGAGCGAGATCTCGATCGGCCAATCGCGGTCGCCGATCGACACCTGCGTGGCGATGACGTAGCGCCACTCGGTCTCGCCGTTCGAAGAGGTGAACTGGCGCCGGTCGGCGACATTGCCGGTGCAAAAGACCTCGATATCGTCGCGGCCGGGCACCGGATGCACGCCAAAGCGCACGCGCCGGTGCCCTTCGCCGAACGGTTCGATGGCAAAGGCATGCAAAGCCGAGGTCTTGGCGCCGGTATCCACTTTCAGCTTCAGGGCCGGCAGGCCAAGCTCGTCCAGGCTCGCCCATTCCTCCCAGCCAAGCACGAAGGCGCCGGTGCCATTGTCATCCGCCATGCTGGTGTCCTTCAGAGCATTCTGCTGGCCTTGCCATAGCACGGCAGCGGCCGGTTGTACGGAGCCCTGCCGCGGCCGGAACAGCGCTGTGGTCCCAATTTAGCCCCTTTGTCAGGCACAACGATGGTATCGAAAGACAAGCGATTTGCGAGGAGGCTGCAAGGTGGGGTTTTGGCCGCGAGAGAGGCGGAACGGCAGTGCTGCGGTCACCGGCGAGCGGCGTGGGGTTGCCTTGGCAACGTTGCTTGCGCTCGGCGCGCTGTGCCAAACCGGCATCGCCCATGCCGTCGATCAGACCGCCGTCAAGGCCCAGCACGGCTTCTGGCAGGTGGTGTGCAAGACCCCCGAGGGCGCCAAGGCCGAGTTATGCGCGCTGGTGCAGGACGTCACCAGCGAGAGCAATCCGGACGTTCAGCTCTCGGTGCAGTTCCATCAGGCGCCTGATGGCTCGAAGGTGCTGCGCGTGCACGCCCCGCTCGGGTTGCTGCTGCCGCCGGGCCTAGGCCTGCAGATCGACACCGAGAAAGTCGGCAATGCCCAGTTCGTGCGCTGCCAGGTCGTCGGCTGCGTTGCCCAGGTGACGCTGCCGCCGGAACTGCTGACCAAATTCACCAAGGGCAAGACCGCCTGGTTCATCATCTATCAGACCAAGGAGCAGGGCATCGGCATCCCGGTGGCTCTGGACGGCCTGGCTGCGGCGCTGGCCGAACTGAAGTAGCGCTCAGGCGTTGGCCGTCGCTGCGGTCTGGGCCGGCAGGCGTTGCGACAGCAGCGCGATGGCAAGTGTTGCCGCGGCCATGAACGGCATCGAGAATTGCAAGCTGGCCAACGTCGCTATGCCGCCCATCACTGGTGGTCCGATCAGGAAGCCCGAATAGCCAGCGGTGGCCGCCATGGCACTGCCGGCGGCCGGCGAAGCGCCGAGCCGGCCCGCCCGGCCCACGGCTCGGCGTCGGCAGTTTTGGTCACTGTCGCTACCACTAAGCCTCTAAGCCAAAAGCGCTGTCGCGGTAGCCGCGTCGGTGACAAGACCGTTGATGAGTTGGTTGCATAAGGCACCTCGGATGGCCGGCAGCTTCCGTGCCCCCATGGCGGCACCGACGACCAGGCAGCTCTCGCGCGAGGGTATCGGCGCGCTGGCGACGCGCTCGTTGGAGAGGCCATCTATCAAGTGCCCCTCGGCATCGAAGGTCCAGCCGACAATCTCGCCGACCGCGCCGGCTTTTTGCAGCGCCTCCAGATCGGCGCCGGTGAGAAAACCGTCGACGGCCAGCGGTGCCTCTGGTCCGAGTTCGCCAATCCCCACGAACGCCACATCGGCGCAGGCGGCAAGATCAAGCGTGTCGCGCAGCAGCGATTGCTGGTGCAGCAGGTCACGCTCGGCGGCCGATGACGCAAACACGGGCAAGGGGAACGGGAAATGGCGCGCCTTGATGGCGTCAGCCATGCTGAAAATGACGTTGTAATAGGCCGCCGAGCCGTCCGGACCGATATTGCCGGTGAGCGAGACGATGCGATGCTGCGGACAATCGATCTTTGGCAACTGATCGGCGGCAGCCTTCAGCGTGCGGCCAGTGCCCATGGCCAGCACGATCGGAGCCGCCGAGCGCAGGCGACGCTCGATTTCGGCCGCGACCGCTTCGGCGATCCCTAACGTCGTCGATGGCGAGGCCGGATCGCTCGGCACCACCTCGACCAGGGTCAGGCCAAAGCGCGCGCCAAGCCGGTCGGCAAGGTCCATGGTCTCGGCGATCGGGTGCTCAAGCCGGACCCGTATCAGGCCTTCGGTCACCGCCAGCGACACCAGGCGCTGCGCGGTCTGGCGCGACACACCCAGCTTGTTGGCGATGTCTTCCTGCGTGTTGCCGGCGACATAGTAGAGCCAACCGGCGCGCGCAGCGTCGTCGAGCCTCCGGTCCGTGGGGTCCTTGCGACGGGTCATGGCCGCGAAGCTATAGACCAATGGCTGCGGCGGCAATCATTCCCGCGCCGACAATACTGGCCAGGTCACCGCGGCACTTCACCCAGCCGCCGCAATCGGCCCGGTTGGGCGCTGCAGGTGCCGACGCATCACCTGTGGCAGCGGCGTCACCTGCGGCAGCTGCAGGCGCATGACGCGGCGCAGGATATCGGACTTATCCACCGAGGTGCCCGGGCAGGTCTTGGCTGTTACCGGCACGTCGCGATGGAACAACAGCGCTTCGGGCGGCAGGCGGAAGCGGCGCTGGGTGGCGCGAATAACATGCACGACGGAGGCGAGTTGCTCGCCCTCCAGCCGGTCGTTGCCGGCATCGAAATTACCGATGGCCTCGAACATGAAAGCGCCCTTGTTGAGGACCCCGCCGACGCTGGCCGGCGTCTTGTTCCAGTCGCGGCCGGTCCAGATCGAGCCATCGGGGCCGATCGAGACATGCTGCGCGATGTCGTCGAACTTGCGGTCGACGACATGGAACTTGCACATGCGCGCGATACACGCTTCGCCGTCGTAGTCGGCATGCGAGGGGCGGAAGGTATGGTGCATGTCGATGCGCCAGACGCGGCGCGACCAGGCAAAGGCCATCAGCTCGGCAGTGAACTGGTGACGATCGAGGGGGCGGAATGGGGCGGGCATGGCGTCTCCTCCGGGGCTTAAGCAGCATAAGCGTCCAGGGAACGCAAATCCATCGCCCGTTGACCGGCGACTCAGATGTTCCCTCTGAGCGGCAAGGTGCCGGCCGACCATGACGCGAGCATGGCAGGTGTGGGGCGGGAATGGGCAGGGTGTTTCGCTGTGGCGACGGAGTTACAGGGCGGGGTGATTCAGTTCACCTCCCGAGACGGAAGTCGCCTACTTCCTTCTCCCATGGGGAGAAAGTGGCGCGAATGCGCCGGATCAGGGGAGCAAGGGCTGCGTGCAGGCAAGCGCCTCTCAACAGTGGCGGGCCCGCATTCATGACGATGGCGGCGCCACCTGGTAGGTCCACAAGGACGCCGCCCGCGCCATGATCGGCGCCAAACGCTAACCGGCACGTTCAGCGGACCATATTGGATTTGTTGCTGGCGTGGACGCGGATGAGATCACCCGGCTGCAGGTCGCAGATGTCCTTGGCGGCAAAGGTCGTGGAGCCGGCAATCGTCCGGCGTAGGATCTCGAAGCTGGCGCCGCCGCTCCCGGACGCGCTATCGCTGTCGAGGGTGTCGGCGCCGACGGCAGCGGCCGTGCGCGTGGCCTTGAAACTCAGCTGCTCCTGCGCGAGCTGATTGGCGATGGTCGCGAGATCGCGCTGCAATTCCATCTGAGCAGTATTGGCGACGCGCGACTGCTCCTGCATGGCGTCCGAGAGTCTGACCTGCACCTGGGCCAGCTCGGCATGCGCCTCCTGCTCGCGCTGCTGCGAATCCGACAATTCGCCCTGCACCTGGCTGAGCACGATGTTCGAGCTCAGGCCCTTCTTCTTGAGGTCCGTGACAGCCTTTTCGCGGCTTGATCTGGTGACAACAAACGCCGACAGGAACTGCAGCCGCGATTGTACCGACTGCACCGCCAATTTGAGGTTTTTGATCGTTGTCGCCAGCGCGGCCTGCTGATTGTGCCGGGCCGCAAGCAAGAGTGAGCGCAGCTGCTTTTCGTTGTCGACCAGGGCACGCGCTTCCGTGACGTCGCTGATCTCGACCAGTCGCCTGGGGACGAACAGCGTGCTACCGTCGCGCTCGGCCTTCAGCACGGCTTCCTGCGCCATCAAGCGCTTGAGCACCTCGGCGGTCCGCAGGTGTCGCTCGGATTCGCGGATCGCATCCATCGCCTGGATGCCTAAGCCGGCAGCGCGATCAAAGCCGCCCGCCAGCGCCACGCTGTGCAGCACCGTCATGCCCGGGGTGAATTTGTAGGCGCCAGGAGTTTTCACCGGCCCGATAATGTAGATCGGCTGCCGCTCGGCGATCGAGACACTGACGAAACCGACATGCCCGATGCGCGCTTCGAACAGCTTGCCGATATCGGACTGCAGATCCTTGACGGTGTGCCCGGCGGCCGGCAGCAGACCGAGCAGCGGCAGATTGAGCGTGCCGTCTTCCTCGACCTTGAAATCGCCGCTGACCTCGGCCCGCTGCTTGTAGCTGCGCTGGGCCGAACGCGGCCGCGAGCGGTCCAGCTGCAGCTTGTCGTCCTCAATATCGGTGCGTTCGAACACCGAGAGCTTCAGCTGGTCTCCTAGCCGTAGCAGGGCTTCTCCTGCGACGTTTGCCGTGCATTGGTCGCCGGTCGCTGGCGTCTTAGCCATCGAGAGCGCGACCGGAGGCGTTTCTGTGGGCGGACCAAGCGCCGAAACCGCCGCCGTTGCTGGCGCCGTCGATGCCTGTGCGGCCGAGGCCGATGGGGCGGCAGGCGATGTCATTGCGGAAACAATGGCGCCCGGCTTCAGCACATCGTTGCCCGCGCGCGTCAGCCAGACCGCACCCAAAGCCAAACCGACTAGCAGCAACGCGGCCCACGACTTCGAGGCTCCGATCCGGCGCCAGTCGTTCAACCCAGGCTTCATCGAACTCGTCCCTAGAATACCTACAACGCGAGCACATCCGACGCCGTCAGACGACTTGGCGAGCAAACTAACAGCTTCGGGGCACGGTTCAACTTAACCCGTGAACCAGCTGGCAATTACCTTAATTTCAGTCTTTCAGCGAGGGCGCGGCGGAAGCATCGGTCAACCCTCCGCTCGCTGACGGATTCCCCCTCGGCCCGGCTCCAATCCGCGCATACACGAATGCCGCCGTGGTGGCGGCCAGACCGGCGAAGATGGCAAAGGCGCGCGCAATGCCCATGGCGTCGAAACGCAACACGGTGTCGGCAATGCCGCGCACAAAGCCGCGCCCCAGCACCTCGTAGACATAGGAGCGCTCAACCGAAAGTTCGCCGGACGCGCCGGCCACCGACAAAATGCGAGCTTTGGAAATGCCTTCGGCGAGGCAACGCTTGAGGAAATAGCCAAAGGTCAGCCGTTCTCCGCTCACCTTATGCCGGATGGTGGCGGTCGCCTCAACGACGAACCAGCCTGGCGCGCAACCCCGATTTGCCCGCATGCAGAATTCCGTTTCCTCGCAACTGATTGGCAAGCTCGAGCCGGTGCGGCCGAGCGAGGGATCAAAGCCGCCGACACGCTCGAACACCTCGCGGCGCACGCACATGGCGCTGCCGAGCACGTTGCGCGAACGGCCGGACTTGATGCCGGTATAACTGCAGCCGACCACCCACAGAAATTCGTCGGGAAACCAGCGCGGCCGCGTCCCGAGCCAGAGTGGCAGCGAGGCCGCTCCTGTCCCTAGCACCAGCGGATTGGAGAAATGCTGGCACATGCTGCAAAGCCACTCGGGATTGGCCTCGGCGTCATCATCGAGGAAGGCGATCAACGAACCTTTGGACGCGGCGATACCGGTGTTGCGGCTGCCAGACAGGCCTTGCGCAAAGTTGTTCTCGATCACGATCACACCGGCGATCTCAGCCTTGCAGCGGGCAAGCAGCTCGGAGTTGTGATCGATCACCAGAAGGATCTCGGTGGCCGGCAAATGTTGCGTTCGCAACGAGGCCACTGCCGCCAGGATGTCGTCCCAGCGCGCCATCGTGTAGGCACAAATGATCACGGAAATAGTCATTGACGCATCGGTCCATCGTGGATGCCCGTCATGCCATGGCGCAGTGCTCGCCACGCCCTGGAACGGGCACGATTGTACAGCAGCCTTGGCAACGGCAGGCGCGCCTCAAGCATGGTAGCGAAAGTGCCGATATCGGTATCACGCCACACGCTGTGACGCGATAGCAGCAAGCACCGGAGCTTGTCCTGTAGCCCCAAAGTGTTGCAAGCGTTGACGATCCGGCGTGCAACGTTAACTCCCCGCGGCCGGCGGTTGGTCGGCAGCTATGGCGCCAGCCAGCAGGCCGCCGCTCATGGACCTGTCGCTGACCTCGTCCGTACCCGTCGCGGCGACCCCCGTTAAGCAAGATCGCGTTAAGAATATCAGACCACGTGTTTTACGGTTGACCCACCCGGGACACTAATGTTCGTAACAAGACAACGGATGGCTGCGGTATCCTAGGGGTCTGATTGCTATGGTTCAAAGTTCAGGCCGGCGCTGGACAGCGACACGGCCAACAGGTGCAATTTTGATGTACCATAGAGTTTGCCGTACCTCAAATGACCCCTGGCGCCTGGCGGTGAGGCCTGAGCACTTCGAACAACACTTGGCATTGCTGGCGCGCGAGAAGGTCGTCCCTCTAACGTCGTTGGCTTGCACACCCGGCGGTATTGCAATCACCTTTGATGACGGTTACGCGGACAACCTTGAGACCGCCCTTCCCCTGCTAGAGAAGTACAAGTTGCCGGCCACGGTGTTCGTTGCAACGGATGCCTTGCGCAATCGGGAATTCTGGTGGGACCGTGTCGAGCATTCGCTTTTCGAAAGCGCGACACTGCCGGGCGCTCGTCGGCGCCTGAGAGACATGTTCACCTTGCAACGATTTCGCACGGCGGCACTGGGAGCTCGGCTGCGAACGCAGGGTCCCGAAGCCCTGGAGAAGTCCCTATCCAAGCTGCCGCACATTCGTTCGGCAGCGGAGCCGGCATGCTCGAGGCACCGTATGATGAGCGAAGACGAGGTGCGCGTCCTGGCCGCCTCGCCGCTGATTGAAATTGGGGCGCATACCTGCAGCCATCCATGCCTTCCGCAGTTGCCCGAACAGGAACAGCAAAAGGAGGTTACCGCATCTCGGGACATCTTGGAGAGGTTAACCGGTCGACGGGTTCGCACCTTCTCGTATCCGTACGGGGCGCACGATGACACAACAGTTCGCGTGGTGAAACGCGCAGGCTTCGAGTTGGCATGCATCGTTGGAGGCGGACAGCTGAGATCGAGCACCGATCCCCTCCGGATGCCCAGACTGATGGTTCGCGATTTTGGCGGTGCTGCGTTTGCTCAGTACCTCCGCTGCTGGAAAACCCTTCGATGGCTCGCATGACTGAGACTTCGGCCCGGCCACGTTGTCGCGTTCTCATGGTGTGCCCGCGGTTCCTGCCGCATGTTGGCGGTGTCGAGACGCACGTCCATGAGGTAAGCCGGCGCCTAGTGGACCTTGGTGCAGATATCGAAGTTCTCACCATTGACGAAACGAACGCGCTACCGCCTGTCGCGGAGATCGGCGGCCTGCCGGTACGCCGAGTACCCTGCATTCGCCACTCGGGCGAAGCCCGCATTGCTCCTGGCCTGATCAAGGCGATCAGTCAGGGCAATTGGGATCTCGTGCATATCCAGCATTTTCATGCTGGCGTGGCTCCACTTGCCCTTTGGGCAGCCTGGCGCAGGCGAATTCCGACAGTCGTTACCTTTCACGGCGGCGGTCAACGTCACTGGACCCGATTGCGCCTTTGGCCCCCACAGCCAGCGCTGGTTGCACCATTCGCACTCGACCTCTCGCGACCGCTGCTGCGCAGGGCAAAGGGCCTGATCGCCGTCGCACAGTTCGAGATCAAGGACCTGGCGCGTCGCATCGGTGTTCCCGAAGACCGTTTTACGCTGATCCCGAATGGCTGTGAACTGCCACGGATTGCTCGTACAGTCAGGCTCAGAGACCCTAAGTCTCCTCGGCTCGTCTCAATGGGGCGCCTCGTGCGCAACAAAGGTCACCAGCGCGTGTTGGAGGCATTCCCCCACGTCCTCTCGGTTCGGCCCAACGCAGTTTTGTGGATTGCTGGAAGTGGGCCCCTTGAGGAGCAGCTGCGCCGGCGTTCGGTTGAACTCGGGGTCGCGGACCGAGTCGAGATCTCGGAGATTGTTTCGAGTCGACGAGACACTTTGGCGGTGCGCTTAGCCAGCATGGACGTCCTTGTGGCTATGAGCGACTTCGAGGCACATCCCCTCTCGGCGATCGAGGCGCTGGCGCTTGGACTTTCGGCGGTCGTCGCCAACGACCACGCCGGACTGCGCGAACTCGCGGCAAGCGGCGCTGCGCGCCTCGTCGAGATCGGTGCATCGCCCCAGCAACTGGCGACGGCGATTATTGCTGCGGCCGACCAGCCACCGGACATTGTATCTCAAACGTTACCGACCTGGGACGACTGCGCCCGGCGGATTTGGGACGTGTACGGTGATGTGCTGTCGCGCACCCGTGGCCAAGTGGGCAAGGCTTTGCAAACAGGCGGCATATCAGATGATCTCGCCCTCGACTCCCGAGCTTCTTGACATCCGTCAGCCCCGCGTCAGACCGCGGTTCTTGACGATAATACCCCATATTGGCCTTGGCGGTGCCGAGCGAGTTGTCGCCAACTTGCTGGCCACCATGCGGCCCGAGTTGTTCGACTACCACCTGGTAACCTTGAATGTACCCGATGGCGGAACTGAGCAGACGCTCCCGCCGTACGTCAACCGGAGCGTGCTGAACGCCACACGAGTGGAGACTGCCGGTATTGCGCTCGCGCGTTACCTGCGCCGGTTGCGGCCAGACCTGATCTGCTCGCATGTTGTGGCAATGAACGTGATTACTTCGATGGCTGTATTGGCAAGTGGCATCGACTCGCGACTGGTGCTGATTGACCACCATGTGGCAACGCAGTCCAACGTTGGTAGTTCGAATGTTAAGGGCCCCGGTCTGTTTCATCCGCTGTTGCGCCCTGCCATGCGTTGGGCTTATCCGCGAAGCGACCGCTTTGTCGGGGTGTCGTCGACAGTCCTGGGGGAGACTCAGCGCGTTGTTGGGGCGAACCGAGGCAAGGGAGTTGTTATCCCGAACCCCATCGTACGCGACGACCTGGTCGCTCGTAGCCAGGAGCCTGCCGGCCACCCCTGGTTAGACCAGGCAGGCTTTGAGGTTGTGTTGGCGGTCGGCCGTTTGGTACCAGTCAAGAATTTCCACCTGTTGATCAACGCCTTTGCGCTGATCGCGGAACGTCGCGCCAACGCTCGGTTGATAATTATGGGGATTGGTCCGCTCAGGTCCGAACTTGAAGCACAAATACAACGACTAGGCCTTGAATCGCGCGCGCAGCTGATCGGACAGAAAGAAAACCCCTTCTCGGCTATGCGGCGTGCCCGCACGATTGCCGTGACGTCTCATTCGGAGGGACTGTCAACGGTCCTCATCGAGGCCATGGCATGTGGCACTCCGGTCGTCGCGACCCAGTTCCAGAGCGCGGGCGAGGCGCTTCCAAGTTGGGGGGGCCGACCGGTTCCCTTCACACCAGAGGCCGTCGCCAACGCCATTGAGCAGCGCTTCGATCACCCCGAGGACCCGCAACGCCTCAAGACCTGGGCCACGCAGTTCGCAGCGGCCCCCATCGCAAGGCGGTATGAACAGCTGTTCCTCGACATTCTGGCAGGGCACGCCAATCTCACAAACCAATAGCCGGCAACATTCGCCAGCACGCATGTGAACTCACTTCTTCGATCGGAGGCGCGGCTGGAGGCCACGTTCAGGTGCACGCCAGGCCCAATCTCGCCACACGGTCCGAGACAGTTGCGTTTGAATAGTGAAGCGCCAAGAGGCAACCCATGAACAAGAACATAGCGTCGATTTTACTGACGGCCGGGTCGCTGCAAAGTCTGATGCGCAAGCCAGGCTGTCGCCGGAAAGTGTTGTCAATTTTCCTGGTTGGCGCTTGCCTGATGTCCGGGTTGTTCGGCTTCGGCTCGGGTGTTGCTGGTACAGTTGGCGCCGCTTCGATGACCTCGCCAGACGAGTTTGTCAGGACCGAGGGAACGCATTTCGTCCTAAAGGGTAAGCGGTTCAACGTCGCCGGCGTCAACAATCATTACCTGACCTTTGGCTCGCGCGTGGAGGTGACGCGAGTGCTGGACGACGCGGCGGCTATGGGCGCCAATGTGATTCGAATATTCATACAGCCCGTGATCGGCTCGCTCGATAAACACAGCATACATACCATATGGGATCGACACAAGAAGACAAACAGTAATGATCTCGGCGTGCACGGCACTTACATTCTCTTCTGGAACGATAAAGCCGGACAAATGGGGATAAATGATGGGCCGGATGGATTGCAGAAGCTGGATTGGCTGCTTGCGGAGGCCGATAAGAGGCATCTTAAACTCATTATCGCTTTCCTGGATTTCTGGGATTACACGGGCGGCATACAGCAAATGCGGGCCTGGTATGGCAGCACCGACAAGAATACTTTCTTCTTTTCGGATTCACGATCGCTGGCGGACTACCGCCGCTTCGTGACTCATGTTGTCACGCGAACCAATGTGATAACCGGCCGGCTCTACCGCGATGACTCTGCCATTTTCGCATGGGAGTTGACAAATGAGGCGGACATCAAGCCACATGATCTCATGCGCCGCTGGATCGCGGACATGTCCACTTATGTGAAATCGATCGACAAAAATCATCTTGTCGCCTCGGGGCTGGCGAACCAAGGTGTTGGGCTATCCGATATTGATATCACATCTCTCGACTTTGCCACCTGGCATGGCTATCCCAAGTATCTCGGGATCACACCGGATGCGTTCACCCAGAAACTCAACGACTACTGTGCCGTGGCGGAGAAACATGGAAAACCGGTGCTTCTGGAGGAATTCGGCCTTGCCAGTTCGGCCGGAGATCAAGCCGCAGTCTATGAAAGCTGGCTGGAAACGATGGCATCCAACCCCAATTGCGCGGGTTGGCTGATTTGGCGGCTGGTCTCAAAGCAGGATGATGGGAGGTACCCGACGGACGAATACGATCAGTTCGACGTGCACAACGATTCTGGTGCGACGTGGAATGTGTTGCGCAATGCCGCCGTGGCCGCAACGCGTGACCCGCCGCCGTGACGGGCGTAAATTCGCCTGATCGAGGAGTGCTAGTACCCACCATCGCAAATCCCTGGTACGTACGACGGCCAGGGATTTGCGATAGTGGGTACTAGGCTCCGGAAAATCGCCCGGTTCGGGAGCCATCTGGATGCGGCCTCAGGTTTCGCAATCAAGTTCCTGACCGCTGTCGGCAAGCTTGCCGAAGCCGTTAACGGCCTGGTAGTTGGCAGTGATTCCCGCCCGCCGGCCAAGGCGGCCAAAGACGTCGATGACTTCGATGCCGCCAGCGATGTTATAGGTGTGAACACCAAGGCCGCTGCTATTGATTTCACCGACCTGTGTCTGCTGGAAAGCATCGGCATCCAACCGGTCGATCCGGCACATGGATACTCCGCTGCCGTAAAATTTCGTGCAATCCTGCGCCGGGCGCACCGGCCTGTCGCCGCAGGTTAGAATTGCACCGGCAGATCGGGCGAGCCGCGCATCGAGGACGGCGGGGCAGCCCGCCGCCGGTCGCCATGGCCCCTCCAGCCGGTCGGCGCGGAAAGCGCTCAGGGTATCCCAGCCGGTTCCGCGATGGCGGCCAAGGCTCGCCAGCATCCACCAGGTTCCTGCATCGAAAAACAAAGTCGGGTCATAGGCTGCGACACCTTCGATCAACACCGCCTCGCACTGCCAGCGAAAGGGGAATTCGACCGCGCGATAGAGTTTGACGGTCGAATTGGCGCCCGTTTCAGGAACCATCCAGACTTCGCCGTCGGAGGCAAAGACCTGCGGATAAGACAGGTGATGGGCCTCTTCAAGCACTGGCCGCGGTGATGAAATGGGGCCGTCCGGCCCGAATTTCACCGCCGCGATCCGGCCCCTTTGGGTCGCGAATTGGTATTCCTCGACGAACACATGTGTATCGCCCTTCCAACTGATCGCGAAGGGATCGGCATAGTAACGTTTGCTATCGTCGCTCAAGCGAGCAAATTGCGCGCTGCCTTTTTGAAGCAGCGACTGTGTGCCGGCGTTCCGCCAGCAGACCGTCCATTGCTCGTGGTTGGCAAGCTGGATCGTCAGCCACTTGGCGGCCTTGTATCCGACCCCACCCGCAACAAAGCGCAGACCCTGCATGATATCTGCCATCGGCGCGGCTGGTGCAGGCAAATTCGGCAGCCGATACGCAGGGATAGCCGAACGATCGACAGTCGCGCACAGCAACTCAACGGCCATCGAGCAGGTTTCATTGAGGGAGCGCCCGATGATTCTGCGGTCGCTGAGGGCTGGGAAAGTCTCGGCAATGGTCACGCCGGATTTGCCGTCGACAACGGCAAGCACGGTATCGCCGCCATCAAACAATGCGCTCACCGCGCCGACCTCGCTAGGCACACCGTTGAAAGTGAGCCTCAGCAACCGGTCGACCTGAGGAATCGCCGCTTCGCCGCCGGAGCAATCGATGAGAACGTCGAAGCTTTGGTGCTGCCGATCCAGTTCCTCGACGGGAAAGTCGGGTAGCTCACTCTGGTCGACCGCGCAAAGTTCCGGCGCGCGATAGATGATCCGTTCAAGCTGCAGCGCCAAACGCACGCTGATGGGCATGGTTCCACCGCTAGTGGACCGTACTAACAGGACGATCACCTCGTGCCGCCGACCGAGCGCCTCAGCCAGCCAAGTATTCCAACGCATCACCCTTTGAGCATTGATGGCAATGCCGATCCGCAAGCGGCCATGAGGTCTACGGATCGAAGTGTCAAGGGTCATCTCTCGTCCGTTCGGGACGCCTTGGGCTGGCGCAGAACTTTTCAAGCAAATCCCCCTGCAAAGTTCACGCTGTTGTTTGCTAGCGCGGGCGCCGATTTTCAATCCCCCAAGACGTCCCAAACTACTTATCTGCGTGTGCGTGCGTGCGCGAGGACCGAGCCCGCGATTGGTTAACAGTGCAATCACGGAGAGGCGACCACAGGACGCGCTCACCGGAGTCAATGAGTTCCCGACATCAAATTGTCAGGCCACGTTAACCTACTGTTGGCAGCATGATAGACGCTCCAACTAGGGTCACGTATTAGCATTTCATAGACCAAAAAAAAGTACGTGGAACGGCCTGGCGGAGCGATGAAGTATGGTTCAGTACGAGCGGCCGCCCACCGGCAGTCTCCAGTCGAATGGGAGACTGGCTCCCGCGGCTGAGATGATTGCCCAAGTCGACGACGCGGCGGTGGCCAAGGCGCTGGTGATACCGTTCCAACTGCCGAAGATCAGTGTTGTCATACCGACGTTGAACGAGGCGCTAAACCTGCCTCACGTATTGCCGAAGATCCCGATCTGGGTTCACGAGGTGATTATTGTCGACGGGCGCTCGACCGACAACACGATTGAAGTCGCCCGGCGCCAACGCAGTGACGTGCGCATCGTTCTGGAGCGTGAACGCGGAAAAGGCGTCGCGCTGCGGGCCGGCTTCAAGGCCGCCACGGGCGACATCATCGTGATGCTCGATGCCGACGGGTCCATGAATCCGGATGAGATCATACTTCTCGTCGGCGCTCTGCTGGCTGGCGCTGATTTTGTCAAGGGATCGCGATTTGTCGAAGGTGGTGGCAGCACCGATCTGTCCGTTGTCAGGACGCTCGGCAATTGGGGACTGACGGTTGCCACCAGGATCCTCTATGGCTGCCGTTTCAGCGATCTTTGCTATGGCTATATTGCGTTCTGGACCCGGGTGCTGCCGCAACTGGAATCGACTGTGGTCGGCTTTGAAATCGAATCGCTCCTTTGTGCCCGTGCGCTCCACTACGGATTGAAGATAACCGAAGTGCCTAGCTTTGAGTCGGAACGGCTGCACGGTGAAAGCAACCTTCGCGCATTTGCAGATGGCTGGCGTGTGCTCACGACGATAGTCAGGGAGCGCTTCGCCAGCACCGCAGCGCGCGCGAGATGAGTCGAATTGCGATCGCGGCCAAGCCAAAGTTGCCTTGACTGGTCAGCCGCAGCGTTGCAGTTGGCCGTCGGCTGCAAGCCGCGCATAGCCGTGGTCCGTGTGCGCACCATTGCCTCCCAGGTTAGCCAAACGGCCAAACGCCCGGTTTTGGACCAAGCGTTGCTTGCGCTGCCGATTTGTCGACGAGGCAAGGAGCACCGACTGCCGGTTAACCAAGACATCCTCGCCCGACGCCAGATTTCGTCCGCCGTGCAATTAATGCAATCGTGACGAAGTCGGCAGCCAGGAAGCTGCACCAGACACGGTCGGAGCAAGCAGGTTCAATGGAAGTACTTTTGAAACGGCTGTTGGGCTACGGCGGGACCATCGCAACCGCCAACGCCGCAGTTGGCGAAAGCACGCTCGGCCTGATGCCGGCGCTTGCGTTGAGCGGGGCCTGCACGCTTTTTGGTGTTTCAATTGCCAATGTGTTCATACGGCACGGCGACCCAAGGGCCGAGTTGATCTTTTGGGTGAGCCTGACCTGCCTGGTCATGCCACCGGTGTTGCGCTTGGTATGGCCCGCAACTGGGCGCATCGAACGCATCGCTATCCTGTCTTGGCTGGGATTGGCGATCTACATTGTTCACCTGCTGGAGAGCCCGATCAAATTCGACGGTCACGATGAATATCTGCACTGGGCGACAGCGATCGACATTGGGGAACGCCATCATCTGTTTACGATCAATTCGCTGCTGCCGGTCAGCCCGCAGTTTCCCGGTCTAGAACTCTTGCAATCGGCGTTTGGGCAATTGTCTGGACTGAACATGTTCGAGAGCGTTCAGATCATCATTGCTGTATTGCGGGTCGCGGGTATTTGCGCGCTCTTCTTCTTCTATGAGCGGGTTGCCAGTTCGGCGTGGATCGCCTCACTTGCCTGCCTGATCTACATGGCCAACAGCAATTTCATCGGGTTTCTCGCCAGCTTTGCCTATGAGACCATTGCCATCGAGTTTCTGATCGCCGGCTTGTTCATTGCTGCCATCGTCTCGCACCATCCGTCATTGCCTTGGTGGAAAGTCTTGGGGCTGACTACCCCGGTGGCCGTCGCGCTCGCGATAAGCCACCACATGACGTCTTGGACTGGCTTCGTGCTTTTCCTCTTTGCGGCCCTCGCAGCCCATTTTCGTCAGCGCGAGCGGGACTTTGCTTGGCGATTGTCTGCGGTAGCTGCGGTCATCTTCGTGAGTGCGTCGATCTGGGGCGAATTCGCAAAGAGCGACGCCACGAATTACATCGGAGGCATCGTGAGCGGTGCCCTCTCCGAGTTCTACGCCCTCATCACTGGAAGCAGGACTGGTCGAGTTTTGTTCGTGGCCGATGATGGAGCGACTACCCCTGTGATTTTTCAAGTGATTGCCCTGGCGTCGGTGGCGTTGACCAGTCTCGGTCTGGCGATTGGATTCTTTCGGAGCCTTGGCCTGCCAATGGCTACCGGAACTGCCGCGTCCGCGCCGGTCACCGCGGTTTTCCTGGGCCTTCGCGATAACGCCTTCGCGATCGTGCTCACTCTTCTCACCTTAGGTTTCCCCTTGAGTTTGGCGCTGCGGCTGACCGGCGGCGGCTGGGAGTTGGGAAACCGCATGTCTGCTTTCGTCTATCTCGGCGTCGGGCTGGTTGTCGCGGTGGGGATCGCGGATTTTTGGTACTCGAACAGGGCGAGTACAATCCGCTTACTGATTGTTTCGACCGCACTGACGACGATAATTCTGGGCGGGGCCATCACGGGTAACCGGCGCGAATTGCTGGCAAACCCTTACGCGCCCGCGGCCGACGGCCAATCGATCGAACCCATGGGGATCTCGGCCGCCCGTTGGACCAACACCTGGCTCGGTGAAGGGTGGCGGTTTGCGTCCGACCGGGTGAACCGGCTTTTGCTAGCGACCTACGGCGTCCAACGTGTGGTGACGTCCGAGCAAGACCACGAGGAGCCCGGATTGGCAATGTTCAATCAACTTGGCGATGAGGAAATGAACGCCATCAAGGTGACCCGAACCGACTATCTGCTTGTTGATCTGCGCTTGGTGCGATCTCGACCGAAATTCGACGTGTATTTCAGTAGCGCCGAGGACGCTGCGTTGCACCAGCACGCGCCGCTACGCGACAATTTACTGAAATTCGACGACATGCCAAAGGTTGGCAGGCCATACGACAACGGCTTCGAGGTCATCTATGATATCAGGGGGTTGATCAAAAGTGCGCAGTAGTTTTTCAACCGAAGCACTCTGTGCATTGATGATACTGACCAGCGTTGGCTTGGTCGTCTTTGGATGGTTCCCTTTGCTGAAACTTCCTGGCGCGGCGCTCTTGGTATTCGTGCTGCCTGGTTGGACATTGATGCGCTCGTTGAACTTCGACGCCGGTGGGCTGGCACAAAATGCCGTATTGGACATAACATTGAGCATATCTCTGACGCTCGTGGTGGGCCTGGTTCTGCATTTTGGCGACGCCATCACCAGGAACGGTTGGCTATTGTCGCTCGCCACACTGAGTCTGGCAGGCTGCGCTGTTGCAGCTTGGCGACGCACTGGCTCGACACTCACAATATCGAACGGGGTCGAGTCATCGGCGAGTGCGCAGCCCCTGTTTCGATCCTCGACTGCCCGCTATCTGCTGGCTGCTCTTGCAATAGTTCTGGCCTCGATATACGTCGCCGCGATCGACGCCAACAGCATCAAACCGTTCCAATTCACCGAACTCTGGGTCGTGGCATCGCCAGGCAAGTCGGACGGGTCGGTCAGCATAGGACTGCACAATGCCGAAAGCAAAGCCGTAACTTACCGTTTGGAAGTCCTGGTGGACGACCGGCTGGCACGGAGCTGGGAGAACATATCGCTGCCAGCGGGGGAAATCTGGCAGGCGACCTACGAGCGGACAGGCCTAGGCAAGTATCCTCGGGTCGAGGTCATCACTTACCGTACGGAGGAACCCGACCGTGTCTATCGCAGAGCCTGGCTCGCCGCTGAATGAGCCTCATGGGACCCGTTGGCCGAAATGCGTATACTGAAACAAACTGAATTCTATTCACTCATGACCGGCGGCGATCAGCGACATTGCCCCGATCTCGGCGTCGCGCCAGCCATGCGCGGCCATGATGTGCTGCGGCAACCAGCCCCAGTTCAGTGAATGGCAGACAGGCAAGAGTTAGGCGGGACTTATTGAACACGCGCGATGGGTGGGGTCAGTCGGCAATGTCGATTTTGGTCGGATCAACGTCCTTCAATTCTTTACGGGCGATCGCACTGCGGCATCATCTGCTGTTACTCAATGCCGGCGCCGTGGCCCTGGCGACGATCGCCAATGGCGCGCTCGGGTTCGTGTACTGGTGGGTCGCCGCGCGGTTCTACGAGGTTTCGGCTGTTGGCCTTGCTTCGGCGGCCATTTCGATCATCAGTTTGATATGCCTTGTTGGCGACCTTGGGCTGAGCACCCTCCTTGCCGGCGAGTCACAACGGCGGCCGACCGATGCACCCCACCTCATCTCGGCAGCAGTCCTGGCGTCGTTGACGATCACCGGAGCATTGGGCCTGGCATACATCGTCGCGGTTCTGCTGTACGCGCATGCTTTCCGTGGGGAGGCGATAAATCCGCCGATCCATATCCTGATCGCGATAGGCGCATCGATGCAGGCAGCAACTTTTGTTCTGGACTCTAGCCTCATTGGAACGTTCAACAGCGGCCTCAGGCTGTACCGCAATCTGCTCTTTGGCGGTCTGAAGCTTCTACTGATCGGCTTGCCGGTGATAGTGGCAATTGCGAGCGGCATCCAGGCAACTTACATCGTCGCAACCTGGGCGATCGCTCAGCCCCTCTCTTTAGTCGGGCTTGCAATCGTCGCCCGGCGACGAGGGCACCGTGTTTGGTATCGGCCGGATTTCAGTCTTCTGCGCGGGCTCTTTTCCCAGGCACTCTGGCACTACGCCATCAATGTGGTCGCGTCCACGCCCGGACTCCTGATGCCTGTCATCATCAGCAGCTTTGTTTCCGTTGAACAAACGGGTCCATTTTGGCTCGCCTGGACGCTGCTGCAGATGGCGAGCATTGTTCCGGCTGCTCTTTCAACCGTTCTGTACACGGTCTGCTCGGCCGACATGAGCCAGCTTGGGCCACGCCTGCGGCTCTCGCTATCGATTTCGGCGCTGATCGGTATTGGAGCGGCCGGCGGCTTCTATTTCCTGTCGGGGAGTTTTCTGGCATTGCTCAATCCGGCCTATCCGCGCCTGGTCGGCTCGGACCTGGTCTATCTTGGGTTCTGCGTCGTGCTGCTCGCGGTGAAGATGCACTATGTCGCCATAGAGCGCATTTACGGCCAGTTGCCGCGTTGCGCGTTGACGCTTTGCATCTTCAGTCTCATAGAGGTCGGCTCGGCTGCTTTGGGCGCCAGCATGGGGGCTTTGCCGGGCCTGGTCGCGGGCTGGCTGCTCGCCATGAGCTTTGAAGCAATCGTCTTGCTGCCGCTCATTATCCGCCGGCTGATTTCGGCCCTGAAACTGGCGCCGTGAGCTGTTTACCAAACAAGCCGAATCGATTCCACAGGCACTGATCCGAAGTGTAAGTCAGTTCGGATGGCGAGCCTGCGGCCGTGCCGAAGGCCAGCGGGGCCAGGAACGGCTTGCCGCCACTCAGACACTTGCAGAGCGGGAGTGAGCATCGTGGAACATCAGACACCGCAATCGGCCGAGATTCACCCAGGGCCGGGATTTCGGATCGCGACCGATTTCCGGCGGCCGAATGTGAACCTGATAGAGATGTTTGCTGATTTTTCGTGTGCCGATATTTCAGATCAACTGAACCGACTCTATGGCGTTGAAAGCAGTATCCATTGCATCTCCGGGGCAAGTCACCGGCTGATCGGGCCGGCATGTACCGTCAAGGTGTTCCCCGGCGACAATCTCATGGTGCACAAGGCGCTCGACATCGCCAAGCCTGGCGATGTCGTCGTGATCGATGCGGGCGGTTCGATCAAGAACGCGGTGCTGGGAGATATCATCAGTACGAAGGCAAAACATCGCGGTATCGCCGGCTTTATCGTCGATGGTTGTGTCCGCGATGCCCAGGCCCTCCGCGAACTGGACTTCCCGGTCTATGCTCGCGGCGAAACTCTGATCGGTCCGTTGCACCGCGGACCCGGCGAGATCAACTTTCCGATAAACTGCGGTGGAACGGTCGTTTTGCCGGGCGATATCATCGTCGCCGACGTCGACGGAGTGGTGGTAATTCCAGGGGATTACATCACGACGCTTCACAATCGGCTGCTGGCGCTCAGGCAACGCTCGGCGACCTATCTTGCGGCAGTTAAACGGGGGGAATTCTCGAATGACTGGGTCGACGCCATTCTCGAGCGCACCCAATGCGAGTTAGACGGCTGAAATAGTTAACCGATTGGGTGTCTCGGGACGGGCTTTTTCCCTCCAAGCCCTGCCGACCAGAGACGCCGATCCTTTGAGGGACCGATGCCGATAGCGCCCCCCCGACCGACCGCTGTCTCCGTGAGCCGCTCGGACGACATGCGGCGGGCAAGCAACTCTGAACGCCCCAGTGTTGCCCGCGTGCCCGGGGAAGCTGCGCCGACCCCTGCCGGGCCGGTGCCTGTCATTGTCCTCGGCGGAGAGAACAATGCCTTGTCGGTCGTTCGCAGCCTGGTCAAGGAGGGCATACCGACTTACGCGCTCAACCAGCCTGCAGTCCCGGCAATGTCATCACGGTATGTACGGCGCATTGATACGGGTCGCGGCAACACCC
The DNA here is from genome assembly GCA_031367715.1 of Hyphomicrobiaceae bacterium. Classification (GTDB taxonomy): domain Bacteria; phylum Pseudomonadota; class Alphaproteobacteria; order Rhizobiales; family Hyphomicrobiaceae; genus JANYHF01. The sequence continues at coordinate 9,597 of JANLQJ010000243.1, read as the reverse complement.
CAAGTGATTGGCTGGGCTATCTGACGAGCAGCGCATCGGATCATCTTTCTGGTGCCGTCCTGATGTGCTGTAGCGATGAGGCCATCAAGCTCGTGGCTGAAAACAGCAAAGCACTCTCGGCGAAATACATCCTGGAGCCTTGCCCTCCGCAGGTTCGTCTTCAGCTATTGGACAAACTCACCACCTACCAGACTGCCGAGGCCTGCGGCATCCCCTATCCCAAATTCTGGCGCATCGGCGAGAGCGCGAGTTTGGACATGGTGGCGGCCGAGTGCCGTTATCCGCTGGTGCTGAAGCCACGGCTGTCGCAAGATTGGCTGCAACTTGGCGCCAAGTATCTTCGCGCCGACAATGAGGACGCGTTGCGGCGGCAGGGCGCGCGATGCTCTGGCCTTGGCGTTCCCATCGTGGTCATGGAGTTCGTGCCAGGAGGCGACCAGTTCTCCACCAGCTACTACAGCTACCTCGACGACAGCGGAACGCCGCTCTTCCATTTCACCAAGCGGAACTTGCGCCGCTATCCGGTCACTTCGGGAGGAACCACCTACCACGTCACCGACTGGAACCCAGAGGTGGCCGAGCTTGGCCTGAAGCTGTTCCGGCGCGCCGGCCTGCGCGGCCTCGGCAATGTCGAATTCAAGCGTGACATGCGGGACGGAAGTTGGAAACTCATCGAGGTCAATGCTCGGTTCACGGCAGGCAATGCTTTGCTGACCTTTGCCGGCATCGATCTGGCCCTGCTCGAATATGCGCAGCTGACGGGCGCAAGCTATTCCGTGCCGCAATCGTACCGACACGGGTTGACAATGTGGGATCCGTTTCACGATTTCCTGGCGTTCCGCGGCTTGAACAAAGCCGGCGAGCTCACTTTCGCGGAGTGGCTGAAGCAGGCCCGATCCGCTGACATAACGGCCGACTACCGCTGGAGCGACCCGGGCCCGAGTTTGCGCTCGCTTGCCTTGAGCGCACATGCGGGCGGCGGGGCAATACGAAGGAAGCTGCCGGCCAAGAGCGGGGGGATCGACCTTTCAGAGCCGAAGCCCGAAGCAATGCCGACTGGGGACGCGCCATCGCCGCTTCAGGTCAACGGTCACCAAATTGTTCCGGATTCCGCGCAGTTGGTTGCGATTGCCATCGAGGCCGTCGGACACCGCCTGTACCGGTTCCGCTCGGGCCGCGCGAACAGCGGCGTCCGGCACATGTGGTCGCAGCGGGTTGAATTCTATCAGTCCATGTGGCGCAAAGCCTGTGCCGAGGTCGGCGCCGACCTCACGATCGATGGCAAGGGCGTGATCACCATGCGCAGGGGCGCGCACTGTCTCAAAGCGCGTGACCATCAAACTTTTGTTGATTCCAGGATGTCCATTCTTGGGTCTCTGGATAAAGTCCTGGTGCATAAACTGCTGCAAAAACAGGGAATTCCGGTACCGGGGCATATGGTGGTCGGCATCGGCGACTTCAGCCGGGCACTTGTCTTCATGGAGACGGCCGGAGGCAAGTTGGTTGTCAAACCGGCGTCTCAGACGGGAGGCGGGTCTGGTGTGACAACCAACGTCTCATCTGCCAGTCGACTGCGGTCGGCGATGGCACTGGCCCGGACCTACTGTCGCAAGATTCTGCTTGAGCAACAGATCGCAGGCGACTGTTATCGGCTCCTCTTCATGGATGGGGAGCTTGTCGACAGCATCCTCCGGTTATCGCCAAGCGTAACCGGCGATGGCAAGTCGACAGTGGGCGAATTGCTGCGCCGTGAGAATGCTGAGCGGGTCAGGCTCGGCACAAAGAGGTCGCAGGTCTTGATCGGGTTCGACGACGATGTACGCAACACCATTGCCGAGCAAGGGCTTGAAATCGGAAGCGTGGTCGAAGCGGGTCGCTCGTTCAAGTTGAAGCAAGCCATCAACGAAAACGCCTTACAGGAAAACATTCCTAGTACGGATTTTCTTTGCACGGAGATAGTCGATGCCGCAAGGACGGCGGCTGAGCTGGTGGGCCTGAGGCTCGCCGGTGTCGATGTGATGACCCGCGATGGCCGCCTGCCACTGCGCCAAACGGGTGGGGCGGTCATCGAGGTCAACGCGCCACCCAATCTCTACTACCACCATCTCGACGGCCGCGGCGGCTCAGTCGCTACCAGCATTCTGCAGGCCTTTTTTGCTGGCAAACTGCTTGCAGGAGCAGAGGTCACACTATGAATGCGGGAGCGCGGCCGAAAATCGAAGTGGCCAATCCGGTGGTGGAACTCCTCGGCGACGAAATGATGCGCATCATCTGGCCACGCATCAAATCGCTTTTGATTGAGCCTTTTTTGAATTTGCCGCTGGCGACTTTCGATCTCGGCATAGCAAACCGGGACAAGACAGACGATGCAGTCACCGCCGAGGCCGCACGGGCTATCGAGCAGATTGGCGTCGGCATAAAATGCGCGACAATCACGCCGGATCCGACGCGGGTCGCCAAGCTCGGGCTCAAGCAGGCCTGGAGGTCTTGCAACGGAACTATCCGCGCCGCCATCGGCGGTGTGATCGTCCGGGAGCCGATCCTTTGCCGCAATATTCCGCCTTTGGTGCGCGGGTGGGCAAAACCCATCATCGTGGCCCGGCATGGCTTCGGGGATCTCTATCGTGCAACCGAGCTGCGGGTGCCCGGCAAAGGGCGTCTGACACTTCGCTTTGAAGGTGAGGATGAGGTCGGTGCACCTATCTGCGTGGAGCGGGAGGTCTTCCGGTATTCCAAACGTGGCGTCGCGCTGGCGATCTACAATACTGACGATAGCTTTGCTGAATTCGCGCGCATTTGCCTTGGCCTTGGACTGTCACGCCGGCTGCCCGTGTATTTTTCGACCAAGAACACGATCCTGAAGATTTATGACGAGCAGTTCCGGGCGGTATTTCAGGACGTGTTCGAAGTTGAGTTTGCATCCGAATACCAGCGGCAGGGACTTATCTACCAGCACCGCCTCATCGATGACATGGTGGCCGCGAGCCTCCGGGGCGAGGGCGGCTTTATATGGGCCTGCAAAAATTATGACGGCGACGTCCAGTCGGACTTCGTGGCGCAGGGCTTTGGGTCACTCGGCATGATGAGCTCGGCCATGGTCTCGGGCAATGGGCGCATCGTCATGACCGAGGCAGCACATGGCACCGTCACCCGTCACTATGAACAGCATCTGGCGGGCGAACCCATCTCGACCAATCCGGTCGCATCGATCTTTGCCTGGAGTCGTGGTCTGCGGCACCGGGCAGTGCTGGACGGTAACGTCCCATTGGCGGATTTTGCCGACAGCCTGGAAAGCGCATGCACCCGGACGATCGAATCGGGTTCGATGACCAGGGACCTGGCGCGCCTGGTCGGCGGCGGACAGGCATGGCTGTCGACCGAACAGTTCCTGGAGGCCGTCTCGGAGCGGCTGAGCATCCGGCATTCCAGCATCGCCCACCAAACACCATGACAGCAAACCCGTCGGCGTCCGTCATTATTTGCGCCCATCCTGAAGAACTTTGGAGTGACATCTGCGCGGCAACTGAGTTGCCTAAGCTGCAGGCAACGCCAGCACGGCAGATCGTCGGGCAAAATACGGGTCCGGTGGCCATAAAAGCGGTGTGGACGCGCCAATGCGCCTATTAACTTACCCTGGTCGGGCAATCAGTTCAGGTCAATTGCGATGATCAAATGCAGGATGCACACGGGTGTCGGCACTCTGGAACTGATGACCGAAGCCTCATTCCGATCCGAATGGCTCAGCCTGTTCGCGCAGTGCCCGTGGGCGACGCCGTTTCAGCGCTTCGAGTATGCCGATGCCTGGTACACGGCCTACCTAACAGTACAGGAACCCGTGGTCGTGACGGCCCGCAACCCCGATGACAGGCTGGTTGGACTGTTCGCGGGTGGTCGCTCTGCGCAAGGTATCGTCGCCGTCGGCGCGCATCAGAGCGAGTATCCCGGCTGGCTGGCTGCACCCGACGTACACGTGGCTGTCTTTGATGCGATGCTGGAGGAGCTGGACGCGAACTTTGGTCGCACGGCTCTGATGTTTCGCTATCTTCCGGCGGCGTTTCCGGTTGCGGACCTGTGCCGGAACTCGCGGCATCGGTCGCGCATCCTGACGCGGCCCTATCTGCGCCCGCTGATGGACCTGGCCACGGCCTCAGCGGGTGATTCACTGAAAAAGAAGGGCAACAGGAACAGGCTCAATCGATTGAAGCGTCACGGCAGCGTGCAGCTTGAGGTGGTCGACGACGTCGAGGGTCTGGAGCGTGTCTTCGACGTTCTGATCGCGCAATACGATTCGCGGCAGCTGGCCATCAACGACGTTTCGCCGTTCGCCAGCGACGTCAACAAGAGGACCTTTCATATTGAGATGATGCGGCGTGGACTGCTGCATGTTTGCGTGCTGCGCGTCGGAGACAATGTGGCTGCGGCCGTTCTGGCTATGCGCAGCCCCGCCGAAGTAAGTCTGGCGATTGTTAGTTTCGATGTTGAATTTGCCGATGAATCGCCAAACAAGCTGCTGCTCCTGCTGCTCGCTCAACGACTCGCCGGTGACGGGTTTCACTTGCTTGATCTGACGCCAGGTGGTGATCCCTGGAAGGACCTGTTCGCGAACCGGTATGAAGAAGTAAGGGAGTTGCGGATATTACGCACGCCCGGCGCACGGTTGCTCAAATCCGCAGACCAGATGGCACGCCGATTTGTCAAGGAAGTTGATAGGAGATACTTTCGCGGCGCAGTCGGACGTATTCACAAGAGAGCCAAAGGGTGGACCGGGATTCGCATACCAGCTTTCTTGGCCCGGCGCTGAATGTCCGCTGCACGCAATCACGAGAGCCACTTCGAAGATTCAAACAGCCTTGGCTTGCCGGCGCTCAGCACTGTGCAACGAGCACATTGCGTCCGAGCGTTGCAGGCTGGGCGGTGATCACGCGACCGACCGCCCCGGACCCAAAGACCACGACATGCTGCCTCTGATTTCACCCACCTGCCAACTTCGCCTTCACGGCCGCGCTCGCCGCCGCAAAATCCATCTGGCCGGCGAAGCGCTCTTTCAGCAGCCCCATCACCTTGCCCATGTCCTTGATCGAAGCGGCGCCGGTCTCCTTGACCACCTCGGCGATGGCGGCGCGCATCTCGGCCGCATCCAGCCCCTTGGGCAGATACTCCTCGATGATGACGATTTCGGCCTGTTCCTGCTCGACCAGATCCGGACGCTTGCCGAGCGTGAACTGTTCGATCGACTCGCGCCGCTGCTTGACCATGCGGGCCAGCACCTCGACCAGCTCGCCGCCGCTGGCTTCGTTCTTGCCGGCGCCTTGGGCGGCCAGATCGGCATCCTTGATCTTGGCGCTGATCAACCGCAGCGTCGACAGCCGCGCCTTCTCGCCCGATTTCATCGCCGTCTTGACGGCATCACCGATGGTTTTTCGCATGTGGGTACTCCTGTTGGCGCGGACCATAGAGGTGCGCAGGCGTCGGGTGCAATAGCGCCTTTGGCGCGTCTCGCACCGTCCCACGGCAGGCCCTTGCAACACCAGCACACCGCCCACGGTCCTGCGGCGCATTACGGCCCAGTGGGCCAAACGCACCCTGCGGTGCCTGCAGAACACCAGACACCGCAACACCTCTTGACTACGCCAGACACGGTTGTGCGCCATGAAGCGCCGTCGGGTCTCGCGCATCACGCACCCGGCGTTCACGCCGGTGCGTTGACCACAATGGTGTAGCGGGTGGTCGCCCGGTAGCGCGTTGCCATGGCCTGCTCGCGCCAGACGGTCGCGGCATCGCGGTAATCGCGGAACGGCCCGTGCACCTGCGAGGTGCCGTCGACCACCTCGTTGAACTGCATGTCGCGATAGTCGGCGCCAATCACCCAATATTGCTGCTGCATGGCACTTCTCCTTGACGTCAGAATTCTAACTACTCTGCCGCGACGGCGCGCGGGCGGAACTGCTCGGTTTCGGTCGAGCCGCCCATGGCCGTGGTGGACGACTTGCCGGCCGAGATAGCCATGGCCACGGCATCGAAGTAGCCGGTGCCGACTTCGCGCTGATGCCGGACCGCCGTAAAGCCTTGCGGCTGGGCGGCGAATTCGCGGTCCTGCAGCTCGGCATAGGCGCCCATGCCACGTTTGGAATAGCCGCGCGCCAGCTCGAACATCGAGAGGTTGAGGGCGTGGAAGCCGGCCAGCGTGACGAACTGGAAGCGATAGCCGAGGTCGCCAAGCTGCTCTTGAAAGGTCTCGATGGTCTTGCCATCGAGCTTCGATCGCCAGTTGAAGGACGGCGAACAGTTGTAGGCGAGCATTTTTCCCGGATGCTGGCGGCCCATTTCGGCGGCGAACTCGCGCGCTTCGCCCAGGTCGGGCGTCGAGGTTTCCCACCAGACCAGATCGCTGTACGGCGCATAGGCAAGACCGCGCGCGATAGCGTGCTCGACCGAATGGTGATTGCCTTGTTTGAGCCGGTAGAAGCCCTCGGCGGTACGCTCGCCGGAAATCCATTGCGCATCGTAGTCATCGATGTTCGAGGTGATCAGGGTCGCCGAATGCGCATCGGTGCGCGCGACCACCAGCGTATCGGTGCCTGAGATGTCGGCGGCGAGGCGCGCGGCGTTCAGCGTACGGATGAAGGCCTGGGTCGGCACCAGCACCTTGCCGCCGAGATGGCCGCATTTTTTCTCCGACGCCAGCTGGTCCTCGAAATGCACGCCGGCCGCGCCCGCTTCGATCATCGACTTCATCAGCTCGAAGGCGTTCAGCGGCCCGCCGAACCCGGCTTCGGCATCGGCCACGATCGGCGCCATCCAGTAGGTGTCGTCGCCGCCCTCCATGGTGGCGATCTGATCGGCCCGCATCAGCGCGTTGTTGATACGCTTGACGACGTCGGGAACCGACGAAGAGGGATAGAGCGACTGGTCTGGGTACATCTGGCCGGCATTGTTGGCGTCGGCAGCAACCTGCCAGCCCGAGAGATAAATGGCATCGAGCCCGCCCTTGACCTGCTGCACGGCCTGATTGCCAGTCAGCGCGCCCAGCGCCCGCACGAACGGCTTTTCGGCCAGGACTTTGCGCAACCGCGCGGCGCCAAGCTTGGCAAGAGTGTGCTCGATCTGGATCGAGCCCTTGAGGCGGCGCACATCGGCGGCAGTGTAATCGCGCTTGATGCTCGCCGTCTGGTGGGCGATTTGGGCCTTATCGGTGTTGAGCGTCATGTCCCGGTCCCCTGTCTCTCAGTTGCTAGCCTATCCGGCTGCGATTTACATAACGTTACAACGCAAAGCTCTAGGAGTCGTTGCTGCGGTGCAAGAAAATAGTGGTTGCAGTGCGAAAACATGTAATGTTGTGACACTGCGACTCTTGCGTTTCTGTAATTTGTAAATTACACTACATGTCGGGCGAACAGATGCATCAGGGTGGGCGGCTGCAAGGTCATGCACGACGGTGCCGGGGTCATGGAGGGCGATGACGGGACCATGGTAGGCAAAAACGGTACGGCTATGGGCTGCCGCCGGAAAAAATACTCAGGGCAAATAGTGAACATTTATCGAACATAAAGAGGTTTAGTACGAGACAATTAGGGTTAACAAAATGACTTTTATGACACAAGTACGTCGCTCCGAGGCTTCTCCCGGCATGGCTTGCCAGCGAACCCTGCCGCCGGGATGCATGTGCAATAACTGCTGGAGAATGGCGTTGGGCGCGACCAGAGGCGAGCAATGAAATCGATCCAGATCGGCGGCAAACTCAGGCGGTTGCGCCAGGAGCGCCACCTCACGCAGGCGCAGATGGCGGCTGAGCTGGGCATCTCGCCGAGCTACCTAAACCTGATCGAAAGCAACCGCCGCCCGGTCACCGCGCGCGTGCTGCTGCAGATCGCCGACAAGCTGAAGATCGAGATCGGCAGCCTCGGCGGCGCCGGCGACGACGAACGCCTCACCTCCGACCTGATGGAGGCTTTGTCCGATCCCGTGTTCGAGGAGCACGACGTCAAGGTCAGCGACGTGCGCGAGCTGGTGGCAACCCTGCCCAGCGTCGGCCATGCGCTGCTTGCTCTGTACCGCTCGCATCTTTTGCAGGACGGCTCGGGGGCCGGCGAACTGTCCGGCGCAGGCGACGCCAAATCCGAAAACAGTCTCGCCGTGCTGCCGTCCGAAGAAGTCAGCGAGCTGATCCAGCAGCGCCTCAACCACTTTCCTGACCTGGAGCGCGCCGCCGAAAAACTCTGGCAAGACAATGATATCGCCCTGCACAACCTGCAACCCGATCTGATCCGTGTGCTGTCGCAACGCTTTGCCGTGCAGGTCGAGATCGTGCCCGCCGAGCGCATGCCGAACCTGCTGCGCTCCTACAATCCGCTGACCCGCCGGCTAGCCTTGAGCGAGATGCTGGCGCCGCCTGCCCGTACCTTTCAGCTGGCGCACCAGATCGCATTCCTGGCGCATCGGCCACAGCTTGAGCACCTGGCCGGCGGCAAACTCACCTCGCCCGCCTCAGAGGCGCTGGCCCGCTCGGCGCTGGCCAATTACTTCGCCGGCGCCGTCATGATGCCCTACGGACGATTTATCGAAGCGGCCCGCGCCTCGCGCTACGATCTTGACGTGCTGCAAGCCCGCTTCGGCGTCTCCTTCGAGCAGGCCTGTCATCGTCTGACCACGTTGCGCCGGGCGGGCGAGGAAGGCATCCCGTTCCACCTGATCCGAGTCGACATCGCCGGCAACATATCAAAGCGTTTTTCAGCCTCGGGCATCCATATGGCTCGCTTTGGTGCCGCCTGCCCGCGATGGAACGTCTACGACGCTTTCGCTACCCCCGGCATGTTGCGCGTGGCGGTCAGCCAGATGCCCGAGGGCCAGACCTATTTCTGCGTCGCCCGCACCATCTCGTCGGGCCGCCAGGGCGCGCATCGCGGCGGCCTGCCGCAACGGGTGGAAAAGCTCGCCATTGGCCTGGGCTGCGCCGTGCATCATGCGCGCAATATAGTGTATGCTGATGGATTACACCTGGATGACCCGCAGATCGTCACCCCGATCGGCGTCTCCTGCCGCACCTGTCCGCGCACCAACTGCCCGGATCGCGCCAGCCCCGCGCTGGCGCAGAAACTGGAGATCGACGATAATTCGCGTGGGCTTTCGCCGTATATGACCGCAGGAACCTAGTCATCCCAACTGTCATCCCATGCGCAGCTTTCTGGCTTGCGCTCGGCGACTCCCGTTCCGGGAGCCGGCCGCCGAGCGCGTGCCGCAGCGCATCCGGGATGACAATCGTGCCGCCTACGCCGCCATCGCCCCGATGCCGGCGCGGTACAGCGCGCGCTTCAGGCTCTCCATGTCGAACGGCTTCATCAGCACTTCGTTGGCGCCGTTGTGGCGCGCCTTGGCGATGTCGTTGGCGTCGTTCTCGGAGGTGCAATAGATCACCACCGGATGATCGCCGCCGGGGGTGTGGCGCATGATCTGCAGGAAGTCGTGGCTGCTGGCGGGCGGCATGTGCCAGTCCAGCAGCAGGATGTCGGGCATGGCGCGGCGGCAGCTCTCGATCGCCGCATCGAGCGTCTCGAACTCGGCCGAAGACATGTTCATTTCCTCCAGCACCTTGCGGGCGAC
>JANLQJ010000342.1:0-2882 GCA_031367715.1 Hyphomicrobiaceae bacterium | reverse complement strand
TCTTGTCGATGAACATGCCCAACAAGAATCACTGTTCGCGGCGATTGGCAAGTGGGTTACATGGACACGACTGTTGCAGTCTGGACTCACCGGGAGCCCGCGCCGCCTGGACTTTCAAGTCAAAGGCAGTGAAAAGTTCGGATTAGCGACCACACCGATATCGGCATCGGCATCAACGCCAACAGCAAGAATGCGGCGGATGCCAAAGTGTTCCTGGAATGGATGACCTCTGACGAGTTTGCCAACGTCCTTGCCAACGAGCTGCCGGGGTTCTTTCCCTTGTCCAACGCCAAAGTGACGATCAAGGACGATGTGGCGCGGGAGTTCGTGTCCTGGCGCGGGGTCTGCAGATCGACCATCCGCAACAGCTATCAGATCCTGTCACGCGGCACGCCGAACCTGGAAAACGACCTGTGGAACGTCACCGCGCAGGTGATCAACGGCGCGATGTCGCCGGAAGACGCCGGCAGGCAAGTCGAGGCCGGGCTGGCCAAGTGGTATGACCCGCATAAGAAGTAGCTCGTGACAGTGTCGTGACCCATTCAATTGGTGCCCATCGGTGTCATCCTCGGGCTTGTCACACGGCTGTTGCCGCGCCAAGAAGCGCGTCAGATTCCGGGAAGCGTTCTGGAACGCTCCAGTGGTGTTGTCCTACGGGGTTTTGCCGTCTCATGACCGGATCATAACGGGGCCATAACTGGCGAAAACAAGGTCATGGACGACAGATCCGGGAACGGATCGTTACTCGACGCGGTCGTCGCGGTAGACGCGTTCGCGCTGCTCATGCCGTTCCTGGGCTTCCAGGCTGAAGGTGGCAACCGGCCGGGCCTCCAGGCGTTTCAGACCGATCGGCTCGCCGGTCTCCTCGCAGTAACCATAACTGCCGTCCTCGATCCGGCCCAGCGCCGAATCGATCTTGGAGATCAGCTTGCGCTGCCGGTCGCGGGCCCTGAGTTCGATGGACTTGTCGATTTCCGAGGTCGCCCGGTCGGTGATATCGGCGTGCTGCGAGGTGTCGTCATGCAGCACCTGCAAGGTCTCGCGGCCCTCGCGCAGGATCTGATCGCGCCAGGCCAGCAGCTTGCGGCGGAAATACTGCGCCTGCAGCTTGCCCATGAAAGGCTCGGATTCATTGGGGCTGTAGCCCGGTGGCAGGCCATCGCTGGTCATATCCAGGCCCCTCACGGCCCTGGTCTCGGTGGTTTTGGCGCCGCCATTGGCAGGCCTGTCCTTCGGTGTCTCATCACTACGGCGCACCATCTTCTCGACCCTTCGACCATGCTGCCCTCGCGCAATCGCTCGGCGCCGATTCCCTAGCTGACAAACATGACAGGCTGGCGGCGGCCCCCTATATCCTCGCTGAACCAATCCAAGTCAAGATGGGGTCGGTTACTGTGTTGAAAATGCGTGATTAATTGGTTGTGGCCGGCACCCTTGGGGCGACTGCGGTTAGCCATCCTATCAATGAGCCTTGGTTCGCGCCGCCAGCTAGCCCCTAGGTAATCACCCACAGGTTGCGCCATATAATAGTCTGCAACTTAAGATTGAATTCAGTATCTCTCGGCATACTCAACTCAGGTTACGACATGACAGTGGCCGCAAACGAGATCACCCAGGAAGACCAGCCGCAATGCCCACCAATCGTCCATCCGCATCCCGCTCTGGCGCCCTCCACCGCCACCCTACCGGTCTCCCCACAGCCGGCCGAGCAATGCCATGGCCGCTTGCCGCAGTGTCGACTGCGTTCGGCCGGGCCCTCGTGCTGCGGTTCTGAACCTATCGCGACCTCTCTCGGAACGCCTGCCCGTAGCGGGGCTCTCACCAGGTTTTGCGTCACGCTCCCCGCTGCCAGCGATCTCTCATGCCCATGTACCAACAACCTGAAGGCGGATTTAACCCTGTTACCTGCTCGACGGTTCCACCGTGCGCCTCACGCGGCGGGATCGACTGGCAGCGGGGCGCGACCTTGCCGGCACCCGGAACGGCCTGCCACCTCTGACGGACGCCGCGCCCACCCGCACCACGCGCGGCGCTCCTGATCCGGGGGCCGACAAGGAACTGCCCACCGAACAAGCGTCCCCACAACGCTGCAGCGCCGCTCCGTCGCCTCCGGAGCGGCGCGTTCGCGTTTTTGGTAAATTCCTTGTTATTTCAATAAGATTGCTCGGGCCTAATTGCCCTCAAGATCCATCTCGAGAATCGCCATGCGCAGCTCGTAGCTGAGTTCGCCATCCTCATCCAGCCGGTACACCAGGCCGAGAAACTCGTCGCCCCGATGCACCTCGAGCATGTCGTCCTTCTTGGGCACCGGCTTCAGTTTCAGATCCGGCGATCCGAGCGAGCGCCGCAGATATTTTTCCAGCCCAGTCACTTCCTCGCGCTTCACGTCGGTCTCCTGCCGTCGAGTGATGATGCGGGCTGGATACTACTTGCCGCCGTCGGCATCAAGGTTGCGTGCAAACATCTGGTCCATGCTGCGTGAAGGATCGCTGCAGTCCGAGGCGCCGATCACCTTGGCCGGCACGCCCGCGACAGTGGTGCGCGGCGGCACTGATTTCAGAACCACCGAGCCCGCCGCGATCTGCGAGCAGTTGCCGATACTGATATTGCCCAGCACCTTGGCACCTGCTCCAATCATCACGCCATCGCCGATCTTGGGATGGCGGTCGCCGCTCGCCTTGCCGGTACCACCCAGGGTCACGCAATGCAGGATCGAGACATTGTCGCCCACCACCGCCGTCTCGCCGATCACCAGCGCATGACCGTGATCGATGAAGATGCCGCGGCCGATTTTGGCGGCCGGATTGATGTCCATGGAGAACACGCGGGAGGCCTGACTTTGCAGATACAGCGCGAAATCGCGCCGGCCCTGTTTCCAAAGC
>JANLQJ010000207.1:0-4372 GCA_031367715.1 Hyphomicrobiaceae bacterium | reverse complement strand
TTCTGCGGCTACAACATGGGGGACTACTTCCGCCATTGGATCAGCATGCAGCGCAAGCTCAGCGAGACACCTCGCATTTTTCATGTGAACTGGTTCCGCAAGGACGCTGATGGGACGTTTCTCTGGCCTGGCTTTTCCGAGAATATGCGCGTCCTGAAATGGGTCGTAGACCGCGTGCGGGGCGGCGGGCGGGCCAAGGAGACGCCCATCGGCTGGGTGCCGCGCTACAAGGACCTCGACTGGGCCGGGATGGATTTCCCAGAGGCCAGGTTCGAGGAATTGCAGGCTTTCGACAAGGCCGCCTGGCGGGCCGAGGTTCTCGGCCACGAGGAACTCTTCCTCGACGTACACGCCTCACTGCCCAAGGAGCTTATGTTCGAGCGCGAGCTCCTCATCTGCCGGATGTGAGATGGCTGATTATAGCATTGATAATTGTGTTACACAGTCATCTGAGCTAGAGACAGTTAGAAAAATAGTTAGATAGGAAATTGAGGATGTCGACATTGCTTACACTTCATGCGAATCTCACAAACTACTCGTGACAGACCAGATGTACTTTGAAGACTGACAAGAAAGGCGGGAATGGTCATTTATCATTACATTCCGATGGAAGGCAGGAGTAGGCTCAGATTTCATTAAATCATTATCTGTTTGTATACAAGTGTTTAGTATTGAATTCATTTTTCTGGCATATCTATTGCAGTATTCAAATTTGAATTCCCATGAAACGCTCCAATTTTCCTTCCAGTCATATTCTGTGGTGCAGCCTCATTAGTTTTGGTTTGCCGGCATTCGCGAACGCCAACGAGTACGATCTTTCGCCTTCGGGTACCCAGTCGTTTAATGTTGTGGGGGACGTCGGTGGCACGGCGGTAATTGCGGATTACTGGTCGCAGCCGACTGGCACTGGGGTCTTCAACCCGTTTCTCACTTTGGATGCCAATGGGCAGACCTCGACTGGGAGCAAGAGCATCGAAAGCGCCTATAACGCAGATGGGTTTAATGCGCTTTATCTGGATGGTCTTCGACCCAACTGGAACACCACCCTGCGTTTCGGCGATCTCGCGACGGTCAAAATAAGCAACGTCAACTACTTCGCTTTTATTTTGGATGCGAACGAGCCTGGTGCCAGCAAAAGCGTGATCTCGATAGACAACATTCGGATCTATACCTCGGCTACGGACAATACGGCCAGTGTTAAGAATGATATCACCAAGCTAAATAATCTGGGCACTCTTCGTTGGGCAATGAACGACCCCACGATTTTGCCCAATGGGTCTTTTGATATCGCCAAATGGGTCAAGCTCGACGCCGCCCAAGAGAACATCAATCTTGGCTATCATCATCCCAACGGCGGCAGTGGCATGGCCGATATGATTGTTTACATACCCCAAGCGGCTTTTGCCGGCGCGTTTGCATCGGACTATGTCTGGTTCTACAATCTGAACGGTGTGCACTACAAAACCGACAGTAACTTGGCAGCTCAAGCTGGGTTCGAGGAATGGAGTGCGGTCGTCAAAACCACGCCGACGACGAGCGTTCCGGACGGTGGTATGACACTGGTGTTTCTCGGGCTTGGCCTGTCGCTGAGTTCTTGGATTTCGCTTCGTCGGGAGAAGAAGGTTAGCCTCGTATCGACCCAAGAGGGGCGTTGAGCCTTGGCATCAGGGATGCCCTCTCGTGATTGTTCGAATCACTGAAGAGCAATCGGTTTAATGCGGGAAAGTAATCGCTGCTGACGTTCTTGTCGGCCGTGCACCGCAGCTGCATCGTAGCAGGAAGTTTCCAGCTCCGGCCCGACCCTTCAGATCCTGTTATTTGGGCCGATGACAGGGACGCGCCTCCATGAGCTTAGGCCATGACACCATCATTTCGCTCGGCAGCAAGCTGCCGCCGGCCCTCGGCATTTTCAGCCGCCTGCGGGCGATGCTGGATGATGCGGACACTGACCTCGACGACATCGTCGAGCTGCTGCGCGTCGACCCGGCCTTGACCTTTCAGATCATCCGCCTGAGCAACAGCGCACTCTACGGCCTGCGCTCGCGCAGCCAGACGCTGGATGAGGCGGTGGGCTGCAGAGTGGGGCCAGGCCCTGCCGGGCGAATCGACAGGCTGGCGCCGTGATGCAGTGTTGTGCGCCCTTGCCGGATTGGACGTCGCGGTGGCCGAGGCCCGGCCGGCAATTTGACCGTTTCGCGACGATTGAGTGGGCGCGGGCGGCCTGAGGGCGCAGGTGGGCGTCAGTTTCCATACCACCGCCTGTCGCCGATATGGAAATCGGCGACCACCGCTCGGCGCCGGACGGTCCATAACAAGAGCATAACTTTTGTTGTCAGAGGCCGGGGCATGCGCATGCTGCCAGATTCATGCCCACCCCGACCCCCCATGACGACCGGGTGCACAGTGAGGAATTCCTCCATACGCTGATGCGCCGGCAATTGAAGCTTTCCATCGCCTGTGCCGGCGCCTTTCTGGTCGTGCTGCTGGGGCTGCCGCTGGCCAACTACTTCGCCCCGGCCCTGATGGCGACCCGGGTCTTCGGGTTTACGTTGAGCTGGCTGGTGCTGGGCGTGCTCTTCTTCCCCGCAGTGTGGAGCATCTCGTGGTTCTTCATCCGGCGCTCCATCGCGCTCGAGGATGACGAGGTGAAGTCGGTCAAACGTTGAAGCTCATGCCGACGACGATCGCTTTTCTCAACGGCGTTGATCCTTGGATCTTTGCCTTCTCCTTCGTGACTGTGGCCGCGACCATCTGGATGGGTTTCCGTTCGGCGAAGACCTCGAAGACCGCCAGCGACTTCTTTGTCGCCGGGCGCTCGGTGTCGGTGGGCTGGAACGCGTCAGCCATCTCCGGCGAATACCTCTCGGCCGCCTCGTTCATGGGGGTGGCCGGCATGGTGATGTCGTCGGGGTACGATGCACTGTGGTATCCGGTCTGTTATGCGTGTGGGTATTTGTTTTTGCTGCTGTTCATCGCCGGGCCGCTGCGCCGATTCGGTGCCTACACCATTCCGGATTTCGCCGAGGGCCGCTATGACTCGCCGGTGTTCCGCAAGATCGCCGTCTGCTTCGTTCTGTTCATCGGGTTTTTCTACACGATGCCGCAGATGAAGGGCGCGGGCACGGTGCTGGCCTACATCTTCCCCGGCATGCCTTACTGGGGCGGGGTGGTCCTGGTGGGCGCCGTGATCACCCTCAATGTCTCGCTCGGCGGCATGAAGGGCATCACCCTCGTGCAGGCCTTCCAGTACTGGATAAAACTTTTTGCGATCACCGTGCCGGTGTTCGTGTTGATGGCGGTCTACGGCCTGTATAACGGCCACGTCAGTGCCAACACCCCGGCCGGTGTGCCCGCCGGGATTGAGCGCAAGGCGCTGGTCGAGAAAGCTCCGAGGGACGACAAATGGGTCGCCCCGTTCGGCCCCCTCACCACCAAGGCCGTCACGGCCGCGGCCGCAGCGCTCCCGGTGGAGCAGCGGCCGGCCTACCTTGCGGAGTATCAGAAACCCTATTCGCTGCTCTATACCTATTCGCTCATCATCGCGCTCGTGTGCGGCACGGCCGGACTACCGCACATCTTAGTGCGGTTCTACACCAACCCCGACGGCGTCGCGGCCAAGCGCACGACGATGTGGGTGATGATCCTAATCGGCGTCTTCTATGTGTTCCCCCCGGTCTTTGGCGTCATCGGGCGCAACCTCATGCCCGAGCTCTACACCGGGCTCGCCGGCATCAAGGGCACGGACCAGGTCGTGCTCAAGCTGCCCACGCTTCTCAGCGAGAAATACGGCGTGCTCGGCTCGATCCTCAGCGGCATCACCTGCGCCGGCGCCTTCGCGGCCTTCATGAGCACGTTCAGCGGCCTGCTGGTCTCGATGACCGGGGCGCTCGCCCACGACGTCTATGGCCGCATGCTGCGGCCCCAGGCTAACCAGGCGGAGCGGCTCGTGGCCTTCAAGTTCGCCGCGGTGCTCATCGGCGGCGTGGCCATCGGGCTGGGCTGCTTCGTCGAGCCGCTGGAGATCAACTTCATGGTCGGGCAGGCGTTTGCCATCGCGGCCGCGAGCTATTTCCCCCTGCTCTTCATGAGTGTATGGTGGCGCGGCATGACAATGAAGGGCGCCGCCACCGGCATGCTAAGCGGCGGGTTGTGCGCACTGGTTGCCGCGGCATTGACGAATTTTTCGACCCTTGCACTGGACAAGGGGCCGATGGGAAAAGTGTTTGCCGGCTTTGCCCCGCTCAACGGGTTCTGGGCGCAGCACCCGCTGCTCCGTATCCTCTGTGAGCAACCGGCGATCTGGACCGTGCCGCTGTCCATCGGCCTGATGGTATTCGTCTCCAAGGCGACCGCCGCGCAGGTGCCGGGTGAC
>JANLQJ010000169.1:0-2852 GCA_031367715.1 Hyphomicrobiaceae bacterium | reverse complement strand
TCCTCTCGCAGATCGTCCAGGAACAGCGGCTCCAGCACCTTCAAGATGTTTGGCACGCTGGTGCCGCGCGACAATCAAGGTGAGACTCCGCGTCAATCAGGATGAGACTGCGCGGTGTGTGGGCTGACGGAGGGAGGGCGGAGCCCGACCGACGGCGGCCCACACACCGCGGGACTGTTTTGAAACCCGTCTGGCGGTCGGGCAGGTCTGCGGCAATGGTCTGATTCGTCTCAACAATTGAGGGATCAGCCTTTGCCCGGCCTCCACATCACCGACCACCAGATGAGGCTGTACATGAGTATCCGAACCACCCACGTTACGACGGTTGCCGCCGCCAAGGCCGGCATCAGCCGCGCCAGCGGCTTCCGCGTCGATGCCGATCCACGGCTGCCGTCGCAGAAGAAGGCGCCGCGCGAACGGCGGCGGCCGGATCCGCTGGCGGCTATCTGGGCCGCCGAAGTCATTCCGATCCTGCAAGCATCGCCCGGCATCCGCACGGTCGGCGTGCTGGCCGAGATGCGGCGGCGGCATCCCGAACTGAACCCGAACATCCGCCGCACGCTGGAGCGGCGCATCACGCACTGGCGCGCCGAGCATGGCCCGGACCAGGATGTGATCTTTCGGCAGGACCACGAACCAGGCCGCATGGGCCTGTCCGACTTCACCGACACCAGCCCGCTGGCCATCACGGTGGCCGGCATCGCATTCGCGCATCGGCTGTATCACTTCCGGCTGGCGTTCTCGGGCTTTGCCTACGCCCATGTCGTGCTTGGCGGCGAGAGCTTTGTAGCGCTGGCGGAGGGATTGCAGAACGCCCTATGGGCGCTTGGCGGCGTGCCGAAGGAACATCGCAGCGATAGTCTGTCGGCGGCGTTCCGCAACCTCGACAAGGCCGCCGAGGACGACCTGACGCAACGCTACCAGGGCCTGATGGCGCATTACGGCATGACGCCCTCACGCAATAACCCCGGTGTCGCCCACGAGAATGGCTCAATCGAGAGCCCGCACGGCCACCTCAAAAACGCCCTGAAGGACGAACTGTTGCTGCGTGGCTCCACGGACTTCGACGACTTGGACGCGTACCGGCGCTTCGTCGACCTGATCATCGGACGGCAGAACGCGCACAACCGCAAGCGGATCGAGCTGGAGATGCCGAGCCTGGGCAAGCTGCCCATGCGGCGGACGGCGGACTTTGAGGAAAAGTGCGTGACGGTCACGCGCAGCGGCGGCTTCACCTTGAACCGAGTGTTCTACACCGCACCGTCGCGGCTGATCGGGCACCGCCTGCGCGTGCGCCTCTACGATGACCGGCTGGAGTGCTTCCTGGGATCGACCGCCATGATGACACTGCGGCGCGGCCAGCCCGTCTCGGAGACCAAGCGCGGGCACGTCGTCGATTACCGGCATGTGATCCACGCCTTGCGCAAAAAGCCGATGGCTCTGCTCAATCTGGACTATCGCGATCAGCTGTTCCCACGCCCGGCCTACGCGCGCGCGTTCGAGGCTTTGCTGGCGACGGTTGGTGACCGGCGGGCTTGCAAGATCACCGTCGAATTGCTGGCACTGGCCCACGACCGTGCCTGCGAGGCCGAACTGGCCGAGGCGCTCGAGGCCGACGTCGATGCGGGCCGGTCGCCCGATCTGGCGTTCTTGCGCGCGTACTTCGGCCCGGGCCCGGCATCGGTGCCGCTGATCGATGTCGAGGTGGTGCCCCTCTCGGCCTACGACGAACTCGCGTTCGTGGCGGCCGGCGCGCCGCAGGCGTGTCGCCACGAACACTCAAACATGCAGGTGGCGGCATGAACGCCCCCAACACGATCGACATCGCATGCGTTGAACTTCTGCTCGGCGAGCTGCGCCTGCCCGGCGTCAAGCTGATGTGGGCGAAACTTGCTGCGCAGTCGGACAAAGAAGGCTGGCCGGCAGCCCGCTTCCTGGCGGCGTTGGCCGAACTCGAGGTCGCCGACCGCGTCCGCCGCCGCACCGAACGGCATCTGGCGGAAGCCAAACTCCCGCCCGGAAAAACCATCGCCGCCTTCGACTTCGCGCACGTGCCGATGGTCTCGAAGGCGCAGGTGATGGCGCTGGCGGCCGGTGACGCGTGGCTCGAAAAGGGTGCCAACGTCCTGTTGTTCGGGCCGCCCGGCGGGGGGAAAAGTCATCTCGCGGCAGCGCTCGGCTTCGCCCTGGTCGAAAACGGCTGGCGCGTGCTGTTCACGCGCACCACCGACCTCGTGCAGCGGCTGCAGGTGGCGAGGCGCGAACTGGCGCTGGAAGCGGCTATTACCAGGCTCGAACGCTACGACCTGCTGATCCTGGACGACATCGCCTACGTCACCAAGGACCAGGCCGAAACCAGCGTTCTGTTCGAGCTGATCGCCGCGCGTTACGAGCGGCGGTCAATGCTGATCACAGCCAACCAGCCGTTCGGCGAATGGGGCAAGATCTTCCCCGATCCTGCCATGACGCTGGCGTCCATCGACCGCCTCGTCCACCACGCGACGATCCTTGAAATGAACGTCGAGAGCTACCGCCGCCGCGCCGCCCTCGATCGCAAGCGGGCCAAGAAAACCGAACCGTCGGAAACCTGATTGTCGCTGCGCGTCAATCAAACCGCTTGCTACTTCGTCAGCCAACGTCAATCATGACTTTGCTCGGCTGCCTCGTCTCATCCAGATTGACGCGCGGGTCTCACTCAGATTGACGCGCTATACCGGGCACGAGCCGAGTGAGGGCCAGAGCATAGATGGCTAGCTGCGCGATGGGCTGGTTGGTGCGGGCATCGGGCTTGTAGTCGAGAATGTGCACGGCGCCATTTCGCACCTGGAGAAAATCGATGTGGCCGGTGATGT
>JANLQJ010000127.1:0-38463 GCA_031367715.1 Hyphomicrobiaceae bacterium | reverse complement strand
ACCACGCGGCCAAATCCCAAACAGCAACAGGCGCTAGATCTGATAGCCGCAATCGCCGTGTAGACAGGCGCCATCACCGCACTTCGATCTTAACAGATTGAAGCAGAAGGAAAATCGTTAACCGAGAGCCAGGAACTTCGGGCTAGACGGGCGCACGGCTGTGCGCCCCTACGCCATGACCTCTGCCACGAACCTTCAAAGTGACAAGTCAAACCATAAGTTGGACGGAATTACACACTCCAGATCGCGCGGTTCCATCACCTTCTCCCTTTGGGAGAAGGTGCCCGAAGGGCGGATGAGGGGGTTGCGGCGGGAGGGTGACGTACGCTCGTGCCTCCCCGCACCGCCAATCCCCTCATCCGGCGCTTAAACGCGCCACCTTCTCCCAAAGGGAGAAGGAAGATCCGTGGGCGTCCGGCCTCGGCGATCGGACGTGCCAGGGATTTGCGATAGTGGGTACTAGCGCCGGAACCGCCGGACCAGCCAGCTTAGCCAACCATCCAGGCGGCCGACTTTCTTTTTATGGCTGATCGGTTTGACCGCTGGCCGTGCGGCTGGCGGCAATTGCGGCACCGGATCGGGCGTGGGCGGTCCACGGACGATATCGCGCAGCTGCTTGGCGATCGCGAACGGCTCGCCGTTCCAATCCACCCATTTCTTGCCGCGCACCAGCGGCAGATGCGTGAGATCGGGCTGCCCCACCATCACGGTCAGCACGGTCTTTTGTCCCGACACTTCCAGGCCGAGCGCGGTGTTGATTTCCGCCAGCGGCCACTCCTTGCTCACCGACGAGCTTGAGACAATGATCAGAATGGTGCGCGCCGAACCGAGCGCGGTGTTGATTTTCTTGGTGAAGGATTGGCCCCAGGCGATGTGCTCCTCATCGAGGAAGGCCTTCAGTCCCAGCTTTTCGCAGGCGGCGAAAATCGGCCGCGCAATCTCGGCCTTGTCCTCGCTGGCATGCGAGATGAAGATCTCGAAATCGGCGGCGCCGAACACCATCTGTTTGATGAACTTCGACGGGTTCGGATCGAGATCGATCAGTTTGGCGCACAATTTCAGGAACACCGGATCGGCGGCACCGCGCACCATCTTGACGAAGGCCAACTGTCCGTAGACGACGCTGCGGAACACCGGGCCGGGCTCTTCGGGTTGGCCGCCGTCGGGCGTACCGCCATATTTCGCGAAATATTCACGGCCGGCCTCGTCCAGACCGAATTTCCGCCAGGCATGCAGCATCGCGCGGATTTTGCGTACCCGCGCGCGCTCGACATTGACATGGCTGTTGACGCCAAGACCCGTCACGCTCTGGCGACGATGCCGGCCCTGCAGGCGCACCTTCTTGTGGTTGATGGCAAAGCCGCTGGCCATGATGGCCCGCTCCAGCTCTTCACCGGCAACCACGCGCTCGTGCATCGGCGCGCTGCGATCGAGACTCGCCAGGGCCGGAGGGAATACCGCCTGATCGCAGGACAAGGTGATGTCGTCCGCATAGCGCGTATAACGGCATTTGTGCGCGCGGGCCAGGCGCGTCAGCCGCTTGTCCATGGCGCAGGAAATCAGGTTTGACAGCACCGGCGAAGTTGGCGCGCCCTGCGGCAGCCCGTTCCGGTGGGTGCAGATCTGCGCCAGGATGGTCGCCGCCTTCGGACCCATCAGGAACGGCGGGGCCATGAACAGGCCGCGCACACGGCCAAAATTCACGCTCGGAAAGAAATCGGCAAGATCGACATTGAGCACCCATTGCCGGCCGACATGCACCGAGGCATTACTGACCACGCTGCGCGCCTTGATGAAGCCGTGCGCCGACGGATGATCCTCGTAAACGTCCTGCAGCACCGGCAGCAGACGCGCTTGCAGATCGCGCACCAGCCCGCGCGGCGCACTGATCAGGCGCATGCCGCCGGTGCGCTTGGGGATTTCGAAGTGGAAGTAGCGCGTGCTCTCGGGCGCGCGGTAAAGCGCATGGATCAGCCGGTTCAGCCGTACATCCAGGAACTGCGAAAGATCCTGGGCGGTCTCGATCGGCCGCCCGTCCAGGCTCAAGGCGCAGTGTTCAACAACCAGCGCGAGCGCCATCCCGTCCCTCGTTCCTTACGCATCCCCTCCGGCAAGGCCGGAGGGGATGAAGATGGACATTTATTCTTCTGTCGCAGGATCAACAACAGACATAGAAGGACGAAATGGTCTCGCTGGCAGTGATCATCCAGACACTATTGGGCAGAGATGTGGCGGAACGACTATGATTTCGCAAAGTGCGAGTCTGGTTATTCTATGAACAGTGATTATACCGTCCCCGAGTTATCTCGATTTATCCCTTGCGCCGATCCGCACCGCTCGGCGCACCGCGAACCCCATGATCAGCCGCCAGGCGCGCTCGCCGATCAGCAGCCGGACCGGCAGCGCTGGCGCAGCGATGACGGGATAGCGCAAGCGGCGTGTGCCATCAGTGGCGGCGTGGTAGATCGCATCGGCCACCTTTTCCGGGCCGGGCATTCGGGTCGTCATGTCGGCGAACATAGCGGCGATGCCGTCGGTCAGCGCAGCATAAGCGGGATGGGTGGTTCTGGTCATGCTGCCGCCGCCAAAATTGGTGTTCGAGCCGCCGGGCTCCACCAGCTTGACGCGGATATTATGCAAGGCCAATTCGTATTGCAGCGACTCCGTCAGCCCTTCGACGGCAAATTTGGTCGAGTGATAGGCCGACAGCAGCGGGAAGGTCAGGCGGCCGCCGATCGAGGACAGGTTGACGATGACGCCGCCGCCGGCCGCGCGCATGCCGGGCAGCACCGCCTGGGTCATCGCGATCAGACCGAGCACATTGGTATCGTATTGCCGTTTGATATCCTCGGCAGGCGTTCCTTCCAGCGGCCCCATCAGCGCAAATCCGGCATTGTTGATCAGCACATCGATGCGTCCGAATTTGGCCAGCGTGGCCGCGACCGCCGCCGCGATCGAGTCGCGTTCGGTGACATCGAGCGCAAGAGCAAAAAGGCCGGCGGGCCGGGTCCAGTCGTTTGCCTTGGCGGGCGTGCGCATGCTGGCGGCGACATTCCAGCCCTTGGCCGCAAACAGCAAGGCTGCGTCCTTGCCAAAGCCGCTGGACGAGCCGGTGATGAGAACGGTTTTGGGCATGTTGGCTCATTGGTTGGGGCGCGCGCGCCTGCGATGGGAGCCGCGTGTTATCGAGGCGCTGCGTTAGAACCAGCCTGTCTTGTCCAGGGCGGCCTTGGCGGTGGCGTGGACCTCGCGCTTGGCGACCATCCGCTCGATGCTGCCGTCGTGCAGCAGGCGAGTCATCTCGCTGGCGGGCGTGCCGTAGTTCAAGGCGTTGACATAGATGTCCTCGCCAGACTTGCCATATTTCTGGAAGTCCGGCGGCACGGTTGCCGTCAGGGCGCTCAGGAATTGACCGCTCTGCTGCACGTCGCGGGCGGTGCCCCAATAGAAGCCGCCGTCGCCCGGATGCTGATGGCATTGCGGGTTGAGATAGAGGTTGTCCATGGCGATGACATAGTCGGCATAAGTTGCAAGCTCGGCCCGCGTCTTGGGTTGCACCTTGTCCAGCCCTTGCGCCTCGAAGCCCTGCACCTTGGCGATCTTGTCCTGGCAGGTGAAATAGGTTTGGCCGGCAAAGCTGAGTGGATTGCTGGCCGTCACCTCGGCATCGTGACCGATCGAGCAGCCTGCCAGCAGCGCGCTTAGCATGGCCGTTACAATGCCCGCTGTCTTAACCATGATCCGTTCCCGCCACCGTTCCCGCTACGGACAATCAGCATGGCATTGTCGGACCAGTGAGGCCATATGCGAAAGGCGATTTCCCACTGGCGTGTTTGATTGGCAACACGAGAGCTGGCGAAAGCGCCGGTAGCGGCACCCGCCAATGACACGCTGCGGGCCGCCAGCGCCGCTCCAAGTTTGTCCGGGGCCGATAAGGGGCTGACAGGGCGTTGACAGGGCGTTGGCCGGACGTTGGCAGGACGTTGGCAGGGGCTGCTGGGCTGACCGTGGACGGCCGAATGCAACCGCGAATGATCGGTTTTGCCGCTTCCATCGACGCCCAGGCGCATCGGCAACTTGACAGGGACGGGCAGTCCTCAACCAATGCCGGGGGATCGTCAACCAACCGCCG
Source organism: Hyphomicrobiaceae bacterium (assembly GCA_031367715.1). GTDB lineage: Bacteria > Pseudomonadota > Alphaproteobacteria > Rhizobiales > Hyphomicrobiaceae > JANYHF01. Next base: position 34,331 of record JANLQJ010000127.1, on the reverse strand, counting down.
GAGCGCGCCCTTGCCCCCTGAGGCTTCCGCCACCGCTGGCATCGTACTGCGGCCGGCGACGTCCGCCGACAGCCACGCCATCGTCGCGCTGGTGCAGGCGCTGGCGGCCCATATCGGCGATGTGGGCCTTGCCAAAGTCACCCCCGAGGCGCTCGCCAAGGCCGGCAGCGGACCGCATCCACTATGGCACGGCGTGGTCGCCGAGGCCGCCGATGAGGGGGTGGTCGGGGTCTGCATCTATTGCGTCGTGTTCTCGACCTGGGTTGGCGGGCCGGGAATATATGTTATTGATTTATATGTTAAAAATGAATTCAGGAGCAGCCGGCTGGGACACCGCCTGCTGGCTGCGGCAGCGCGCGAGGGCAGGGGCAAGGGGTGCCGTTTCGTGCGTCTCGATGTCGACGCGCGCAATGCCCAAGCGGAAGGGTTTTATCACAAACTCGGTTTCAGCAAGCTCGAGGGCGATGCCAGCTTTGTGCTGAAGTCGGCGGGTTTCGATGCTCTAGCCGACAGCTGAGCTGCGCCCGTCGGTCAGTTCTGCACTGCCTCGGCGGGCGCCTCCTGGGGCGGCGGTGCGGTGGTTTCAGCGGTCGGCTGGGCGGTCGTGTCTTCGGGTATGGCGTAGCCTGGCTCGTCGATCATGTTGACGTCCTGGGCAGCGCCACCCTGGGCGGCCCCACCCTGGCCGTCCTCGGCCGGCATGTTCTTCATCTCAAAGTACTCGACCTGCTTGTCAGGATCGATGCCCGATTCCACGGTCGGGCCCGCTTCGGCTGTGCTCGCTGCCGCTTCGACGGGCGCGGGCGGTTCAGGTGTTGTGGCGGCTTCGGGTGCCGGGACGAGCGCGAGCGGCGTTGCGGCCGGCGCGGTGTTGGCCGGCGCAACTTGGATGGCCGTGGTCTTGGCGCTCCCCTTGCCGGGGATTGCTGGGCCCCGGATAGCCGGCTTGCCAGCGCGCGCAGGGATGTCGGCAGCGGCGGAGCGCTCGAACATCGGCTCGATGGCGACGCCAGCAAAAAACGACAGCGCCGCCAGGGCGCCAACAACCAGTCCAGGATGCGAGGAACGCGACATAACTTACTCCGGCGCCAAAGTGGCGCGAACGCTTTGCCACCTTAGCGAAGCTTCGCCAATTTTGAGTTACCGCGCGGCATCCCTGTCGCTTGCCGAGCGATCGAGACGGTGTTAACGTGAACAATAAGTGAACGTCTTGCTCCGTGGCAGCTGAGTGCGGCCTTGTGGAGAAAGCCGTCAGCGGGCGCATCGAATCGGCAGTGGCTGCTACAATCCAAGCCGAGACGTTCGGCTCGAAGGTGGCCGACGCGGCTGGCGCCGGTTGCCAGAACCAGAGCAACTGGGTGGCTTGATTTGGACGGAGCCTTCGAGGCTCCCGTAGGAATGGAGCCTTGGAGGCTCGCATAGGAAAGGGAACGCGTCATGGCAGGCTCCGTCAACAAGGTGATCCTGATCGGCAATCTTGGCAAGGATCCCGAGATCCGGCGCACACAGGATGGTCGGCCGGTCTGCAATTTTAATATCGCGACATCGGAAAGTTGGCGCGACAAGGCGACGGGCGAGCGCAAGGACAAGACCGAGTGGCACCGCGTGGTGATTTTCAGCGAGCCGCTGTGCAAGTTCGCCGAACAGTATCTCAAGAAGGGCGCCAAGGTTTACGTCGAGGGCGCTCTGCAGACCCGCAAATGGCAGGATCAGGCGGGTGTCGAAAAGTACTCGACCGAGGTGGTGCTGCAAGGCTTCAACTCGGTCCTGACCTCGCTCGACAGTCGCCAGAGCAGCGGCGGAGCGATGCAGGAGGATGGCCAGTCCGACTATGCGGCGGGTCCGGCCGAGCGGTCGGGACCGGGAGGTTATAGCGCACCGGCACCAAGCAGCGCGCGCGCCGCCGCGCCGCGCTCGGGCGGCGCCCCGGCTGGCGGCGGTTTCGAGAAGGATCTCGACGACGAAATTCCGTTCTAGATCAATTTGATAACAAAGAAATGGCCGCCGGACCTTAAGCTCGGCGGCCAATTGTGTTGCTGCCGCCCGTAATACCAACCTTCATTGATGTTGACCCATGGTCCCCTGGGCAATCGGTTGCCACTGGGTAGGGGCGCACAGCAGTGCACCCCTACAAATCACCGATGAGTCAGCGTCAACGACGCTTGGTATAAGGTGGGCTCAGCCCTCGGGGCAGAGCTGGAAGGCCTTCGTGAGGGCCTCGTTCTGGGTGCCGAAAGAGGCGATCTTCTGGCCACCCTTGGCATAGACATTGATGAAGGCCTTGGCCTGGGCGTCGGACTTGGCCTCGTTGACCGTGAGGGCCGTAAAGCGCGTGCGCTCGCCGTCGGGCGATTGGATCAGCAGCGACATGCCGCCACCATAGCTGGCCGTAAACACTTTGCAGTTCTTGCTCGGCGCCGGATTGGCGGGAACGGTCAGCGATGCCAGCTGGGTATTGCTGGCGGCGTCCTCGACGGAGCTTTGCGTTGTCACGGTCACCTCGCCGACATCGTTGGCCGGCTCGGCAACCACCGCGGGCTTAACGGGTGCCTTCACCTTGACGGCGGGAGCCTCGGCGCTTGAGGCTGCCACCAGCGCCTTTTTCACTGTTGCCGCAGCGACCGTTGCCGGCGCCTTGGGCTGAGTGACCTCGGTCGCACCGCCGTCGCCTTCGTCTGACGTGGCGGTCTCGGCGCTGACTGCGGGCGGTGCCTGGTCAGCAGCCAAATCAGTGCTGGTATCCAAACCGTCAAGCTTGGCGACGCTGGCCTCCAGCTCGGTCGACGGCGTCGCCGGCGCCGTTATGGTGGCGGTTACCGGCAACTTGACCGGCGCGGTCTTGGTCGATTCGACAACCGTCTCGGCGTCGGCACTGGCCATGACGATCTTGACCGGCTTTGCCTTGGCAGCCAACTTGGCAGCCAACTTGACAGCGGGCTTTGCCACCGGCTCGGCAGCGGCCGCATCCGGCGTATCCACCGCTTCCGTTGTGGTTTTGGCAAGCTTGGCCGGAGCCTCGGCGGCAAGTTGCGCCGCGCCATCGCTTTCGGCGTCGGCCACCGTGACGGGTTCGGCAACTTTCTTGGCTGCCTTTTTAAGGGCAGGACCCGCCAGCACAACTTCGTCATCGGCAGCAGGGGCCACCGGCTCGCTTGCGGCGGCAACCTCTTTGGCGACCGGTGCGGCCGGTTCCGTCACCGGCTCGGCAGCAACCTCGATCACCGGCGACTTGATGGCCGGAACCGTCAACGCGGCGACTTTCACCTTGGCGACCGGCTTGGCGGGAGCCGCCACTGTTTCGTCCTGTGCTGCAACCTCGGTGGCGACGGCCTCGGGAGCGTCCGCGCTCGCTGTCTCGTCGGGGATCGGCGCACCGTTGCAATAGGCCTTGCGGTAGTTCTCGGCCGTGCCCTCGATGGCGTCCGAATAGGAGTGGCCGCTAGGCGCCCACTTGCGCGTCAGATCGGTGAAGGTTACCGGCCGCTTCAGGCTCTGCGCCCATGGCAGGATCAGGTCAGTCACCAGTTTGGTGCGCTGGGCAACCGGGTTCTCAAGTGGATCGCCCGAGTAGAGGCGGACATGGCCGAGATGCGCCTGCACGCCCAGATCGACGCTGGCAAAGCTCTCGCCCGGCGCGCGGTGTCCGGTGGCGCCAAGTCCGGCAAAATTGTTTTGGCCAGGGCTGACATCGCCCGGCCCGCCGTTGGGGGCATAGAACTTCAGATAGTTGGTCTCAACCAGCATCTGGAAGAAGGCGTAGTCCCAACGCACATGCAATTCCTCACCATGCAGCTTGTAGGCGGCCGCGATGCCGGCGAGCTTGGCTGGCAGCTTGGTGTTGCGCTTCTGCGTGAACGCCATCAGATGGGCCGGCGTGACGCAGGCGGGCACCTTGTTGGCTTTGCTGGTGAGGATCTGCGGCGTGGAGGCCGCCATGGCTGCCGGAGCAACTGCGATGAGGATGCCTGCGGCGATGACTTCTGTACGCAAACGCTTCATGACTCTTCGACCCAACGCGTTACGCGCGCGATTGACGCGCTTGGTTTTCGTTAGCCGATTGAGCTTCAACCCTGGAGCTCAACTGGCCGCCGCTGATTGTTCAGCCGGATGTGGTTATTTTTTCGTTAGGAGCGGCCGCAGTTTGACGCTTCGAGGTCGATTTTGTGGCGCGGGCTCGAATTCCACACCCTATTGCGGCTGCAACCTATGAAGAACTGGTTACCATTCAGCCCCGCGCGCGCTGGATCTCCACTCCGACCGATCCGGCATTGGCGATCACGTCTGGCTTCTCGATACGCACGCGGACGTTGAGCACGCGCGGGTCGCTGAGGCAGGCCACGGCAACCCGTTCGGCAAGCGTCTCGACCAGATTGATGTGCCCCGCCTTGACGGTTTCTTCGATGCGCGCGACCACCTCCGAATAGTCGAGCACGGTGGTCAGCTGATCGGTGTCCGATGGCCCCTGTTCGCGCACCGCCAGATCAACATTGACCAGCACCCGCTGCGGCGCGCGCCGCTCGGCGTCGTGCACTCCGATCATGGTGTTGAGTTCCAGGTCCTTGATCAGGACGTGGCGAATGCCGACGAACGGTGTGGCGGCCGGTGCCGCATTGCGGGGCGGCGGGACCGCTGCGCGGGGTACGCCGCGACCGCTGCCCGATGCAAGTTCGGGTGTCTGCCAAGCCAAGTGCTGGCCGCCGTCGAGCGCGATCATCTGGCCCGTGACCGATGGCGCACTGAGCAGGAAGCACACTGCTTCAGCGATTTCGGTAGGATTGGTGCCGTGCTCGAGCAGCAGGGCCTTGCATTCGGCGGCATATTGCGCGGGGCTCTGATGGATGCTGACCGCCGCGGGGCCTGGTCCGATGGCGTTGACCCGGATGCGTGGCGCCAACGCCTGCGCCAGCATTTGCGTGGCGGCATAGAGCCCCGATTTGGCGATGGCGTAGGAGAAAAACAGCGGCGTCAGCTTCCACACCCGCTGGTCGATAATGTTGATGATGTTGCCCTCGATGCCTGCCGGCAGCGCGCGGGCAAAGTCCTGCGCCAGCATCACCGGCGCGCGAAGATTGATCGCCTGATGCCGCTCCCAAAGTTCCAGTTCCAGGCCGCCAACTTCGTCAGGCAGGAACAGCGAGGCATTGTTGACGAGGCAGCTGGGCGCCCCGAGAGCAGCCACGCAAGCCGGGATCAGTCCCGCCACCTGGGCCGGATCGGCCAGATCGGCCCCGAGCAGCACCGCGCGCCCGCCCGCCGCCTCGATCAGCCCGGCAACCTCAAGCGCCTCGACTTTGGACCTGTGGTGGTGGATCGCGATCTGCCAGCCTGACGCTGCCAGCTGCAGCGCGATCGCCCGGCCGATGCGGCGCCCTGCGCCGGTGACCAGGGCGATGCGCGTTGTGTGGTGACTTGCGGTCATGGTGCCTTCGGTGTGCCGTTCGGCGCCAGGGCCGTCAAGCCCGCTTGCCAACCCGCCGCCCCCCTGTTACCAACCCGCCTCATCCGGTGTTTCGGCCCCTTGCGCCCGCCGGCTGTGATGCGGTCATGGCGGAATTGGTAGACGCACTAGCTTGAGGTGCTAGCGGGCGAAAGCTCGTGGAGGTTCGAGTCCTCTTGGCCGCACCATTTGTTGTCGAACAACATATTTGCGGTTGCAGCGTTAAACCAGCAAGAAGCTGGCGCTGTAAGACGCCACCACTTTGTCGTGAGTGACCAACCGCAAGGGCTCGGTAATACCCTGCGCGACGATCAGTCGATCAAAGGGGTCTTTGTGTGTTTTCGGCAAGTCACCGACAGCCGAGGCATGAGCGGACGTAATCGACAGCAGTTGGAACCCGGCTTGCCCAAAGAGGTCGATGGCCTCTTTTGATGACACCAACATGTCGTCTTCGTTGCCTTTCGGCGAACCATTTTTGATCGCAATTTCCCAGATACTGGCTGCGCTCACAAAAAGGCTGTTGCTCTGGTCGGCAATCATCGCACGAGCCGCCGCGGTAAGCCGGTCATCCAAGACAATCGCCCAAATTGCGATGTGTGTGTCGAGAAGTAGTTTCACTTCGTCGGGCCGTAAAACAGCTCTTCAATTTCGGCATTCATGGCGTCGATGTTTGCCGGGGCAACGAACTTGCCTTTGGCGACCCCAAGCCGTTGACCTTTTGGTTCGTCATTCAAAGGCACCAACCGGGCAGCGGGCTTGCCATTTCGCGCAATGACGATCTCGGTCTCGGCGCCGGACTCGACCGCTTCGACAAGTTTCGAGAGATTGGACTTTGCCTCAAGCATATTCACAGTGGTCATCGCTCGCTCCCATCGCGCCAGTTTAATTAGCCAAGTCTAGCTAATCTCGACACCAAACTCAATCGAAAACGAAAATGGCCCCCATTTGGGAGCCATTCGTCGTCAACACGATGGTTCGCGGGCAGCTCAACTGCACCCACTCGTCCCACCGCACGTGTCGCACTTCATGCAGGTCCCATTCCGCACCAGCGTGAAGTTTCCGCATTCGCCGCAGCTGTCGCCTTCGTAGCCCTTAAGGCGGGCTTCGGCGACGCGTTGGCCGGCGATCTGGGCTTTCGGGGGCGACGCCAGCGCGGCTTGCGGGGCCTGCTCCAGTGCGAGCGCGCCGACGGTCGCGGTACCCGGGAAAGCCGTGCGCAGACCATCCTGCAGCGCTGTCACCGGCAGGCTGGCGAACGCAATGGCCGCGCCCTCGGCTGGATTGCGCGGCACGATGCGGCCGACCATTTGTCCGCGCGTGAACCCGTGGCTGACCACGCGCGTCGCCGGCAGCGCCGGCTTCTCATGGTGGTGGGCCGGATCGGCGGGACCGACATCGGTGACGCCGATTTCGCCCGGCTCGACATGGGCGAGGTCGTTGCGGCTAAGATACGACACCGCCAGCTCACGGAAGATGTAGTCCAGCACCGAGGTCGCGTTCTTGATGGTCTCGTTGCCCTGCACCAGACCGGCGGGCTCGAAGCGGGTGAAGGTGAAGGCGTCGACATACTCTTCCAGCGGCACGCCGTGTTGCAGGCCGAGCGAAATTGCGATGGCGAAGTTGTTCATCAGCGAGCGGAAGGCCGTGCCCTCCTTGTGCATGTCGATGAAGATCTCGCCGATGCGGCCGTCCTCATATTCGCCGGTGGTGAGATAAACCTTGTGGCCACCGACCGTGGCTTTCTGGGTGTAACCCTTACGACGGCCGGGCAGCTTTTCGCGGAACCGGACCTGCTCGATGATGCGTTCCACAATCCTCTCGGCGGCGGCGCTGGCCCGCAGTGTCGCCGGATGGCTGGAATTGAGCAACATTTCGGGCGCGTCGTCCGCCTCGTCCTCGACCGCAGCCAGCACTGAGGCCGACAGCGGCTGGCTGAGCTTGGAACCGTCGCGATAGAGCGCGTTGGCCTTCACGCCGAGCTTCCAGGACAGCTGATACGCCGCCTTGCAGTCCTCGACCGTGGCGTCGTTGGCCATGTTGATGGTCTTGGAGATGGCGCCCGAGATGAACGGCTGCGAGGCCGCCATCATGCGGATGTGGCTGTCCACGGACAGATAGCGCTTGCCTTTTCGCCCGCACGGATTGGCGCAGTCGAACACCGGCAGATGCTCATCCCTCAGGCCCGGCGCGCCTTCCAGCGTCATCGCTCCGCAGCAATATTCGTTGGCGGCGTCGATGTCCTTGCGGGCAAAGCCGATCTCGGCCAGCAGCTCGAAATCGGGCGCATTCAGACGATAGGCCGAGATTTTTAGCGTGGAGACGCAGAAGTCTTCGCCAAGCGTCCACTTGTTGAACACGAATTTTATATCGAACGCCTGCGCCAGCGAGGCTTCGACGGTGGCGATCTTCTCTGGGGTAAAGCCCTTCTTGAGGAGCGCGGCGTGATCGATGCCGGGAGCGGTCTTCAGCGTGCCGTGGCCGACCGCGTAGGAGATCATCGCCTTGGCGGCGGCGTCCGAGTAGCCGAGCTTGGCGAGCGCTTCCGTCACGGTCTGGTTGATGATCTTGAAGTAGCCGCCGCCGGCCAGCTTCTTGAATTTCACCAATGCGAAGTCGGGCTCGATGCCGGTGGTGTCGCAATCCATGACCAGGCCGATGGTGCCGGTCGGGGCCACCACCGACGCCTGGGCATTGCGGTAGCCATGCGTCTGGCCGAGTTCCAGCGCCAGATCCCAGCTCTTGCGAGCCGCATCGATCATGCGCTTGTCCGGGCACGAGGCGGCATCGAGCGGGACCGGGTTGGTTGCCAGCTTATCATAGCCGTTGGCATGGCCATAGGCCGCGCGGCGATGGTTGCGGATCACGCGCAGCATGTCGCCGGAATTGTCCGTGTAGCCCGGGAATGCACCGAGTTCCTTGGCCATCTCGGCCGAAGTGGAATAGGAGACACCCGTCATGATGGCGCTGACGGCACCGCAGATGGCGCGGCCGGCTTCCGAGTCATAGGAGAGACCCGCCGCCATCAGATAGGCGCCGATATTGGCGAAGCCCAGGCCGAGCGTGCGGTAGCGGTAGCTCAATTCCGCGATCTGGTGCGACGGGAACTGCGCCATCATGACGGAGATTTCGAGCACGACGGTCCACAGGCGGACGGCGTGTTGGAAGGAGGGGATGTCGAAAGAATAGGCAGTAGGCAGTGGGCAGTCGGTAGTAGTGGAAGACGAATTCGTCGAGACCGCAGCCGTACTACTGCCTACTGCCTCACTGCCTACTGCCTTCTTTCTAAACGTCATCAAATTCAGCGACGCCAAATTGCACGCCGTATCGTCCAGAAACATATATTCCGAGCACGGATTAGACGCGCGGATCGGCCCCGAGCTGGCGCAGGTGTGCCAATCATTGATGGTGGTGTGGAACTGGATGCCGGGATCGGCGCAGGCCCAGGCGGCGTGGCCGACCTTGTCCCACAGCTCGCGCGCCTTCAGGGTCTTGATCGGCTTGCCGTTGCAGCGATTGGTTAACGCCCAGTCGCCGTCGGTTTCAACCGCCTGCAAGAAAGCATCGGTAACCCGGACGGAGTTGTTGGAGTTCTGTCCGGCGACGGTGCGGTAGGCCTCACTATCCCAGTCCGTATCATACGTATCGAACTCGATGTCCTTGAAGCCCTGCTTGGCGAACTGGATCACGCGCTGGATGATGTTGTCGTTGACCAGCGACTTGCGCGCCGCGCGCACTTCGCGCTTGAGGGCCGGGTTCTTGGTCAGGTCAAAGCAGGCATCGCCTTCGCCTTCGCAATTGACGCAGGCCTTCATGATGGCCTTGAGGTGCTTCTGGCAGATGCGCGAACCCGTGACCAGCGCGGCAACTTTCTGCTCTTCCTTCACTTTCCAGTCGATGTAGCTCTCGATATCGGGGTGATCGATATCGACCACCACCATCTTGGCGGCGCGGCGCGTGGTGCCGCCGCTCTTGATGGCGCCTGCCGCCCGGTCGCCGATCTTGAGAAAGCTCATCAGGCCCGACGAGCGCCCGCCGCCCGACAGCTTCTCGCCCTCGCCGCGCAGCTTGGAGAAGTTCGACCCGGTGCCCGAACCATATTTGAACAGCCGCGCCTCGCGCACCCACAGGTCCATGATGCCGTTGTCGCCAACCAGGTCGTCCTCGACCGACTGGATGAAGCAGGCATGCGGCTGTGGATGCTCGTAAGCCGAGGTCGAGCGCGTCAGCTGGCCGGTGGCGTGGTCGACATAGTAGTGGCCCTGGCCGGGGCCATCGATGCCATAGGCCCAATGCAGGCCGGTGTTGAACCACTGCGGCGAGTTGGGCGCGCACATCTGCATGGCCAGCATGTAGCGGTGCTCGTCATAGAACGCGCGGGCGTCCTCTTCGCTGGTGAAATAGTTGCCCTTCCAGCCCCAATAGGTCCAGGTGCCGGCCAGCCGGTCGAACACCTGGCGGGCATCGGTCTCGCCACCCATGTGCTCAGCCTCGGGGATCTGGCTAAGCGCGCGCTCATCGGCGACCGAGCGCCACAGCCACGAGGGAACGTTGTTCTCCTCGACGCGCTTGAGCTGCTTGGGCACACCGGCGCGGCGGAAATATTTCTGCGCGAGGATGTCCGCGGCGACCTGACTCCACTGCGCTGGCACGCCAAAGCCGGCATTGCGGAACACGATCGAACCATCGGGGTTCTTGATCTCGCTGACCGCCTGGCGAAACTCGATTTTCTCGTAGGCCGATTTGCCCGCGACGGTGAAGTGACGTTCGATCCGCATGCTCGTTCCCCCGGCTAAAATCGCGCGTGGGCCCAAGAGCCCCGCTGCGCGCATGTTTGTTTTTGAAGGCCCCCTGCGGCAGCGGGACTGATCCCGGCACCGCTACGCAACGACGCAACGCGCGCACAAAGACATCCCGCGACGAGGCGCAGGTGACTACAAAACAACGGTTGATCGACTAGATTGCGCCCCTCTTACAGGGGCTGGACGCGCGGGGACTACGCACCGCATTGGCTGGACTTGGAAACTAGGACGATTCGCCAGCTCTGTCTCGTTTATTCAGCATGTTGTGGCTTGTTGCATGGCCACCCACTAGATGTAGATGAAATCTGGTGGCGGCTTGTGGACGACCTGTTGGTATCCGTGGCTCCCGGAGCGCGATTTGGGCCCTTCCTGGGCGGCTTTGCGGCAATTGCGGCACAGGCTCTACGTTTACTGTGGGTCTATGGACACGCCACTAGCCCAAGTGCCATATGAGGCCAGATGCATCGAACAGCCGGAACATAAACGCAATGGGACTTTTGAGCGAGATTTTCGTCTGGTGGGGCGGCAACACCTGGGGCACGCGCTGGGAAACCTGGCGGCGCGGCAAGCGCGTCGGCGAGGATGCCCAGGGCAACATCTACTATCTGCAAAAGCGCGGCATCGGCCCGCTCGGTGTCCCACGGCGCTGGGTGGTTTACAAAAATTACGCTGAAGCCTCGCATATTCCTCCCGAGTGGCATGGCTGGATGCACCACACCACGGATCAGCTGCCTACGGATGAGAAATATCAGCCGCGCCCGTGGCAAAAGCCGCATAAGCCCAACCTGACCGGCACGCGCGAGGCATATCGTCCGGCGGGCAGCATTCTGACGTCTGGCAAGCGTGCGGCGTCCACCTCGGACTACTTGCCCTGGAAGCCGGATTGATGGTGCCACCAGCGCGCCTCGTTTGGATGACATATCGGCGCATTCGCCGGAATGCCCGGATCGTTGCATGATGTAGCGGTCTGATTCGAAGCCGGGAGCGCGAGACCCTATGACTGTGATGGCCAATACCACGGCGCCGGCAGCGCGCCCGCCGCGCGCCAGCGTGCTGCTTGGCGTGGCGCTGGCACTTGGCCTGGCGGTCGCGCCCGCCCACGCAGACAAGATCGCCAACAAGGTCGCGGTGTTCGCCTTCCTCGACAAGGTTACGGCGCGCATCTCCAAGAAAGCGGTAGCGCTCAATCAGACGGTGCAATTCGGCACGTTGAAGGTGACCGCGCGCTCCTGCTATACCCGCCCGCTGACCGAGGAACCCAAGACCACCAGCTTTGTCGAGGTCGAGGATGTGAAACTCGACGGCACCACCGAGAAGATATTCTCCGGCTGGATGCTGGCCCAGAGCCCCGGTCTGCATGCGGTCGAGCATCCGGTTTACGACGTCTGGCTGACCGACTGCGATAAGTCCGGCACTGCCGCCATTGCCACGGCCCAGCCTGCCACCAAGCCGGTAAAGGCCGTCGCCGCGGCTACCGCAGACGCCCCGGTTGACCCGGCAGCCGATGCCGCCGCTCTCGATCCGTTGGCTGCCGATGCCCAGGCGCTTGATCCAGCCGCCATCGAGGCCCAGCCCGGCGATGCAACGCAAGTTCCCGACGTCTTGCCACTCAAAAAGCATCGCCCCAAGCGGCAATAGCTAGGCACAGGCGGGCACGGGAAGGGGCGACCCGTGGGCGCCCTCGTGCAAATGCCGTGACCACAGAGGGCGACCGCGGGTCGCCCCGATTTGGTGTCCTGCCCCCACATTGATAACGGCTGCAGAACGTGCGCCACGCTTGACAGTCTTCCCACGCGCTCCTTATATCCGCCAGCCTTTGGCACGGGCGGCGGAGTAGCTCAGTTGGTTAGAGCGGCGGAATCATAATCCGTAGGTCCCCGGTTCAAGTCCGGGCTTCGCTACCAGCCAATGGCCTTTATTCCTTTCGAGGCCATACCATGCGATTGGTGCTGCTCGCGGCCCTCGGCGGCGCTTTCGGCACCGTCGCCCGCTATCTGACGGTGACGGCTGCGATGCGCCTGTTTGGGATTGATTTCCCTTGGGGCACGTTGGCGGTCAATGTCGGCGGCTCGCTGGCGATCGGCGTGGCGATGGCCGCCATCAACCAGTGGTTCGGTGGTTGGTCCGAATTGCGCATTCTACTCGTCACCGGATTTCTCGGCGGTTTCACCACGTTTTCCGCCTTCTCGTTCGACATTCTCCAGCTCGTGCAGCGGCGCGCCATCATCGAGGCCCTGCTCTATGCGTCCGGCTCGGTCCTGCTGTCGCTGATGGCAGTCGTGATCGGATATTCGGCTATTAAGGCAGTTGCACCATGAAAGCCGCCAGCACCAAGTCCGCCGCCGCCCCGCCGGCCCAAGCTTCGGCGAGCCTGGCCAAGGTGCAGACCATCATCGTGGCCGCGGACGAAGACGGCATGCGCATCGACCGCTTCCTGGCCACGCGCTTTCCGGGCCTGGCCTTTGCCCGCGTCCAGAGCATGATCCGCAAAGGCGAGCTGCGCCTGGATGGCGGGCGCATCAAGGCCTACGCCAAGGTCGCGCAGGGCCAGAGCGTGCGGGTGCCGCCCTTGCGTGACCATGATGATGGCCCCCGCCCCACCGGCAACGGCGGCGTCGGCGCGGGCAACAAGAACCGCGAGTTCATCAAGTCGATCACCCTGTGGGAAGACGACGACGTCATCGTGTTGAACAAGCCCATGGGCTTGGCCGTGCAGGGCGGCTCGGGCACCGAGCGGCATATCGACGGCATGCTGGACGCCATCACCGCCAAGGACGGCCAGCGCGCCCGCCTGGTGCACCGGCTCGATAAGGACACCGCCGGCTGCCTGCTGATCGCCAAGACGCGTTTTGTGGCGGCGGCGCTGGCCAAGACCTTCCAGACCCGCGCAGCGCAAAAGACCTATTGGGCGCTGGTGGCCGGCGTGCCGAAGGTGCGCCAGGGCCGCGTCTCGACCTATCTGGCCAAGGACGAAGAAGCCGAGGCCGTCCACGAGGCCAAGATGAAGATCGCCGAGCATGGCGATGAAGGCGCGCAACATGCGCTGACCTATTATGCCGTGATCGAGAAGGCGGCCAAGTTGACCGCCTGGGTGTCGCTGAAGCCAGTGACGGGCCGCACCCATCAATTGCGCGCCCACATGGCGCATATCGGCAATCCGATCATTGGCGATGCCAAGTATTTCGACCGCAACGATTGGGAACTGTTGCCCGGCCTGCAGAACAAGCTGCATCTGCTGGCCCGCCGCATCCGCGTACCGCACCCGCGCGGCAAGGGGCTCATCGATGTGAGCGCGCCCTTGCCGCCGCATATGCAGCAGTCGTGGTCGGTGTTGGGCTTCGAGGTTGATCACTACGACCCGATCGACGACGCTCCCGAGGACAATGATCGGCGGCGGTAATCTTGGGCAGGGCCGATGGCGTAGGGACGCATCGCACTGCGCCCGTCCGTCCTCTGCACCGGCGTACGAATGTGCGGCAAGACGGGCGCACGGCGGTGCGCCCCTACAATTGAGACACCGGACCACAAGGACCTACACATGGTGGACCGCAACGATCCCCTCGGCCTGGCCGCCGCCATCAAGCGCGCCAACGTCGTGCAGCTGCCCAAGCGGTTCTACAAGGAAGCAACCTTCCGCCCGCACCCCAACGGTTTCGCGGTTGTGCTCGACGGCAAATCCGTGCGCAGCCCCGGCAAGGCCGAGTTGGTCGTGCCGCGCGAAGACATCGCCGATGCCATGGCCGCCGAATGGGCCGCGCAAGGCGAATTCATCGATCCCAAAGTCATGCCCGTGACGCGGCTGGTCAATTCCGCCCTCGACGGCGTCGCGGGGCGGGAAGCCGAGGTCGCCGCCGACTGCCTGAAGTATGCCGGCAGCGATCTGCTGTGCTACCGCGCCGACTTTCCCGACGCGTTGGTGGCGCTGCAACTTCGGCATTGGGATAGGCCATTGGCCTGGGCCGAGACGACGTTTGACTGCCGGTTTGTACGGTCGGTCGGCGTTGGCTATGTCGAGCAGCCTGCCACCAACGCGCCACACATCGCAGCAGCCATCGCCGCGCTCGATGCCTTCCAGCTCGCCGGTTTGCACTCCATGACAACCATGATGGGTTCGGTGCTTTTGTCACTCGCCGTGGCCCACGGCCAGCTCGACGCGGCCGCCGCCTGGACCGCCGCGCATGTCGACGAGGATTTTCAGATCAGCCAATGGGGCGAGGACGCCGAGGCCTGCTCCCGGCGCCAATACCGCTGGCGCGACATGCAGGCGGCCGCGCTGCTGGTGGTGTCGCCAACGCGTCGATAGCGTCGACGGCGCTTGTCGCGTAGGCATTTCTCATATTGCTTTGATGTCATTGCACCACAGCCAACGCCGATGGCGGCCGGCTCGCGGAACGCGAGTCGCCGTCGGCAAGCAAACAGGAGCGCAGGCGCCAGAGGTGCGTATTGCAAGTAGTGAAATGCAGCCTTCCAGCGTCCACACTACGAAGATTTTCGCCTGGAGACTGCCACCACCGGCAGCAGTGCTGCGAAGATGACCATCATGTTCCCGTTCTTGCCGGCAGCGGCCTGGCACCTGGCAAGATGCTGGGTTAGGTGCGGCCGATGATCTGTGGACGACTGTTTCGGTCCATGGCCGCGATAACCGCGAGATGGTTTGCCATCGGTCCAACAACCTTTTGCGCAGACGGCCGCAATGTCATGCGTCTAGCGAGCTTTGGCTAAACGACTGCCAGAGCCGTCACCACCTCCGCGACAGCCTTGCCCAGCCGGTCCTGCATCTCCAGGTCCAGATGGATCCCGTCATAGGCGCTGGTCGCGATCACCTTCCCGGCATTCAGGAATGCCGCGCCGCATTGCACAGCCGCGGCCTCGTAGAAGCCCGCCATCCGCAGCGACTTCTCATACCCACCCGCGAACATCTCGCCGAAGAACTCGAACGCCCCGAACCTATTGAGTATCGGCGGCGGGCAGATCACGATGGCTTTGGGCACGCCAAGATTGCGGCCAGCCTCGGCGCGGGCGAGCTGCTTCAGCAGTACGCCGATGCCACCAGCGATGTCGAACGGGCCGACCGAAAACTTCGCCTTCAGATCGTTGGTCCCCAGCATGATCGCCACCACATCGAGCGGCATGTGGCTGCGCAGGATGGCCGTGAAGGTGGACGACCCATCCAGCCATAGTCCCTCGATCGGATCGGCATGCACGGTGGTGCGGCCGTTCAGACCTTCTTCCACCACAGTCCAGTTCACCCCAAGGGCAGCACCCATGACGCGCGGCCAGCGTTCATGATCCGCGTAGCGACCGTCCGGGCGCGGCTCAGTGGCGTAGCCCCAAGTGTTGCTGTCGCCGTAGCAGAGCATGCGTGGCATGTGATCAATCCCCCGTATACGGCGGTTCGGCCTTGGCGCCATTGCCCCAGTCGATCATCGACGGCAATCCCATCATCACGGCGCGGTACTGTTCCGCGCTGCCGTCATCGCCATAGTCGGCCAGGCGCGTGCCGTAGCTGGTGAAGCGCGACGCCACCGGCGCGAACATGGCATCGGCGATGGTGAAGGTGCCGAACAGGAACGGGCCGCCGGCACCGTGTTTGACGCGCGTCTCCTGCCAGATGCGCACGACACGGAAGATATCCTTGGCGCATTGCTCGTTGATTTCTGGCGTCAACCCGCGGCTGGAAAATTCCATTGCCAGGCCATAGCGCAACTCGCGGAAGCTCGCATGCATCTCGGTCGAGATCGAGCGGGCGCGGGCGCGAACTGCGGCATCGGCCGGCCACAGCTTCTTGTCGGGATGCCGCTCATTGAGATACTCGGCGATGGCCAGACTGTCCCAGATGGCAAGCTCGCCGTGCTTGAGCAGCGGCACCTGGCCGGATGGCGAATGGGTCAGGATGGTCGCGCGCGTGTCCGGCTGGCGCAGCGCCACCAGCACTTCCTCGAACGCGATGCCGGCCTGCCGCATCAGTAGCCAAGGCCGCAGGCTCCAGGACGACACCTGCTTGCTGCCGACGACCAGCGTATAGTTGGTTTTGGCCATGATCCGGGACACCTCCCCCTGGTGATTGTGTTTGCCTTGAGCCCCTGGCATTACTCTGGCCATCACCAAATGGCCAGCAGACAAGGAACGGCGAATTCAACGATGGCAAAAACTAAGGACGCTGCCAAGAAAGAACCCCGTGGCGCCTACGGCTCTGGCCGGCTATCGGCCAGCGACGTGTTGGTCGCGAATGCAAGTGGAGCCGGCGCGACGCCGATCCATGTCGCGCGCAAGGCCAGCCTGACCAAGGACCTGGCCGACCTGACGGCCGCGCAACGGCGCTGGTTGGACGTTGCCGGGTTCGCCGCCGAGCCGGGCCGCATCATGCGCCTGCCGGCGGTGGACGGATCGCTCGCTGCCATCGTCGTTGGCGCCTGCGACGACCTTGCCGACGGCGGCGGGCCGCTACAACTTGGTGCCTTGCCGGCGCAATTGGAGGCCGGTGATTACCGGCTGGCCGAAGGCGCCAAGGCCGGTGACGCGGCACTCGCCTGGGCGCTTGGGGCCTGGCGCTTCGAACGCTACAAGGCCAAGAAATCGAACCCCGCGCCGCGGCTGGTGGTGGCCGATGCGACCGCCCGCGCCCGCGCCGTGCAGATTGCCGACAGCGTCTGGCTAGCCCGCGATCTGATCATGACGCCGGCCAGCGACATGGGGCCGGATGAGCTGGAAAAGGTCGCCCGCACCCTTGCTGGCGAACACGGCATGACGGCCCGTGTCATCGTCGGTGACGATCTGCTGACCGAGAATTTCCCCATGATCCACGCCGTCGGCCGCGCGTCGACGCGCGCACCACGGCTGGTGGACCTGAGCTGGGGCCGCGAGGGGGCAACGACAGTCACCCTGGTTGGCAAGGGCATCTGCTTTGATACCGGCGGCCTCGATATCAAGACGGCGGACGGCATGTCGAACATGAAAAAGGACATGGGCGGCGCGGCCACCGTGCTGGCGCTGGCCCGCATGATCATGGGCGCCAAGCTGGACGTGCGCCTGCGCGTGCTGTTGCCGATCGCCGAGAACAGCATTTCGGGCAACGCCTTCCGGCCCGGCGACGTGCTGCATGCGCGCAATGGCACCACGGTCGAAATCGGCAATACCGACGCCGAAGGCCGGCTGGTGCTGGCCGATGCCATGGCTCTGGCCTGTGAGGACAAGCCACATACATTAGTCACCTACGCCACCCTCACTGGAGCGGCACGCGTGGCGCTAGGCCCGGATCTGGCGCCTGCCTATACCGACGACGATACCTTGGCCGGTGAGCTCGCCGCCGCCGGGCTGGCAATCGATGATCCGGTCTGGCGCATGCCGTTCTGGATGCCTTACGACAAGCTGCTCAAGAGCACGATCGCTGACGTCAATCACATCTCGGGTGGTCCACATGCGGGCTCGGTCACGGCCGCGCTGTTCCTGAAGCGCTTTGCGGTGGGGGCCGGGCGTTATCTGCATTTCGACATCTTTGCCTGGACGCCCAAGCCCAAGCCCGGCAAGCCCGAAGGCGCCGAGCCGACCGGCGCGCGGGCGCTGTTCGAGGTGTTCCGCCAGCGTTACGGTGCGTGATGTAAAGTGTTCGTCACCCCGCGCAGGCGCAGGGGTGACGAGTTGGTTAGTTTTCGTAGCAAATTGCGAGTGGCCGTTAGCGATGCCTGAGTTCGATCCCCGCCGTCATGCCTATCGTCCAGACCTTGCCGACGCGCGCCTGCGCGGCAAGCTCGAGGCCGAGCGGTTTGTCGAGGGTGTGCCGCGGCGCGTGATCGTGCCGTCGATTGAGCTGCATGCCAAGCCACGCACCGATCAGCCCGCGAGCACCGAAGCGCTGTGGGGCGAGGACGTGCTGGTGTTCGAGGAGGCCAAGGATTGGGCCTTTGTGCAGCTGGTGCGCGATGGCTATGTCGGCTACCTGGCGCGCGAGGCGCTTGGGCCGGAGACGGCGCTGCTCACCCATCGTGTCTCGTGCCTGTGGGGTTATGGCTTCAAGAGCCCCGACATCAAGACCAGCCTGCGCATGGTGCTGCCGATCGGCGCCCGGGTTGCCGGCACGCTTCACGGCGAATTCCTGAAGCTCACGGACGGCCTGTTCATGCCGCGCCAGCATGTGGCGCCACTCGGAACGCCTGAGCCCGACTTTGTCGTCGTCGCCGAGCGCCTGATCGGCACGCCCTATCGTTGGGGCGGTAAGACCGCGCTGGGCATCGACTGCTCGGGCCTGGTGCAAGTCGCCATGCAGGCGGCCGGGCTGCATGCGCCGCGCGACAGCGACATGCAGGCTGCTGAGATCGGCGAGCCGCTGGCGGTGGCCAGCATCCACCCCCGGCAACGCGGCGATCTGGTCTGCTGGAGCGGTCATATCGGCATCATGGTTGATGCAACGCACCTGCTGCATGCCAACGGGCATCATATGGCGGTGGTGTCGGAGCCGCTGGCCGCGGTGGTTGCGCGGGCCGAGGCGCACCGCTCGCCCATCACCTCGATACGCCGCCCGCCGGCCAAGTTATGCACAGGCATCGGCGCCAAATGATCCAGATCAGTGTGCAGTTTGTCGCACTGCAGCAAGGATGCTATAAGCAACGTCACGGAAAATGGGTTGGGTGGTTCTGGTCAGTCATTCGTGAGGTAAGTCCAATGGCCCAGTACGAGCGTTTCAGCACAGCCGCAACAGAAACAACCGACCGGCCCGACGCCGGCGCGGCCGGTTTTCCAGCCAATGGCTTGGCGGCGGTCAGTGGCGTGGCGCAATCCGTCATGCGCGGAAATATGGAACTTCTCAGCTTGGCGAGCCGTCGTGCCCGCGCCCAACTTGAGCTGTCCAGCCAAGCCATGGCCTGCAAGACACCGGCCGATTTCGGCCAGCTCGGCGCCGCGTTCTGGCGTGATGCGTTCCAAGATTGCTTGCATTTCAACCAGCGCCTGACGGGCCTTTGGGTGGAGTCGATGGCGGCGGCCGGGCAGCCGGAGCTGGCGCGCACCACGATCGGCTTTGCCAACCAGGCAATGCAGCCGCTGGCGACCGCTGCCGAAGAGGCCGGCGCTGCCATTGCCGAACATCCGACCGAGCCGTGGGCTTGGTGGCGCACCGATATGAAAGGCCTGAAGCCGACCCGCAATGGTCACTCCCACGACGAGAGCGCTGCCCGCGTCGGGCATTGACCGCTTAGGCGGGCAGCGATCGGCGATGGACTACCCTTGAGCTTTTGGCGCGCCTGGCATTTTTTGCCGGGCGGGAGTTCGCTTTGGTTTGGTGGCATCGTCAGTTCGAGTCGCGCCTTCGAAGTCAGGATCGAGCACTTCGCCACTGCGCAGAAAATTGCGCAGCACAGCATCGGCTGGGCGTCCGGCCAGATGATCGAGGTAGGGTTGCCAGAGGCGCCGGGCGGTCGCCCGGGCTGCGGCTGCGTTGCCACGCGTTGCCGTCAATGGCCGCGTCGGCTGCATGCTCAGCCAGGTGAAAACCGCTTGCCAGACGCCCGGCGCGGCACGCCGGTTGCTCGGCCCGCGCAGCTGCTCGATCGTCGGCATGGTCGGATCCTCCTCATGCGGCGCGATCTCCAGATCGGCCACCGAGCGGCCCGCCTTGCGGATGCTGAACAAGCGCGTGCGCCGCTGATGCAGCTGCGGTGCGAACTGGTCCAGGCAGTTGTCCATGCGCTCAGCCTCGCTGAGGAAATCCTCCAGCCGCGCAATCGGCACGAAGTCATAGCCGCGTGCGCAGCCAGGTTCGAACCAGGTATCCTGAATGCCATCGCCGAGCGTGACCGCCAGCTCGACGCGCTTGCGCCAGGTCTCGGCCTCATCGAGCGCGCGGCGCAAGCCCAGCGAGGGCTCGAACGGCTGGCGCACCAGACTGGCGCCCAGCGTATCGGGGCGGTTCGAAAACCAGGCCCAGGCGCAAAGCAGGATCAGCCGATTGGCATCGCGCAGGCGGGGCACGCCTTTGGAGCGCCAAGCCATCCACAGCGCGACATCGTCGTCGGCCAGCTCGCGCGCAAGCTGCACCCGGTCCAGCCAGCCGGCGGCCTTCCAGCTCTCGGTCGGCACATGATTGACGATCCGGCGATTGAACTCGGCGCTGTCGGGAAGGGCAGAGAGAGGCGCCGTGAAGGCCTCGGCGGGCAGGCGGCGCAGCCACCAGGCAAAGCCCAATAGGCCGGACGCTTCCTTCAACGGCCGGCCGTCGCGGATGGCGCCCAAGCAGCGGTCGCGGGCGCCTTGCGTGCCATAACCGCTCGCCAACGCAAACAGCAGGCCGGGAAAGGTCAGCGCCAGATCGGCAATTGCGGGGGAAGTACTTGAGAGTTCGCGGATCGAATCGCGATAGTTTTCGTGAAACCTCTCAAGGGCTCCCTCCGCCATTTGACGAGGGGCCAGTCGAGGATCAACGCGGGACGCGATACGCGGTTTGGCTGTACTGACCATGCTACCTCATTCTGCCCCCGCGGAGACGATATGGCCAGAGGATCGTGGCGAAAGCGGGAGGTGAATCGGGCTTCTGTCAGGTTGCATCTAGCGCCGCGCGGAGAACCCCGTATCCTCGATCAGTGACCATAGAATGCTGGCCACCAGCAAGATCGAGCAGAGCACCGCGGCGCCGAACGGCACGGCCTCGGGTAGGTGCAGCACCATGCTGGTGTCGCCATGGTTGAACTTGTTCAGCCAACCCAACGCGAGACGCCATGCCAGGGTCGCGGCAAGGATGCTGAACAGCACGCTCCACAGCGCATCGAGCAGGCTGCTGAGGTGCGCCGGCAACCCTACGCTGAAGACCTCGACGCGGATATGGCCCCGGCGCATCTGGCAATACGGCAGAAAGCTGAAAAGCGCTGTTGCGGTGAGCGATTGCGCGATTTCGCTGTCGCCTGGAACCGGGTGTGCAAGCACTCCGATCCCGGTAAACGCGAGCAGCTCGGGCAGGCTGCGGCCGAGTACCGAGACGGTCTCCAGTAGCATCAGCGCCAGCAGCAGCGAGCCGCCGAGAATTGCCACTCCCGTGCACAGACGATCGAGCCAAATTCCGATCGCCGCAACACCTCTCATTGGGCGTATTTGGCGATCAGATCGCTGGCCGCCTTGACCAGCTCGGCGCCCTTGTCGCCGGCCTTGTCGCGGGCCGCGATCCAGTCCCTGGTGACCGGCGCGGTGGCGGCTTTCCAGGCGTCCAGATCGGCGCCATCAATCTTGGTTACTATGGCCCCATGCTTGGCCACCGCCGCACGGCCCGGCAGGTCCCAGGCATCGAACTGGCTGCCGATTTCGGCCGACAGCGCAGCGCCGGAATTGGCATCGATCACGGCTTTCAGGTCGGCCGGCAACGCGTCGTAACGGGCCTTGTTCATGACCAGCATGAACACCGCCGTATAGAGTGCACGGTCGCCCATGAATTCGGTGACGCGGTTGGTCAGCTCGTCGACCTTGAAGGCGGGCACCACTTCGTAGGGGAACATCACTCCGTCAACCACGCCCTTGGCCAGCGCTTCGGGGACGCCAGGAGCCGGGATGCCCTGCGGTGAGGCGCCCAGCAGCTGCAGCGTGGCATTGATGGTGCGGGTCGGCACGCGGATTTTCAGGCCCGCCATATCGGCCGGCAGACGCACCGGTTTGTCTTTGGTGAACAACGTGCCCTTGCCATGCGCGAACACTGCTAATACTTTGACATCCTTGGTTTCTTCCTGAGCGTAGCCAGTAAAGAAATCCCACGCAGCCTTGGAGGTACGAGCCGCCTCGGCATGTGCCAGCCAAGGCAGCTCGAACACTTCCAGGCGCGGAAAGCGGCCCGGCGTATAGCCCGCCACCACCCAGGCGATATCGACGACGCCGTCCTTGGTCTGATCGAACAGCTGCGGCGCCTTGCCGCCCAGCTGCATGGACGGATAGACCTCGACCTTGATGCGCCCCGCCGACGCCTTGCCGATCCGCTCGGCCCAGGGCGCCAGCCAGGTGCGGTGCTCGATCGACACCGCCGGCATGAAATGCTCGAATTTGAGCGTGACCTCTTGGGCGATCGCAGGCTGATTAAGGCCGAGGGTGAGCGCGAGCGCGGCGACGAGCTGGCAGAGCCGATGCAACATGGGGAAAGGCTTTCGCTGACAATTTTGCGGCCGCACGTTTAGCGCGAGCAGGCGGCGTACACAACAGCGGGCTTGGGAATTCAGTCGTGCCAACAGCTGGGCCATCTGGCGGAGACAATGGTCTGGGCCGTGATTGTCATGTTCAGGCCAGACGCGTCGCGAGGGCGCAAAGTCATGCTCGCAATCTCATGGCTTAGCTGTGCAAAAGGCCCTATGGCTTGTTTTCGACACTGATCATCGTATTGGAAAAAATGAATTTTTCAGGAGAAACACGCATGGCCCTAGCAACCACCGCTGGCGCACTCGCCGGCACCGAAATGACCAAAGCCGAGATGCGCAAGGTGGTGTTCGCGTCGTCGCTGGGGACGGTCTTCGAGTGGTACGACTTCTATCTTTACGGCGCGCTCGCGACTATCATCGGCAAGCACTTTTTCTCCGGCCTCTCGGACACGGCGCAATACGTCGCCGCTCTTCTGGCCTTTGCCGCAGGCTTCTTCGTGCGCCCGTTCGGCGCCGTCATCTTTGGCCGCCTCGGCGACACCATCGGGCGCAAATACACTTTTCTCATCACCATCCTGATCATGGGCCTGTCGACGTTTCTGGTCGGCGTGTTGCCGAGCTACGGCGCCATCGGCATGGCGGCGCCGGTGATCTTGATCTGCTTGCGGCTGGCGCAGGGCCTGGCGCTGGGCGGCGAATATGGCGGCGCTGCAACCTATGTCGCCGAGCACGCTGAAGACGACAAGCGCGGCTATCGCACCAGCTGGATCCAGACCACCGCGACGCTGGGCTATTTCCTGTCGCTGATCATCCTCTTGACCTGCCAGACCATGGGCGGCAGCGATGCCGCCTCGCGCGATGCAGCATACACCGCCGAGTGGGGCACCTGGCGCTATCCGTTCTGGATCTCGCTGATCCTGTTGGCCATTTCGGTCTGGATCCGGTTGTCGTTGAACGAATCGCCTCTCTTCACGAAAATGAAGGAAGAGGGCCGGCATTCGACCGCACCGCTCTCGGAGGCCTTTGCCAACTGGGCCAATCTCAAGATCGTCATTCTGGCGCTGCTGGGGCTGACGGCCGGCCAGGCGGTGGTCTGGTACGGCGGCCAGTTCTACGCCAACATCTTCCTCAACAAGGTGCTGCAGGTGGATGCCTTCTGGACCAACGTCATGGTCGCCATCGCTCTGGCCATCGGCACGCCGTTCTTCATCCTGTTCGGCTGGCTGTCGGACAAAATCGGCCGCAAGCCGATCATTCTGGCCGGCATGTTGCTGGCCGCGCTGACCTACTTCCCGATCTTCCACATGATTGCCGGTGCGGCCAATCCCGAGTTGGTCGCCGCGTCGGCCAAATCACCGGTCACGGTGGTTGCCGATCCGGCCGAATGCCGGCTGCAGTTCGACCCGGTCGGCAAATCGAAGTTCACCAGCCCATGCGACGTCGCCAAAACCGCGCTGGTGAAAAAGGGTATCCCGTACAGCAATGAAGCGGGTCCGGCAGGCGCCGCG
Organism: Hyphomicrobiaceae bacterium; assembly: GCA_031367715.1. Taxonomy (GTDB): domain Bacteria; phylum Pseudomonadota; class Alphaproteobacteria; order Rhizobiales; family Hyphomicrobiaceae; genus JANYHF01. The sequence continues at coordinate 10,489 of JANLQJ010000127.1, read as the reverse complement.
CAAATCAAGGTCGGCGACAAAGTGGTCTCCTCCTATGACGCCACCGCCGCCGACGCCAAGGTGTTGGGCGAGACCTTCAGCAAGGAGCTCGGTGATGCCCTGAAGGCGGCCGGTTATCCGGCCAAATCGCCGATCGCAGGCGTCGACTGGCGGGTCGTCGGACTGCTTTCTATCCTGATGATCTACGTCACCATGGTGTATGCCCCGATCGCAGCGATGCTGGTTGAGATGTTCCCGACCCGCTTCCGCTACTCGGCCATGTCGCTGCCCTATCACATCGGCAACGGCTGGTTCGGCGGCTTCCTGCCGTTCATCTCGGTGGCGCTGGTGGCCTCGACCGGTAATATCTATTCCGGGCTCTGGTATCCGGTGATCGTGGCTGCCGGCTGCTTCGTCATCGGCTTACTGTTCGTTGGCGAAACGCGCGGCAAGGCGATGGACCGGGAACATGCGTGAGCCGTCGACGGAGCGCTCAGAATGAGCTGTTGGGTTGCGCGAGGAACGCCAGCTCCTCTGGCGTGGAGGGGCGGCCGAGCACGCTGTTGCGGTGCGGAAAGCGGCCGAAGCGATCGATGATCTCCTTGTGCGCCACGGCGTAGCGGGTCAGCTCGTCGTCGCCCAGGCCCGAGATCAAACGCAGCGAAATCTCCTGGTCGGCGGTGGTTTCGCTGTGTTCGAACGGGAGATAGAGAAACAGCCGCTGGTTGTGGGGCAGGGCCTGATCCAGCCCCCGCTCGACAGCGTCGCGGGCGATCTGCAAGGCCATCGCGTCGGCCGCAAAAGCCTTGACCGCGTTGCGGAACAGGTTGCGCGAAAACTGATCCAGCACAATCACGGTGGCCAGGGTGGCGCGCGGCCCGGCAGGGGCGGATGGCTGGCCAGCCAACGTTTGATGGAGCGCCAGGAAGCGCAATCTGATCCGTTCGTCGACCTGGTCGCTCTTTAGGAACCAGTCCCTGGCCGTCAGTTCCTCGAACCAGAATCGGGTCACGTCATCGACCCAGGTAGGGTCCGCCCGGTCATTGGTTTGGGTGGTCGTCGTGGTCATGGTTGGCCCAGAGTGCTGAAACGGTTTAACGTCGCGGGGGCGTGCCCGATACAGTTCTGATGGTCAAACTGTCGGCCTCGAAAATCAAGGCGGAAATCAATGCAATCGGATGGCGCCGCCGATATCCTGATCGTTGGCGCCGGCATCGCGGGCGCCTCATTGGCGGCGCGGCTGGCGGGGCAGGCGCGCGTCACCATCGTCGAGGCTGAGGACCAGCCCGGCTACCACGCCACCGGGCGGTCGGCCGCGAACTATGAGCCGCTCTACGGGCCGCCAGTCATCCGCAAGCTGACGATCGCCAGTGGGGCTTTTTACAACGCGCCGCCCGATGGCTTTTCCCAAAGCCGCCTGCTCTCACGGCGCGACGTCTTGATGCTCGGCCGCTCGGAGGATGCAGCGGCGGCCGAAGGCCTGATCGCCCTCGGCTATCGCCGCATCCACGGCGCCGAGGCGGCCCGCCTCTGTCCCAATCTGCGCCGGCCCTTTCCCGAACACATCCTGCTCGACGACACCAACCGCGATCTCGATGTTGAGGCCGTGCTGCGGGGCTTTCTCGCCATCCACCGGCGCGCGGGAGGCTCCCTCATCTGCAAGGCACGGGTTGAAAACGCTGTTTACTCGAACGGCGTCTGGCGCGTGCAAACGACATCCGGCGCTTTCGGGGCCCCGGTGCTCGTCAACGCCGCCGGGGCGTGGGCGGACGATCTGGCGCGGCGTTGCGGACTTGGGGCTCTTGGCCTCACTCCAAAACGCCGCAGCGTTTGCGTTGTCGCCGGTCCCGCGGGACTCGACATCCGCAGTTGGCCGCAGCTCGGCAACATCGCCGACACGTTCTACGCCAAGCCGATGGGCGGCAAGCTGATGATTTCACCCGCCGATACCGAGCCGGCCGAGCCGCACGACGCGTTCGCCGACGATCTGCGGCTGGCCGAGGGAATTGACGGTTATCAGGGCTATATCGACCATGAGGTCACGCGTATCGAGCGCAGTTGGGGTGGCCTCAGAACCTTCGCGCCCGACGGTGATCCCGTTGTCGGCTACGATCCACGCAGCGAGGGTTTTTTCTGGTACGCCGGTCAGGGCGGCTACGGCATCCAGACCGCGCCAGCCCTGCGCGAGGTCGCAGCGAGCCTCCTGAAGCGCGAGAGGTTGGGTGCGAATTGGTCCGCCATCGGCGTGACAGCAGCGGCGCTGGCGCCGGATCGGCTGTTCGCCAGCACATAGCTGTGGATGAGTTCGAGGGGGAAGCCCCGCTCCGTCATCAGCCAACGCGCCCGGCGGCCGGCTCCCCGAAGGGGAGTCGCCGGGCGCCAGCAAGCAAGCCACAGTTTGGACGATTTACCTGACCCTAATAGACTTGAGACATGATTCGTGGGGTGACGGTTGTCCGGCCCCGGCAGCTCAAGATCCCTGCAGGGACGGCGCCGGTGCTATGGACTACGGGGTGATTGCAGAATGCATGGCAGTGTTTCCCGAGCCAATCTGCTCGTTCGTTTGACGCGCGCCGGCACGCTTGGCGTTGCGCCAGCTGCTATTTTCACGTTGGCCGCCGGCCTTGCCGGCTGTTCGAGCGATCCTATCCCGATGCCTATGCCCGCCATGCAATTGGTGGCGCCGGCCGGCCTGCCGGTGCCTCAGGGCATCGTGGTACCGCTGCCCGTACCCGCCGCGCCGCCGCCGGTCAGCCTGCCGCCGGCACGCGGGCGTCACGCAACCATGAAGCTCGGCAAGCCGTATCAGGTCGCGGGCAACTGGTACTACCCGGCCGCCGGCGAGGGGTATGATCAGGAGGGCATCGCCTCCTGGTACGGACCCGATTTCAACGGCAAATCCACAGCGAATGGCGAAATCTACAATATGTATCACCTGTCGGCGGCACATCCGACGCTGCCGATGCCGTGTTATGTTTCGGTGACCAACAAGGCGAACGGCCGCAGCATCGTGGTGCGGGTGAACGATCGCGGGCCCTACAAGGCCGGGCGCATCGTCGATCTCTCCAAACGGGCCGCGCAACTTCTTGGTGTGACGCGGTTCGGCACCGCTCCGGTGCGCGTGCGCTACCTGCGCAGCGCCCCGCTGATCGGCGGTGACGATTACGCTGAGCAGTTCCTGGCCCGCCAGCCCTGGTATCAGGGCGCGCGCGTTGCCGCCGGCGAGCGCCCGATCCTGGCGCCGACCCTGCCGGTCATGCGCGCCAGTGCCGGCGGCGATGCGGCCTGGCAGGCCCTGCTACAATCGGAATAGCTGGCCAGCGCCTTGTTGGGAACGGTTTGGGCGGCTAGGGTGTTGGGGAATCTGTGATTTCGCGCGAGCTGCCCCCGATGCAAAGTGCTGCCACCTGTCCGTTGTCTCGCGTCCTTGTCGCCGCCCTCGCGATCCTTTGCGTCGCAGCACCGGCTGCGGCCGAAGTCATCGAAGTCAACGCTCCTCAGGCCATCCTGATGGATGCGGCGACCGGCGCCGTGCTCTACGAGAAGGACGCCGACGCCCAAACGCCGCCAGCCAGCATGGCCAAGCTGATGACGCTGGATGTCGTGTTCCGCGCGTTGAAAGAAGGTCGGCTGAAGTTCGAGGACGAGTATCCGGTCAGCCAGAACGCTTACAAGAAGGGCGGTGACCGCTCGGGCGCCACCACCATGTTTCTGCCGCAGGGCTCCAGCGCGCGCGTTGCCGATCTGGTCAGCGGCATCGCCGTTGCCTCGGCCAACGATGCCTGCATCGTCATTGCCGAGGGCATGGCTGGCTCCGAGGCCGCGTTTGCCGAACAGATGGCGCAGGTCGGCAAGGAAATCGGCTTCACCAAGGCGCATTTCACCAATGCAACGGGCTTGCCGGATGCCGACGAGACCATGTCGGTGCGCGAGCTTGCGCTCACCGCCCAGCACCTGATCCGTGAGTATCCTGACTATTACAGCTATTTCTCGCAGCGCAATTTCTCCATCAACAACAAGTTGCTGCTGAACAAGAACCCACTTTTGTCAGCCAACATCGGCGTCGACGGCCTGAAAACCGGCGCCTCGGCCGATGGCGGCCAGGGTATCGTTGCCTCGGCGGTGTCGGACAGCCGCCGGCTGATCGTGGTGCTGAACGGCGAAAAGAGCGATGGCGACCGCACCGCCGACGCTCGCAAACTGTTCGATCACGGCACCAAGGCCTTCAAGGAGGCGACTGTGTTCGAGGCCGGCGAGATCATCGCCGAGGCGCGCGTGTGGGGCGGCACGCACTATTACGTGCCGCTTGTGAGCGATGCCCAGGCGCGCATCATCGTGCCGCGTGGCAACTCCGAATCGAGCCGCCTGAAGGCCGCGATCGTTTATCAGGGCCCGCTGAAGGCGCCGATCAAGAAGGGCGACCAAGTGGGCTATCTGCGCGTCGAGACAACCGAGGGCCTGGTCAGCAAAGTGCCGGTGCGCGCAGGCGCCGATGTGCCGCGTTCGAGCGTGCTGGCGCGCGGTTTGGACAGCATCCTGGTGCTGGCGCTAGGCTGGGTGTTGAAGTAGGGGGAACCATGACCCAAGGCAAATTCATCACTCTGGAAGGCGGCGAAGGCGGTGGCAAGTCCACCCAGGCGCGGCTGCTGGCGAACTGGCTGGAAGCGCGCGGTGCCAAGACCCTGGTGACGCGCGAACCCGGCGGCACGCCGTTGGCCGAGAAGATCCGCGGGCTGCTGCTCAATCCCGTCGACGGCTACCCCGATCCGCTGACCGAAGCGCTGCTGTTCAACGCTGCCCGCCGCGATCATCTCACGCGCGTGATCTTTCCAGCCTTGCAAGCCGGCACGCACGTCATCTGCGACCGCTTCGCCGATTCCACGCGCGCTTATCAAGGGGCGGGGGGAAAACTCGATCCGGCCATAATCGCCAGCCTGGAACAGCTGGTGGTGGCCGGCGCCATGCCGGACCTGACGCTGGTGCTTGATCTCCCCGCCGACGTGGGGCTCGCGCGTGTCGCTGCGCGGCACAGAGCGGCCGGGGCCGAAAAGGACCGCTTCGAGATCGAGGACATGGCCTTCCACCAGCGCCTGCGAGAAGCCTTCTTCGTCATCGCCGCCAGAGAGCCGGGGCGATGCGCGCTGATCGATGCGCAACCTGCGCCGGAAGTGGTCGCCGCCGCCATCGCCGAGGTCGCGGCTGCGCGGTTGGGGCTGTGAAGTGGCGAGCTGTTTCGCGGACAGATGCTTCGGGTCAGGCAATGGGCAACGGGCAATCGGCAATAGTGTTGGCCCGTTTCCGATTGCCTATTGCCTACTGCCTATTGCCACCTCGCCATGACCCGCCCCCCCAAATCCAAGGACTACGACGCCGAGGACGCCCCGCCCGAGGCCGACCGCCTCGAAGGTTTTCCGCATCCGCGCGAGACCGAGAGCCTGTTGGGTCACGCCGCCGCGGAACGCACACTCGCCGAGGCTCTGGCCAGCGGCCGCATGCACCACGCCTGGCTGATGGCCGGCCCCGAGGGCGTCGGCAAGGCGACCCTCGCCTACCGCTTCGCCCGTACCGCCCTCAGCCCGCCCGCCGAACGCGGTAGGGGGCTGGAGATCCCCCGCGACAGCGCGGTTGCCCGCCAGGTGCGCGCCCTCTCGCACCCCGGTCTGATGCTGATCCGCCGCGCCTGGAACCGCGACACCAAGAAACACACGGCGGGCATCCCGGTCGACGAAGTCCGCCGCGTCAAGGACTTCCTGCAGCATTCCGCCAGCACCGGAGCCTACCGCGTCGTGATCATCGACCGCGCCGAGGAGATGGCCCCCGCCGCCGCCAACGCCGTGCTGAAGTCGCTGGAGGAGCCCCCCGCCCGCACGGTGTTCCTGCTGGTGAGCAGCGAGCCGGGGCGGCTGCTGCCGACCATCCATTCGCGCTGCCGGCGGCTGGAGTTTTCGCCCTTGGGCGATGCCGATTTGTTGGCGGCGGTGGGCGCGGCTTTGGTGGCGTCCGGACAAGGCGCACCCAAACCCGCCGACCTCGCCCTGGTCACCGCGCTGGCCGAAGGAAGCGTCCGCCGCGCCCTCACGCTCCTGACCGGCGGCGCGGCCGAGATGCACGGCAAGATCGTGCGGCTTTTGGCGGATCTGCCTCGGCTGGACCTGGAGGCCTTGCACAAGCTCGCCGACGGCCTGACGGGCGCGGCCAACGAAGCCGAATTCGTGATCTTTTTCAGCCTGTTGCAGGGTGTGCTCGCGCGGTGTTTGCGGAGAGCCGCGACCGGCGAACCGATGCTGGCGAGCGAAGCCGCGTTCGGCGCGCGGTTGCTGGCGGGGGGCCCGGAGCGCCTGGCCGCCTGGGCCGAGGCCTGGGAGGCGATAGCGCGGGAGAAAGCCGAGGTGCTGGGGCTCAACCTCGACAAGAAGGCGCTGGTGCTCGGGGTGTGGGAGCGGTTGCGGGGTGTGGCGTGACTTTCCCCCTCACAGGAACTCAACAGTTCCCATCATATCCTCTGCCGACAGCACATGAAAGATCAGCATCAGGCCGCGCACCATCGCTCCGATGGACGTTTGTTGCGATGCGTAGACAATCCCGGCGTGCGGATGACCAAGGGCGGCGAGTTGGAGAAAATCGACATCCTGGGTCACGATGACTCGCGCGTCCGAAAGCGCCAGCGCGAGATGTTCCTCGTCGCTTGCCCCGAGCCTTCCGGCATCCAGCACGGTCAGCACATCAATCCCGCGCAAGCGCAAGCCGGCAGTCACGGCGCTTGGAACATGTTCGTCCGTGTAATAACGGACGTCGCTCACGGCTGAATGTCTTTCAGGCGCTGTTCAAGGATCGAAGTCCGCGACGCCCGTTGGCCAGCAACGAACGCATCGCCAGCCTTGATATCCTGGTCGATCTCGGCCCGGTGATCGAAGTAGTACGCCAGCGCCGCATGCACCTCGGCCAGACCAAGCGCGTAGTCGGCGCAGATTTCGTCGACGGACTTGCCCAGTTGCAGGTGCAGAACCACGATATCGCGCACCGTGATGCGATGTCCGGCGATGCGCGGCCTGCCGCCGGCGATGCCGGGGGTGGTGGAGATGTGGCGGTCGAGGGTGAGGGCGGTCATGGCGAAAGGGACTTTTCTTTAACGTGCACATTAGCTCGTACCACAGTATTCTGCGATCTGCAGCAACGGCAATTCAATTTGTCCGAAGACAACAGCGCTTCGGGTGTTGGTGTCTGGGTTGGAAGGCGGCGATTTGAGTTTTGGCTGCGGGGGAGATCGTGGTGGTTGGCGAGTGGGATGACCGTGGTGATGCAAGTTTTGGTTTGAATAGAGCTGTGGATAACACTGTCACACATCTTAAAAGCGGGGCAGTCAGTGACCAGATCACGTAGTGCGAACCTATCTGCCCTCGGGGGACCAACCGTCATGGCCGAAATCGCCATAGCCTTACTGATGTTCGTTCTGATCGCGCTTTTGGCAGTTATTATGTTGGACGCTCAGCACCCGGAGAGCCAGTTGCTACGGGCGCTGCGAGGATGGCAATCCGGCATCAGTATGCTTTTCGGTTTTGCAGATCTAATCGTGGCAAATCAACTGCAATACGAAAACAGTATCCGACTGAAAGTCATTGAGGCTCGTGTCGATGAGAGAAATATTGCCCTGGCACTTTATGCTGATGTGACCGCGCAGGAGGCATTCTTGGTTGGAATGCGCTGGCATGAAGATGTTGTGTCAAATCTTGCGGAGCAAATGAAGCCAAAAGGAGGGTGGGCATCTAACGCTCAAGATCGAGAGATTTTTTGCGGATTGGTCAAAACACACTACATTGGCATTCGGGTGCCTGATCTGGGTCTTTTCGAAAGGCTCAAAAGCGAGTTGGGAAAACTCGCGCCAGCGACAGTCCAGGGCTACTTGGCATTTCGCCGTGATATTTCAAGCCTAAACACGCGATTGTCGGAAGACCCGTCAAAGGACTGCTGCACGAATCCAGACGCCTGGAAAAGCGTCTACGCAGATCGAATTGGGGAAGTGAGAGAGAAAGCAGAACTGCTGAAGACTGCGTTGCTGAAAATTGCCGAGTGAGCCACCGACGCCATCGCGCGCGTTGAGCGAAGCGTGGGTGGTTCAACCCCGCAATCCGCCTACGGCTCTTCCTCATTGTCATGGTCCAGGAAATACGCGTCCAGGTCCCTGCTCCCATAAACAATGTTCGCCACAACAAAACGGCTGCGCGGCCCCTCGTCGTCACCGTAGCGAAAGAAAATCACGTAGTTGCCAAAGGTTTTGCTGCGAAGGCCCGTCACCAAATCCGAACGGTCGCGGCCCATGAGGCCCGGCAACGCGCCAATGCGATTGCATTGCGCAACAATACGCGCGGCAAAATTCTTCCCGACGCTGGCGTTGGCCGCCTCCCGCGATATGTAACTCGCTATGGATTTCAGATCGCGGCGGGCTGAGGCCAGGAAAACAACCTTTGGCACTCAAGCGGCCTCGCTTGCGGGAAATTCCTTGTCCAGTTCCTCGTTGACGTAAGCGAGCACATCCTCCGACGAATACGCGCCGCCTTCGGCAATCGACGCTTCGATCATGGCGCGCAGTTCGGCGCGTTTTGTTTCGTTGACGGCGTACCGAACGGCGTCTTCGTGGGTAGCGAAGCGCCCGGATGCAACGCTATGCTCCACCCAATGGGCAGCATCCGGTGTGAGTTCGATCTTCATTCCTCGATCCTACCAGTCATTCCGCCTGTCCCCAACATAGCACATCCCGACCCGTCGCGCACCTCGCCCAAGTGAACGGGGACACGAAGTTCAGCTTCGGCGTGCGACCCGAACATGATGTGGACGCCGGTGCAGGCCGAAGCTGAACATCATGTCCCCACCTTGACCCCGTCCCGCCAATCAGGCACCAAACCCTCATGAAAGCCCAAAAACCCTTCTACCTCACCACCCCCATCTTCTACCCCAACGGCGCGCCGCACATCGGGCACGCCTATACCGCCATGGTCACCGACGCCATCGCGCGCTTCGAGCGGCTGGACGGGCGAAAAGTGTTCTTCCTCACCGGCACCGACGAGCACGGGCTGAAGATGCAGCAGACCGCCATCAAGGAGGGCGTGACGCCCCTGGCGCTGGCCGACAAGAACTCGGCCGTGTTCCGCCAAATGGAGGACATGCTAAACTGTTCCTACGACGACTTCATCCGTACTACCGAGCCGCGGCACCATGAGGCGTGCGCGGAGCTGTGGCGGCGCATGGAGGCGGCGGGCGACATTTATCTGGCCAAGTATGCCGGCTGGTATTCGGTGCGCCAGGAGGCTTACTTCGACGAGAAGGAAACGGTCCTCGGCGACGACAAGGTGCGCCGCGAGCCGCTTGGTTCCCCGGTCGAGTGGACCGAGGAGGATACCTATTTCTTCCGCCTCGCCAACTACCAGGACAAGCTGCTCGCGCACTACGCGAACAATCCCGATTTCATCCTGCCGCCGGAGCGCCGCAACGAGGTCGTAAGTTTTGTTGCGGGCGGCCTGAACGATCTGTCGGTGTCGCGCACCTCGTTCGACTGGGGCATCAAGGTGCCGGGCAGTCCCAAGCACGTCATGTATGTGTGGGTGGATGCGCTGAACAATTATGTGACGGCCACGGGTCTGCTCAATCCGGGCGGCGACAAACGCGGGTTGTGGCCGGCGGATGTGCACGTCATCGGCAAGGACATCGTGCGCTTCCACGCCGTCTATTGGCCGGCCTTCCTGATGAGTGCGGGGCTGCCGCTGCCGGGACGCGTGTTCGCCCATGGCTTCCTCAATAACAAGGGGGAGAAAATGTCGAAGTCGGTCGGCAATGTGGTCGATCCGTTCGATCAGGTGAAAGCCTATGGCGTCGACGCCGTGCGGTATTTCTATCTGCGCGAGACGCATTTCGGCAATGACGGGACGTATAGCCACGAGCTGATCGTTAACCGCATTAATGCGGATCTGGCCAATGGGCTGGGCAATCTGGCGCAGCGCTCGCTGTCGATGATTGGCAAAAACTTTGCGGGCGTTGTTCCCACACCCGGGCAGTTTACCGACGCGGACAAGGCGATCCTAGCCTCGGCGGACGCGCTGCACGCGATTGCGCGCGCGGCCATGGACAAGCAGGCCATCAAGGGCTGGCTCGATGCGGTCTGGGCGGTGGTATCGGAGGGGGATCGCTATTTCGCCAGCGAAAAGCCGTTCGACAAGGCGCATACGCCCGAGCGCAAGGGGACGATCCTCTATGTGACCGCCGAGGTGGTGCGGCAGCTGGCGATCCTGGCCCAGCCAGCGATGCCGGAGAACTGCGGGAAGTTGCTGACGCTGCTCGGACAGCCCGAGGGGGCGCGCACGTTCTCGGCGCTGGGGGCCGGCGGACGGCTGAAGCCAGGGACAGTGCTGCCGGTTCCAGCCGGTGTGTTCCCGCGCTATGTCGAGCCGGAAGCCGCCAAAGGCTAAGCGAGGTCCCTCCTCTCCCCGTACTTACGGGGAGAGGAGACCGCGTCTCGCAG
>JANLQJ010000110.1:0-2482 GCA_031367715.1 Hyphomicrobiaceae bacterium | reverse complement strand
CCAATCCCAGGCTGAGCGCGCCTACGATCAAGTCATTGAATGGCTGGAGCATTTCGAGGACCTTGACGATCCGCGCCAGAGCGGGAAGGTCGCCTATCGGCTGGACGAGATGCTGCTGCAGTGCCTGCTGGCGGTGCTGGCAGGCGCCGACAGCTGGGTCGAGATCGCGGCCTTTGGCAAGAGGAAACTCGATTTCCTGCGCCGCTTCCGGGCCTTCGAAAATGGCACGCCGTCCCATGATCAGTTCGGCAATCTGTTCGCCGCGCTCGACGCCGAAGCGTTCCAGAGCTGCTTCATCGCCTGGGTCGCCTCGCTGACCGGGCTCGGACCCGAGATCGTGGCGATCGACGGCAAGACGCTGCGGCGCTCCTATCAGGAAAGCGGGGCCAAGTCGCCGATCCACGTGATCTCGGCTTACTCCAGCCGCCAGCGGATGGTCTTGGGCCAGCGCAAGGTCGCTGACAAATCGAACGAGATCACGGCCATCCCCGAACTGCTGGATCTGCTCAGCGTCACAGGCTCGATCGTGACCATCGACGCGATGGGTTGCCAGAAGGAGATCGCTGCAAAGATCCTGGCCAAGGACGCCGATTATGTGCTGGCCCTGAAAGGCAATCAGGGGACGCTGAGCCGGGACGTAGAACTGTTCTTTGCCGAGCAGAAGGCCCGCAAATACGCCGATAGCGCCATCAGCCGGCATCAGACGTTGGAAAAGAGCCACGGCCGTATCGAGACCAGAACGTACACGTCCATTGGCGCTATCGATTGGCTTACGGAGCGTCATGACTGGTCGGGCTTGGCCAGCATCGTGATGGTCGAGAGCCGGCGCGAAATCGTCGGCGGCAAGACCGAGGAGGAGGCGCGGTTCTACATCTCCTCGCTCCCCGCCGACGCTGAGCGCCAGGGCGACGCCATCCGCAGTCACTGGGGCGTCGAGAGCCATCACTGGGTGATGGACATGGTGTTCCGCGACGACGAGTGCCGCATCCGCAAGGCCAACGCGCCGGCCAACTTCGCCACCGTCAAGCACATCGCCAGCAACCTGATGCGCCGCGCTCCCGGCAAACACTCCATGCGCGTCAAACGCCGCCTCGCGGCCTGGGATGACGATTATCTCGCCAGTTTGATCAGTGGCGCAGGGTCGGGGTAAAATCGTTCATGCGATTCCCCTGGGGTGTACGTCTTGAGCCGGCAAGTGCTGGTCGCCGCTATCGCCATAACCGCCTTTGTCCATGCCGCGCCGCCATCCGCCCTCGACCGCGGCATGGCCCTATGCTACCGCCAAGCCAACGTCCTCCCGCCAGCTGCAAAGCTCACCCATGATCACCATCTACGACAGTCATGCCTCTGGGCTTGCCCGCCGCGACGGCCTTGTGACGCCCGAAGCCGGTACGGTCTGGATTGATCTCTACAATCCGACGCGGGAAGAAGAGTTGCACATTGAGGGCGTGCTCGGCATCGAGCTGCCAACGCGCGAGGAGATGAAGGAAATCGAGGCGTCCAGCCGTCTCTATCAGGAGGACGGCGCGCAGTTCATGACCGCGACCCTGGTGACCCAGATCGATGACCCCTGGCCCGTCACCTCGCATGTTACCTTTGTGCTGGTGAAGGACAAGCTTGTCACCATCCGTTATTGTGAGCCCTACGCCTTCTATATGTTGACGAAGCGCGCCATGGCCAATCAGATCGAGAGCGCCAGCGCCGGCGCGATCCTGATCGGGCTGCTGGAACAGATCATCGACCGTCTTGCCGACCTCATCGAGCGCATGCAGGGCGATATCGACAAGCTGTCGCAGACAGTGTTCAGCAGCGGCAAGGATCAGCGGGCCAATGGCGAGCGCTATGACCAGGCGCTTAAAATTGTCGGCCGGCAGGGCGATCTGACAACGCGCGCGCGCGAAAGCCTATTGTCGATCAACCGGCTGCTGACCTTCTTTGCCTTTGCCTGCGAACAGGCCAGCGACAGCACCGACAACAAGGCCGTGCGCCAGCGCATCAAGACAGCCAGCCGGGATGCGGGTTCGCTGTCCGACCATCTCAACTACCTGAACGGCCAGATCACGCTACTGCTCGATGCCACGCTTGGCCTGATCAACATCGACCAAAACCGCATTATCAAGATCTTCTCGGTGGTGTCGGTGGTGTTCATGCCCCCGACGCTGGTGGCCTCGATCTATGGCATGAATTTCCACGCCATGCCGGAGCTGAGTTGGCAGTGGGGCTATCCGCTGGCGATCCTGGTCATGGTGTTCTCGGCGGTGGGGCCACTGATGTTTTTCCGGCATAAGGGCTGGTTGTGATGCGTTCGGATCGATCAGAAACTACGCCCCGCTAGTGTTCGGTAACAATCATTTGGAACCCCGAAAAATCGTCATCCCGGCGCAGGCCGGGACCCGTCCAAGTCGATGCGAGGCACTCAGGACGTACGCGGCAAGCCTCTGTTTCAAAGCACTGTTTCCGAATTGCCAACTGCTGCAGGTCC
>JANLQJ010000079.1:0-23535 GCA_031367715.1 Hyphomicrobiaceae bacterium | reverse complement strand
TCGGCGAGCCGGCCGGTGGCGCTCAACGCGTCCTGCCGCCGGTAGGATAGAAATATGTCGGACATGTCGAGGGCCTCCTGACGCTGATTGCTGCGGCGCGAATGGCATGAAAGTCGAATCCATCACGGCGCTTCCCGCGTTATGAAACCCCCGCTGCATCCGTTACTTGATGGTGCCGCGCTGCGTGCCGGACGCCATCAAAAACCGTGCGATCACGGAAACGTTTCCGAGCCGTCCGGCTCATAGTGCGGCACTTTGTTCATCTCGTGGCGAAACTTCGATAACTCGTAATACATGCGCCGCCGCGCGCGGCTTTGATTGCCCAGCGGACGATGCTCCGCCAGGCAATGCCAAGGGTTATACGACAGGCGTTTGGCGAAAGCCATCTGCTCGGGCGAGTTGAATTTCTGTCTGGGAATTCGTAGCGTGGCGACCGACACACGCGGTGAAAGTTTCTCGGGCCAAAGGACACCCGCATGTTCGATCGGCATGAGATGCGAATCGGTCTGTAACTGAACGCGTACGTCGAGTTCCACATCCTCTTGGTCGAGCGCCGCGACCATGGCGTTGCGCAGGTAGTCGTCGGGCGGACGAAACGGCAGGCGCGGGATTGGCGTCTTCTTTTTCGACACGGGCCAGAACGAGTACTGCATGGCTTGCCCTTCCCCCAACAGATAGGGCACACAACTGAAATACGGCGCCTCAAACGGACTGCTCTGCGTTTTGATCCAAAGCCCCTGCATGATCAAGTCCAACATGTGTGGACGCTTGAAGTTAATGAAGTGGAAAAGCGAGGCATTCTTCAAACTCCACGTCTGCAGATGGGCGTTTGCGTAAGTGTCGGGGGTGACAAACGTCGGCGGCGACACGCCAAACATGTCCTGCGTGAACTTTTCCTCGTCCATGAGCTTGGGACCCGGCACATCCATCAGCTTGACGCTGATGCTCATGAACCCCACGTCGTCTATATCCGGAGTGACATACGGGCCGGGGCCGGAGAAACGCACCCAGGCCGGATACGATCTGGGCGCGGCGAAGATGCCATGGCGAAAATGGGGCGGCAGATCGTCATGCACGATGAGTTCGGCGCGCACGATGCCCTGGGTTTTGGTGTTGCCGCCACGTTCGAAGCCCCCGGGCTTCCACAGCCCGCTCATCTGCTGCTTGAAGGTCGTGATGATCGACTCAAGGTTGGCCTCTTCGTCAGGCAACAGCTTTTCCTCGGCAATCTTCAGGCCTTCGTCAGTCCGTTGCCAGTTGATTAGGGCCGTGGTCAGGCGCGATAGGGCATCGCGAAGCACGGCATCGAAGGCGGGGCGAATGAAAGGATCTATTCGCCGCTCCATTTGCACCAGGAACATCGACGTATTGCTGATCCAATTCAACAGGGCCGAGCCAGCATTGGCTCGCGGTACCGAGCGACTCGTGTTTGAATCCATGGCAACCTCTCTCAATGTGACATCGCGAGATAGCGTAAAGCGCGTATGCCTGGCAACAAAAAGTACGCCCCGCCTCGCACGGTGACAAACGACGGAAGCGCTGTCAGTCGTTTGTCAGGGCCATCGGACTGAGGTATCGAGAACACATCGGTGCGAGTTCCATCAGGGCCTGGTTGACGCTGCCCCAGCAGCGGGTCACCTTCACCGGCAAGGCCGTCGAACTTGGTTCCGGCGATCCATGCGCTTTGCACAAACTCGAACTGCCGGGCAATGTTCGCCACCAAACAAACAAAGTGCAGGCCGGACTCATCGCCTTGGGGCGTATCGGCCAATGCTTGAGGCAGGGACGCCGTGGCGCCGTACTTCCGACCGCGGCGCAGCAGCCGGTGGAATCGCGTGGATGCAACATGATCATTTTCCAGCGCTTCGGCGTCGAAGCCCAGCGTCCGGATAAGTCGCGAAAACATTCCTGGATTGCCGGGTGGCAGATCAGCGTTGCGCGGATTGCTCCGGCGGATATGCGCACCCAGCGGGCAACGCAAGCCTTGGAGATCGGATTGGTAGGTAAATGCGTTTGCGTCGATATCCGGCTTTTCACTGTTACCCGCGATTATCTCGTTCGTGCGTCCAACCAGCGGCTCGCCGCTCAGCGTTCGGCCCACCATGGCCGCGGCCAAGCTTTCACGCAATGCCGCCTCGCCGCCGGCTTGCTGGTCAATGTAACGCCAAAAACCTTGTATGTCCTGTCGCAACTGTCGCATCACAAGGTAGCTACCATTTCGACCCAGGTCAGCCTGCTTCGGCACGTCCTCCGCCCGCGGAAGTGCGGCGGCTGCGTCATGCCGTGGGTCCAGCAACGGCCGATCAGTGTAGCCACCGTACTCGTTTGGATAGCCCAGCAGGAACTCGCCGAGGCAGGCGAGATTTGTATAGGCATATTGTTCTTCGTCGCAAATGCGTCGCTCGCGATCCCAATCAAGCTTTGGTTGAGAAATGCCATCCTTGAAGCCGAAGGGTTCGAAGTCATCTATTTCAGCCGTCCCCAGGCAGGCCAGTTCTTCAAAACCTGCGCTGCACTGAGCTTGTACCAACCGTAGATAGCCGTCCAGTGTTCCAGACGTCGCATAGAGCATGATGAGAACGTGAGGCACGCAATGCTTGGCGCCCCAATCCCACTGACCAGGATCGCTGGCAGCCACATCGCCCAAACGCCGCGAACGACCGGGATCGCTGCTCATACCAGCGACATACTCGTTCGAGAAACTATCAACGATGTCTTGCGCGACACCCAACGCGAGCAACCCTTCGCTGGTGAGCGCCACCTGTAGAGCAGTCGGCGGTAGAGGATTCGCGGTCACTGCACTGGTTACGGGCGCCGCCGCCAGCCAGGCGCGCGCGGCATCACGATCCTTGATCCGCAACAGTAGAAAGCTCGCCTTGGTGAGATGTTTGAATCCGAATCTCAGCAGCCCCTGCATGTCATCCAGTTCCAGGGACCCGGCATCGCCTTCCGTTCGCATGTTCATAGCAACCTCAACCAGGATAGCGCTTGTGCATCGGTCATCGTGGCTTGTTCCAGACCTTCGCGAATGCGCTGGTTGCGTTCCATATCCAACGCGGTCAGTCCGGGATAGGCCTTGTACCAGACCTGACTCGGTATCTGGTGCCGGCGCTGGTAATACTTGAAGCGCTGTTCATGGCGCGCGCCGCGCTTTATCAACCAATCCGTACGTGGCCAACCGATACCGTTGCTAAACACCAGGTTCAAACCCCATGCCACTTTGTTGATGAAGTCGTCCATGTACGCCTCGTGGCTGCCATCGTAATTGCTCGTGAACACAATCCGCGCCTTGTTGTCGATAAACACCCAGCGTGCAAAGTGTATGGTGCGCACGCGCCCCAGATGGCCACGATTAAAGATTTGGCGGGATGCGTAGTTGATCAGCACCAGTACCACCGTCCCCACCCAGCGCCGAAATAGCCCCGGCTTCACCGAGCCCAGTGCCGAGAATTGGTTTGACACGTCACGATCCTCCAGCCGCCGCAACGCCTGTAGCGCTTGCGGATCAGGACGCGGACAGACCTCGGGATCATTTTTCTCGCGCGTGCGCAGTAGGACGATGATAAACGGTAGCATCACCAGCAAGATTGGCGATATAAGCAGCCCCGCAAGCGGCAGCGCAATTGCGTTCAGGAGTTTCGCCATCTGCCAATCCAGTGACGTGGGTTCCGGTTTCGTCAACACCAGCCGGCCGGCGCGCAGCTCGGCATCCACGAATGCGATGAGATCGCGTCTAACCCGCTGCGCATCCGCAGGCGACGCAAACCTATCGCGTGGTACTTGAGCGCAAAGCGCGCGTTGCAGAATGCTCTCTTGCCTGACCTGCATCACGGTGCGACCCACCCAGTTCACGTAGTTGGCCGCTACAGGCACGTCATGCGACAACATCCAGGCCAGCAGGTCGCCTCCTGCATCGAAGTCTTCGCAATGAGCAAATATTCTGCGCAACCCCGCATCGGCGCGCCGCGACAAATTCGCGAGCAACTCCTGCGATGGCCCGTCGCAGTCCCCCATGAATACAAGTTGCTTGGGAAAATTCGGCGCCTGCATGCCATGGGCCGCATAGTCAACGAGCGTGGCATCCTCGAGCACAACCAGGCGCGCGAAATGCAGCCGGTCAAATTCACCAAACGGCAGCAACGCGTTGCGTGGGTCAGCCATGCCGGGCGCAGAGTTCATGCTATCCAATACCGCGCGCAAGTCAGCCTCGCGCCCCTTCGCGATTGCCGCCACCACCATGAAAGGCGATTGGGGCGTCACAACTTAGAATTGCAGGCAGAAGTCGATCAGCCGCGTCTTGGACCAGTACACCTTGCCCAGATAAAAGCCGGGCCCGATGAGCCGGATTTCGTCGCGTACCCAGTGTGCCAGCAGCGAAGTCTCGGAGTAATCCAGCACGATGCATTCTTTGTCGTCGAGCCAACTCTTGCCTTTGTATACCTTGGCAACTATAGCCTCAAGCCCGAACGCCAGGATTTTGTTTTTCAGCACACCTTTTTGTGCGTCGAACACTTTGCCCTGCCATCCGAAGTGATTAATGATCTCGGCGATATTTGCCGTGTACGCCGTTCCCGGCGCGATGATCGCCGTACCCTTGGCCTGGCCATTCGGAATGTCGCCCACCGGGCTGGCCTTAAACAGATCGTCGAGTTGGACCTGTGACATCGATATCAGTTTTGCTGCGTCGTATTCCATTGCCATCTCCTGAGTTGAAATCCCGCTGTAAAACAACCAAACGCGCGCTCAAGCACGGTGCATCAGTGCGCTCTTGCCGCGTCACGCAAAATCACGTCGCCCGCCTTCTCGGCGATCATGTAGACCGCGCTCACAACAAAGAAACCCGGGGTGCGCGGAAACACCGAAGCGTCGGCCACCCGCAGCCGGCGAACACCGTGGACCGAGAAATTGCTGTCGAGCACTCCGTTTTCGCTGGCTGGACCGATGGCGCAAGAGCACGATGCGTGGTGGCCCCATGCCGTATCGCGCACATAGTCAGCCAGTTCTGCATCGGTCTGGACGGCGGCTCCGGGCGTCTTCTCCTCGGCGATCAGTCCACCGGCAATCAAGGGAGCCGTCATGCTGCGCACGAATTTGATCCCATTCACGACAGCTTGAAGGTCCTCGCCGGCCGAATCGTTGCCCTCCTCAAAATAGTTGAAGTTCACCAGCGGCATGTCACGCGGATCGGCAGACCGCAACGTAACCGCGCCGGCGCGGTTTTTGGTATGTGCCTTTAATACCGCCCATGTCAGATAGTCGTGATGGGCGCTGATCAACTTTGAAAAGCCGGTGAAGTAACCTTCGAACCGCGACAGCAGCGCCATGCAAAAAATGTCTGGTTCCGGTGCCGTCGGCCGTGAGCGGCACGCTACGGCGATGGCCGCGCCGTTGGAGGTGTACATGCCGGAACGTGATTCATGCCACAGCCGCCACAAAGGATCGCCGTGATCGAAGCGCGCGCCCTGCAAAACCTTCCATGGCTGATGCATGCGATGTGTCACCGCCACCTCATAGCGGTCTTGAAGGTTGCGCCCGACTCCTGGCAAATCTACCCGCACGGGGATGCCGTGCGCATTCAATTCCCTGGCCGGGCCAATACCGGACAACATCAACAACTGCGGCGTATTGAAGGCGCCACCACACAGAATGACTTCCCGCCGCGCACGCACCTCCCGAAGATCGCCTGCCTGCGTATTCGGCGTTGCGTGTGCTCTGTACAAGTGCTTACCTTTGAGATACTCGACGCCCGCCGCGCTGCCATCGCTGGCAAAGATCACCCGCGTAACCAACGCATCAAGTTCTATGTGCAACTTACCCGGATGAGCAGCGGCCACTTTCAGCAGGCGCTCACGTGCGCCGACGCGGCGGTGGTCATGGGTGGACATCGGTGTATAACAAATGCCCTGGTAGCTGCGCCGCCCCCATCGGCGTGCGTTCGGGTCGCCCCTACTCCACAACCAGCGCAACACGCGCGCAAGGGGTAGCGGAAGGCCGCTCACAAAGCTACGCGCAGTGCCTGTTACCGTTTTGAGCAATTCGTCATCGGCCAGTGCCTCGTGCGGCATGGCCCGCTCGGTACGCAGCCATCCGTCCCAGCCGTGTCCCGACAAGTCAAAGCCGATGCGCCGCAACGCGCGCCACAATGGCCGGTGATGACAGGCTTCCAGCCTTTGGGCGTAGCGACGCATGTGCGATGCGCGCCAGGAATGATCACCGGTGACTTGTGCGATGTGGTTCCAGTCCGATTCGTGCGGCAACATGAATATCATCGCGTTGTGAGCCGTGCATCCACCCAGCGCAGCCGCGCGCGGATACAGCACGCCCTGCCCCCGCTCATACTTTGGGTCACGCGCCTGCCGTTGCTCATCGGCATAGTGCCGAACCTTGAAGCCCCAGCTCATGGCAGGGTTCTCACAGGCAAAGGCATGAAAAGCCGGCACTTCGTAGTCATCCGGCAAACGCTCCGCAATGGCGGCAAGCGGATCGCCGCCGGCTTCGAGCACGAATACCCGCATACCCGCTGCCACAAGTCGCGACGCCAATGTACCACCCCCCGCGCCCGAACCGACGATGACGTAGTCCCATTCGAGTCTCGCTTCGCCGGCCATCGCGCCTAAGGATTGACTCAGAACGTCTTTATGAAGGCGATCAGGGCACGCTTATCCGCGTCGCTTAACTCTGGTTCTGTTGCGAAGGCTTTTTCGTCGCTGCTCAAGCCGTCCTGCTTGTTGAATTCGGCGGTACCGAAATAGTGACCGCGATTGACCACAAAGTCCGGGCATTTGCTGAGCTTCAGCATCGGTTCACGCAGGTTCGCGAACCTGGCGCGCAGTTCGTCATCACTCGCACCCGCCGGCGCTGTGGCCAGATCCACTTTCAGCTTGACGAGCAACTCGCCGACATCCTTCACGTGCGCGACCTTGTCCGCGAGGCTGTCGCTCTCGGCACGTAACTTGAGATTTGCGAGCAAGTTGACCGGCACGCCCTTCGGAATCGGTCCGAGCACGATATCGCCACCCGCATCGACCAGCCACGGGAACCAGCGATGCAATGTGCTCTGTAGCGGCTGCAGGGCCTCGGGTACATAGCCGCGTGGAATCGTCACGTTGCTGCGTTCAGTGGTCCGATCGATGGTGCCGAGAACCTTGTTGCCCAGCACGGAGTCGCGCTCGCGCTTTTCAGGCCACAACATCTGCTCGATCGACGCCTCGAAAACCTTGACGCGGGCATCCACTGAAGGACTGGCATCGAAGGGGCCGACGCTATTGTTCAGCAGAAACGGCGCCGTGGACCAGATGCTGATGAGCGAGGGAACGCGCGTGTAGCCGCGCCCACCTGCCGGCATCGCGTACGGCACCAGTGCGCCGGTGTACGGATCGCTCAATGTCACCGTTCCCACCGAGGGCAATTGTTTGTACGTGTGGGACGAGAAGTTGTCCCAGATATTACCGGCAAGCGCATTCGTGGCCAGCGGGCTGCACACGTTGGTGCGCAGCAAGGTTGCCGGAATTCGCGCATCGGTCGAGAGATAGTTACCCTGCAGGAAGTCAGGTGCCTGCACGATCTTCCGCATCTGCGCCTTGTAATCATCGGTTTGTGTCCACGTCCAGTAACGCTTGAAGCACCCAAGGTAACCGGCGCCCATGCATTGGGTAAGCTTCAGATCGTCCGGAGGGCTAGGCGCTTTGCTCGAATGACATCGGGCGCACGTATCCGCGAACACGTTCTTGCCCTGCGCCAGCATTGCCGAGCCGTCGGCAAGATATTTGTCGCCACCGGGCGCGTCCTTAAGCCGGTCTGGTTGCGCCGCCTTGAGGAAAAACAGCGCCGTGTTCGGTGTGCCCGCTTCGGTCGCTTGCCAATAGGTGGAGTTCTTCTGGGCGGTGGCAATTTCAATCGGCGAAATGTCCTTGCCGCCAACCACCGGATTGAAATGCCGTAACCACTCTTCGCTGTAGACGCCAATGTTCATGTAGACGCGATTGAGTGCTCCAAGCAGCCCCACCGAGTCGGCGCCGTCCTTCAATACATGTGGCGTAAGCACAATGGCGTCTTGCTTGGCATAGAAATCAAGCAACGGACCACTGGTCAGAAAATCATTGAACTGTTTGTTATTGAGTTCACCGCCGGCCAATGTTTCCCGGCCAATTTTTTTGGCCATGCCCATGCGTGCCACGAAATCATAGAGGGCGTTCATGGTGCGCGGATTATTGATGCCATCGGTCGAAATGAGAGAGGTGTCCATTGAGCCGGGGCGATAGGTGTGCGCGAGCTGATACATGTAGTTCGTGCGACCCTCCGGCTTGTTGGAATTAAAGATGAATAACCGGTCCACCCACATGTATTGCGAGCCCACCGAAGAACTCAAGTTGGCAAACTTTGGATTGGCGGGGTCTACCGGCGGGTTAACCGGACTGGGGCCAATATGGCAAAAGCCACATGCCATGCCGATACGGTAAGGTCGCACCAAATCCTTGCGGTTGTAGTAACCGGGGTCGGAGTAATAGCGTTCCGGATCCCACGCTTTGGCGGCCTTCTCGTCAAAATCCGGGTTCGGAAACAAGCGCAGGCCCATGACCCCCGTGGAATATCCGTAGAACGACCCTACCGGCTGAGTCGTGCCGTCTCCCAAGGGTTTGCCCCTCGCACCAATGGCAACGCCCGGATACTTGCTTTCGTTTTCAAACGGATCCGGCGCGCAATCCTTGCCGCGCACATCGAGCCACAGGCCGCGGCGATTCTTGTCTGGCCCCTTTGCAGGCTCAAAGCAGGGCTCGTTGACAAGCCCGAGGTAATTCCAGCGACTGGTCCGGGAGTAACCGAGGCTGGGGTGTGAACTAATGATCTTCAACAGGTCGAACGCACCGAAGGTGTACTCGGTCATGGCGTTCCAGAGGCGATCGTTGCCACCGCTCCAGACATTCCACATGTTACGGCCCTTGATCTCTTCAGCCGTGAGGGTCACTCCGCCATCCATGTCGTGGAAATAGTCTTCCGACGCGTGCTGGAACGAAGTCACGTCACGACCGGCGCGTTTCGCCTCGTCAAGCACCGCTACGGATTGTGTCTGCTTGGAACAGCCTGTGAAAAGCAGGCCGGCGAGGAGGATCAGGGTTGCCGATATCCAGAGTTTTCGGATCATTGCAGATCTCCTTTTTCTCTTTCGTTGGAAAAACTGGAAGTTCAAATGGACCCTTTAATAGTATCTTCGAGCGAGACAGGTGCAGTCAACCGTTTTCGTTTTGCAAAAGAAGGTCCAAACGTCCTGTGCGGCTGGTAACACTGGATCAAAACAGCATAGCCGCGTATGATAAATTCAGACGTGTGGGATTTTCGTGGGGTTGGGTTTCCTGTTCGTCCTGTCGGTTTAAAAGAGACGATCGTTTCGGGGAAAGGTTTCGGGGAAAGCGCCGATGATGCTGAAACGCGAGAAGTGCCCGTTTTTCCTTGTCTTTCTGCTACCGATGGTGGCGGCGTGCGGCGTGACTCCGCAAACAGCTGACAATCCCCGGATGACTTCTGCCTGTCAGGTCGAGCGGTCGGCCAGCCCAAGATCGGCGGCGCCGAGCAGCGGATTCTCGATGACCTTTGGCGGCTTGGGCGCGAGCGGCGGCGGTTCCCGTCCGCAGCGGGGTGAATGCGACGGCCCATGCCCCAGGGACAGCGCCGGTTCCCGCAGCAGCGTGGGAGCGGGCTTGTCCCTCAACCTCGGCGAACTGTTTCGGCACCTGTCCACACCCGAGTTACCAAACCGGTTGTTCGACGAAGGTCCCCGCTTCGAAGATGCCTTCAGCATGGCCTGCATCCCGGTACGCGGTTTTGTTCGCGGTGGTTGGCCCCTGGTCATCGATTATCAGGCGGAACCGGGGACCGTTGCTTCGGTGGAAATTCACGTCGAAGGGCAGGATCCGGTGGTGTTGCCTTTGCCCAGCGGTAGTCAACGGAATGTACTCAAACTGAAGCTGCCCGAACGGCTGGGTGACAAGCTCACCACGGCCTTGTTCCTGGTGCGCGGGGTCAAAGACCAGCCGGGTGCGCCGGTACTCGGCCGGGTTCAGGTGTTCGGGCTGGGCGCCGGACCGCGGGCCGTGGGCTCGGTCGCCATCGACCAGGTGGACTTCAAGCCGGGGGTAGTGCATCTCGGCAAGAAGGAGACCGCCCGCTTCAGCTTTTATTCCCGCTCCGACTTCAATCGGGCCGTGGCCGAGATCATGCGGGTGGACAATCAAAACGGTGACCTTCAGGTACGCTTGGCCCGATCCATTCCATTGGAAGGCGGGGTGGCAGCCGGTACTTGGGTTGGCCGCCAGGAAGCGCGCCTCTGGGACGGTACCGACGCCAATCGGCAGGCTTCTCTGGGCCAGCACCTGATGCAGGTCCGGGCCTGGCTCGGCGCCCAGGAGGGTGGCGACTGGGTTGCGGCTTGGTCGGCCGGGTCGGTGGAGGTTGCGCGCTGACGCGATGTTTGCTTCGGTACTCCGCTACCGCTGGCTGCGCGTGCTGCGGGCCCGTTGGCCATGGGCCGTGGGCCTCTTGCTGGTCATCCTTTCTGGCCAGTTCGCGCTAACTTCGCCACGCAGTGGCGTAGATCTCGCCGCCATCGGCGTGCTAAAGCCGGTGCCAGGCCAAGCCATCGCCCTGCGCGGCTTGGCGACGGAAGGTAATATCCTCACCTATACGGCGGGCGCGGAAGGCGGCCTCGATCTCCGCTTCGAACGAGCCCGCTTGGCGCCGGAAACCCTGGCACTGCTCAGCCACCTTGGCATCGTCGCGCCAACCGGTGAGGCGCCCGTGAGTTGGATCACCCGTGCCGAGCCTGGGATCGGCAAGGAAACCAAGTCGCGTTTCGAGGTGACGGCAGCTGACCCCAACCGGCTTCCGGACATCTTCGTATTGCGCGTTCTCCCCGGCGCCACCCCGCGCCAGGCGCGCCTCGAAATGGTCTCCAGCGGTGCGCCGCTGGCGGTAATCCTGTCCTTGCCGTGGACCGGCGCGGACCATGCGCCCCGCAAGATCCTGCGGCTCGGCGCGACCGACCTGGTCCTCCCGGGAACCCTGCCGATCAAGCTGCTGGTGCCAGCCGATGCACGCTGGCGGGCGATCATCTCGCTGCCTGAGCAGCCCGTACCATCCGCCGCGCTAATCTTCGGGGCCTTCTCCGAACGAGATGGTGGCGGGCTGGCGGCAGCTGCGCTCGGCCTGGAGCCGGTGCCCGGAGCGTCAGCCTTCCTTGCCTGCGGTACCGCGGCGGGAAGTCTCTTGTGGCGTGCTGCCAGCCGATTGGCCGCTGGCGCCTGCCCGCCGACCGATCATGCCATCCAGGTACGTTCCCTGACCTTGCGTGCGGATGGTGCAGACTTGGTCGTTGGCGGCAACGCCTGGGTACTAAAGGATAGCCAGCCCCTTGGCGAGGACCTTCTCGTGCACCTGCGCCGGCAGCCTATATGGTGGGCTTTGCTTCTCCTGGCGGATGGACTGCTCCTCGCCTGGGCCCTGCTTGCCCTGCTGCCCGGGCCCCGCCGCATTGATCTGCGCGGTGTCTTCATCAGCTATCGGCGTGCCGATAGCGGGCCCCGTGTCGGGCGACTTTACGACCAACTGGTGGCGAGACTGGGCGCCGAGAAGGTGTTCATTGATCTCGAGTCGATCCCGGCGGGGATCGACTTTGAGCACTTTATCGCCGACAGCCTGAGCAAGGTGGACGTGGTTCTGGCGGTGATTGGCCCGCAGTGGCTCGACTTGAGGGATGGCAGCGGTCAGCGTCGGCTGGATGCGGAGAACGATCTGGTGCGCCGGGAGATAGCCGCCGCCCTCGCTGGCGGTCTTCGAGTGATCCCGGTGGTGGTGGGCGGCGGTTCGATGCCGACTGCGGGACAGTTGCCTGCCGACCTCGCCGCCCTGGCCGGCCGCAATGCCGCGGAGATCGGCGACCGCCAGTTTCTGCGCGACGCCGACGATCTGATTGATCAGATCGAATACGCCCCCCTGCGTTCCGGTTCAGCAAGTTGATTTGCGCGTGCGCCATAAAAAGTTTCACTGCGAGATGCAAATCGTTCCTGACGCTGCTGATGCATGGAGGATTTGTTGGGGCTTCACCTCCGCCAAGTTGCTCAAGTTGACGCACACAACGCATGCCATTGGAAAACGCAGCGTCGAAAACGGACGCTGCTCAGAAGGAAAAATCGACGTTGAAGGCTCGCGCATTGCGAGCGCGGGAACGAAGGCAGAAAAAGCAAACGTAAAGAAGACGGCCACGGCAAAAGCGCCGACAGTGCCTACATGCACTTCGATTGCCACTGCGAGCCGCCGGCAGGGCAATAGCCGGCGCAGGCTGCGGCTTCGTGATATCCGGAAGCGCATTGCGGATTCGGTTGGCTGACTCCCAGGGCCACATATCCCCAGCAACCGCATGCCGACGTCGGCATGCCGCTGGCCAGCCCAACCTGTTGCGCCGGCAACTGCTGATTGGGTGGCGTGGACGATTGCTCAATGAGGAGTCCGATCACGATCAGGCCGACGAAGATGCCGCCAATCCAGGCCAGCGTTTTCACCAGCTTTGACGATGGCGGAGGCGAGGGCGGCGGCGGTACCCTATTGTCGCCCCCGGGGGTCGGGATGGGGCGCAACCCCAAGCTCTCCAGCGCCGCAGCCAGTTGCTGCACGTCGTAATCCCAGCGCTCGTCCGACAAAGTGAGCGCCTGACGCCGGGCCAGCGGCTTGAGGTCCTCGGGCAGGTCCGCGTCAACGGGTGACGCGGCGCCTTCCACCAGTACCGGAATCACCCGGATGCCGCGCTTGAGCGCGGCCGCGATTTCCAGCCGAATCCAGTCATTGGGTAGGTGCAGCCGACTCTGGTCTCCGCTATCGCCGGCCCAGTGGCGGCCGATGACGGCCAGCATGACCGAGCACGACGAGAGCGCACCCTCGATGGCTTCGACGAAGTCCACGCCGGGCTGGATGGTCTCGACGTCGCGGAATATCTGCGCCTTGCCGAAACGCCGCTCCAGGCTGTCGGCCAATCGCCCGGCAGCACTCTGGCTGTCCTGGCGTCGGTAGCTGATGAAAATGCCTGACGCTGCCATTGTTATCGCCTTTCGTTGAACACTGAATCGTCATGCCTGTCTTTGCTGCCGTGAACCGCGACAACCCGTGTCCTGTTGTCGATCATTCGGCCCGGCTTCTAGCCTGAGCCCATGCTACCTGCGGCATATTTCAATGTAAACCGCGGGTCGTCGCGCTCACACGAATCCGGCGAAATGCGCCGGCTGCACCTGCTTCGCGGCGGCTTGGCCGACCTTCTGGATCTCGGCTATGTATTGCACCGAATCCAGCATCTGGACGTGGTTCGGATCGACCTCCGCGAGACCCAAAGCGTCGAGGCCCGCGCGGCTCAGGTCCGCGTCATAACGCAGGTAGGTGAACAGCTTGGCGCCGGTCCAGTTGCTCTGGTCGCCGGGTTGTACCAAGAGGCCGCCGATCTCGCGATCAATCGGCCCGCCCGCGCGGCATGCGCCGAGCATCCGACACGCCGTGTCCCAGCCGGCAGCGGCGGCATTCATTAGCGCCGCCGGAATATTCTTGACGTGATCGAGCAGCCATAGATCATCGGCCTTCAGTTCCGGCCTGGCCATCGCCGCGCCGCCCGTGCCGACCGACACGATCAGCAGCTTGTCCGCGCCTGTGGGCCAGTTCACCTTGTACGGCGCCGTGGTGGCCATCAGGAAGGCGAGAAAGGCCGGGTTGTTGTAGGTCGTCACACCGCCGTCCACAAATATAAACTGATACTCGTTTGGCGTACCTTCGGCGAAGGTCACCACTTCGGGCGGAAAGAACGTCGGTGCTGCCGTGCTGGCCCGCACCAGTTGCCATAGTGGCAGGTTGAGGTTGCAGTCTTTGCGATCGGCCTGGTTGTACTTGCCCAGCGGATTGTTGAACACCGGCCAGGGCGAATCAGTGGTGTGGTTGCGCAACACCATCATCAGCAGGGTGCGCAGGTTCGCGTTGCCCAGTGTGGCGGGTGGCACGTTGTCAGCATGGCCAAGCGCGCGGTTGAGTTCAGTGCGCAGCTTTCCGGCCAACGGCTCATCGTTGTAACTGTAGCGCAGACGCTTGAAGAGGCTGGCCTTGTCGAACATCTGCTCGCCGCTACCGACGTAGAACGCGCGAATCCTGTCCATCGACATGCCGGCAGAGATGCAGGCGGCGATGATGGCGCCGGTGCTGGTGCCGCAAACGAAGTCGAAGTAATCGGCAAGCACCAGATCTGGCTTGCCACACTGTTCGCGCAGTTGCGCTTCGATCCGCGCCAGGATTTCGACACTCATCAGGCCGCGGATGCCACCGCCATCGCAGGCGAGGATCTTCTTGGGGCCGGCGGACTGCATGCGCTTCAGGACCTGCTCGTTCATGTCATTCTCCCAATACGTGTCTCAGGCGGACTGTCCGCCCGGCGCAACCGTGAACAACGCCTCGAACACTTCGCGCGCCTTGGCGGTATTCATGCGGCCGGCTTCCAGCCAGAGGAAACGTCCGCAGGGCGCGGCGCCAATATCGGCTGCGGCGGTCTGCCGGTCGGTTTTGTCATCGTAAAGCACAACGACACGACGCAGGTTCGCGACTTTGACCAAGACGCTCAGTTCGTAGCGGCAACCGTGGTTCTGCGATTGAAAGCCGCGCAGGTCCATGAGCACGACGTCGCAGCGATTCACCAATGCTGTCAGCGCGGGCTCCCAGGTCGTGTCGCGACAGTAGCACTCGTTCACTCGATAGCGTCCGTCCGGGTCGGGCTTGAGGTCGAAATTGGCCAGACGCTGCGGCACGTCCGATTCGCTGTTGATGAAGCGTTTGCCCAGTTGCCCGTCGAGAAAAGTGAACAGGTCATCCGGATCGAGGGTACGGCTGACAAGGTCGGTGCCAGCGATCAGCATGGTGTTGCCGGTGAAGCGCCAGCGCTCGATCACCTGATCGAATAAGGCTTCCAGCTGCGCGTCATGCTGAAAGACCCGCAGCACCAGCAAGTTGGGCGGGCTGTCTTCCCGCGGCCGCCAGATCGTCAGCACCCACCAGCCGACGGGGATCCAGAGCCACGGGATCAACAAGCTCAGGCCGCTGGTGCCGACACCGGCAAATGCGGTAACGGCATTGCCCATGAGGATGACAAACCAATAGATGGCGAAGAGATAACCGAGATCGGAGAAACGCTTGTTGCGGTAAGCGCCGGCCATGCGACGACCCAGCGCGAACACCGGCCATGCAAGCAGTGCCCAGGGTGCCAGGGCGCAGAACAGCATCGTGCCCTTGACGCCGAAGACGTCGACCAATGGCGCCACAACCTGCCAGCTAGTGTTCACGTTGGTGCTGAGGGCCTGGAGCGCGAGGATCGAGGCGCTGGAAAGAACCAGCGCCGGCGGCAACAGATAAGGCGCCACGGCCCGAATGCGACCACTGGCACTGATGATCAGTGTAATGATGAGTGGCACGCCCATCTCGGTGGACAACCAGCCGACGACCGCTAGCAGTGATTGCTGGGCGTTGGAACGCAGCATAACGAGCACGATCATGATCACGATGTAGATCGCGATGCCGCCCAGCACCCGGCGCCAGGGCCAGCGCAGGGTCAAGCCCCAGGCCAGCACCATCGGCCAGCCATAGACCGCGCCGAGCAGCAGTAGCCGATTGACCGAGAACGCCTTGACCTGAACGATCAAGGCAAACCACGCTTGCGTCAGCGCCACCAACACGCAAACGCCGGTCAGCGCCAGGAGAAGGCGCATGGTCACGCGGCGATTTGCCGCGAGGTCCAACCGCGCTGGCAGCCGCGGCGGCGCAGCAAATACCTCGATGATGCCCGCACGGGCGACATCCGGCGCCGCGCCGCCACACATCAGGGCCACCATACGCCGTCGGTACAACCCGGCCACCACCCACGCAAGGCTGGCAGCGAGCAGCACACCCAACATCAGGGCGACGAATAGGTGGCCGCTTTGAATTCCCATATCAAACGCCTCCGGGTTCAGCCATGCGTCTCGAAATCGACCTCACGACGCACCGCCATCTCGCTTGGCGACGAACTCCACCGGCGTATGCACCGAATACCCGCCGCTGATTTCCAGTGTGAAACGTATGCTATCGGGCGTTACCTGACCGATGTAGTGATGCGTCACCTCCTTCGGTTCCCCACCGCTGCTGATCGACTCCAGGCTGCGTGTCACGAAGCTCAGCCACTCGCCCTCCAGCTTTGCCTGTTCTATCGTCAGACGGCCCCCTTCGAATGAGGCCGTGCCGTGCAGCGCATTGGCCAGATTTTTGAACGCGAACACCTCGTCATGCTGATCGCCCCAGTCGTACTTCACCCGCGCGCTCCAGCGCCCGCTGAGATCCACTGCGGCTTGGTGCGCCACCGGGGTGCTTGTCGATGTTGCTGGAACAAAGCGCAATGCCGCAAACACACCGACCACGACAATCGCAACGGCCGCGACAATCAGGCGCGCTCGGCCGAAGCCAGGCTTTGCGTCGTGGGCTTCCGGCGACAACTCCCTCAATCTCGCCACCAGCCGCTCGACATCCGTCCGCCAGTCGGCATCGGACAACACCATGGCCTGGTGGCGCGCCAGGCTGGCGATGGCATCGGGCAGATCCTCGCCAGCCGGCATTGCCGCGCCGCCCAACAGCAAGGGGATGACCGGCTTGCCGGACGCGAGCCCGGCAGCCACCTCGCGGCGAACAAAATCGTCCGGCGCATCGAGTCGTCGCCCGCCGTCGGCGCAGGCCTCCAGCCAGTGGGGTCCGATCATCACCAGCATCGCGTGGGCGGACTGCAATTGTCTGTTGATGGCCTCGACGAAGTCCTCGCCGGGCTGAATGTCGTCCACATCGCGGAACACGCTGCCGACCCCGAAGGCCGTCTCAAGCGCATCCGCCAGGCGGCCGGCGAAACCGGCGTTGTCGTCGCGACGATAGGAAAGAAAGAATCTGGGCATGGAGAGAAACAGCGTTACCCGTTTTGCCCAAGATCCGCGGCGCCGAGGCAAGCGATTTCGGCCAACGACGACTGCACAGCCTTGATCTGGGTCGCGCTCGTTTCGAGCATCCAGGCGGGCACGTTCAACGCCCATGCTTCCGCCTGCCACTTGGCTGCCGCAGCGGTATCACCCAGCCCCACGGCCGCTTCGCGCAGCGTGGCGACAATCCAAAAGCGTTTCTCGGCATCGATATCCTTATCGAGCAGCGGTTGCGCGTACTGAATCACCAGGCGCCGGGTGCGTTTTGCCAGCACCGCGTCGGTCATGCCTTCGTCCCGGTCACCGGCCTTTAGCGCCTTCAAAGCCCGCATGTCCAGCAGATGGGCCAGATTGATGCCGTTGTAGTAGTCCTGCTTGAGATGGAAACCGCGCTCGCAGGCGGCGATGCTCTCATCGAGGTCCTGTTCCTGGTGGTTGAGATCCCACAGGCGCTTGTGGATGGCGCCCCACAAGCCCAGCGTTTCCGGATCGTTGGTGGTCGCCGGCGAGAGCTCGCGCAGGATGTCCTTGGCCGCCAGGAGCGCCGCGTCGGGCGTCGGCTGTTGAGACTTGTAGGTGGCGAGCGCGAGCTGCTGAATGACGAAGCTATCGTTGGGTCGTTGCTTGCGCACTTCCTCAAGCAACCGCTGGGCATTGGCGAAGTCCCCGGAACCGATCCTGCCCAGGGCATCATCGAGGACCGACTTGGCGCTCGCGGCTTCCGGTTCCGGGCCTTCAGCGCAGGTGCCGGGGGACAGCTGCGGAGGCCGCATGCGCGCGACGATCGGGGTCAGGTGGTCTGCAACTGCTGGCCCGGTGCCTCCCGCCGCCACGGCGGCGGGAGGCACCGGGCGGGGCTTTTCCAGCTCCGGTGGAATCAGGTCGGGCAGGAAGGTATACACCGGGCTATCAATCTCCCCGCTCGCCAGGATGTCGGCGATGGCCTGCTTCAGGTCATCGCGGAAGCGCTTCGCCTCTTGCGCGCCGATGTCCTCGCCCAGATGCTTGTAGCGGCGAATGGCGATGTGGCCGACATCGAAGGGGTTCTTGAACTGTTCCTCGGCAACGATGATCGTGGCGCGATGTCGCAAACCATAGCGGATGCCCAGCTCAAAGGCAGCGTTGACGTTGTAGGTGGATAGATCCGCGATGACCAGATCGGCCTGATACAACTGCCGGTACATCGGCGTATCGATGGTGCCGGAGTGCGGAATCTCGTCGGCACGCAGGCATGCCAGACCCGCCGCTTCCACCGCCTCTTTGATGATGGCATAGGAAGCGTCAAGGTCGAGTACGCGCCCGTCGGTGAAATCGGTCTTCTT
Organism: Hyphomicrobiaceae bacterium; assembly: GCA_031367715.1. GTDB lineage: Bacteria > Pseudomonadota > Alphaproteobacteria > Rhizobiales > Hyphomicrobiaceae > JANYHF01. The sequence continues at coordinate 5,213 of JANLQJ010000079.1, read as the reverse complement.
GCCAAAGCCCTGGACAACAAAACAAGTAGCCATCAACGGTCCTCCAAATTCGACAACACTCAGGCAACTGCCTGCTTCAGGCCGGTCTCGTAGATCCACTGCCCGCTGCGCGGATCGCGGATGTAGCTCAACTGCTGGCGCCGGTTGGCGCCCTGTCCGGGCGCTTTCACCGAGATATGCACCCATCCCGAGTTGGGCCCCTGGCGCGGATCGAAGCATTCACAGATGATCTGATCATAGTCGGCAAGGTTGTCGCGCGCCCACTTGGCCAGTTCCAGTGTGCTCTTGCCGGGGATCTCGACGTCGCAGGCGCAGCCCCGCGTGTGCTGGCTGGTGCTGATCCAGCCAGCCGGCTTTTGTTTCAACGCGCGCTCGGTCGCCTGGCTGCGGAAAACGCTGTTGGGCGCAAAACTGCCGAACTTGTCGCGCAACACCTGCAAAACATTTCGCGCCAGATACACCGCCGCTTGCAGTTCGGCGTCGCCGGGAAATCCATTGTCAATACCGAGCCGACTGGCGACTTCGGACTTGGTGAGTTCAAAGACGTGAAAATTCGGCGCGACGAGGTCTTGCAGGTCCAGCGCCCGGAGCGTGATCTTGTCGAGCGGCGTGGTGGATCGGTCGGTCATGACGGTCTCCCTGGGTCTGTCCGGATCACAGTGCGGCGCGGACCGACTTGATGGCCTCGGCCGCTGGCAAAGATGCGATGCCGGCGAGTTCGGCCACGAAGTCCAGGTGTTCCAGCACCGACGCGTATTCGCGCGGGCTGGCGCCACGTTGTGCCGCGGCCCGGTAGCGCGCAACGATCCTGCCCACCGACTGCGTCGCCGCGTTGCCTGTCTGCAAGAGCAAGCGCGCCAGTTCGCAATCGGCCTCGCCGACGGCATCCCAGAAGTTGGGGTTCGCCTCCTTACGCGCTGTGGCGATGGCAATCATGCGTTGGCATTGGTCGTCGACAATTCTCCGCCAATCGTCGCTGCGCGTGCGGTCGAGGACGGCAACGAATATCGTGGCAACGGCCCAGTTGGAGAACGGGTAGGGATTCTCGTTGTTGCCCCGCTTGAAGGCCTGGTGGTAGTAGCTGGCCATATTGACCAGCGCCTCGAAACGCGGTGTCGCGTCGTCGCACACCCAGGCCAGGCGCTTGCAGGCGCCGCCGAGGAGATTGAGCCGCTCGACCGTCGGCGCGCGCTGGCAGATCACATCCAGTTCCCTGACGGCGTGCTCAATGTCCGCGACGAGACCGCGGCGATCCGCCGCCTTGCCGCGCTTGCTGGCGCGCAGAGCCTGCCAGCGCTGACCGCAGAGCCGCACCTGGAAGTTGGCGCACTGCTCCACCGCGCGCAGCGGACAATCACCGAGATCAGCATGCAACGCCTTGTTCAGCCATTCCACACCCTTGGCATACTCGCCGGTTTCGCCCCAAGCGAAGCCGGCGGCGGCGGCGACGTCGGCACGCGCGGCCCACTCCCCGCGTTGCGCTTCCGGAGCGCCTGCCAGCAGTGCGTCGATCGTTGCCCGCATGCGCGCCACAGCCTCCACGTCCTCGCCTTTTTCCTTCATCTGCATGCGAATCGATTCGCGATGGTTGTCGAGTTCGGCGACCAGCTCGGCCGGTGCCAGGAAGCTGGGCTGCGACGGCCGCGCGGAACCTTCGCCGCGGAGGCGGTAGCCATGGTCGCCGTAGCATTGATATGCGCCCCAGGTATTCACCTCGGGAAAGCTGGCCCAGACCGCGGCGCGCGCCGCTTTCACCGCTTCGCCAAAAGTCATGGGGCAGTCGGGGTCAAGCATATGCCGGTAGAAACTCTCGGCAAACGCGCCCGCCGCCCCGTCGTCAACCGCCCAGCCCGCCGCCACCACCGCCTTGACCCCCATATTGATGAACTGTACGCCCAGATTCGCCGCCAGCGCACTGTATTCGCCGTGTCCTTCGGCCTGCGTCTTGCCCAGGTGACAGCAGTTGATGAACACGAGCTCCGGCACCCAGCGCATCTGTTCGATATCGCCCGGCGTCAGGAAGGTGTTCTTGCCGATGACCATGCCCGACACGCGCCGCTCCGGTTTGGAACTGGCCGTGATGTCCTGAACGGACTGCGCTCCGTCATCGTGAGCAGCTCCGGTGTCGTCGTTCAGGACGAATTCGTGCTCGCCGTGGCCGGCCAGGTGCAGGATGCGCCACGCATCCTTGTGCAGTCCGTCCATCAGATCTTCGGCGTTCTCATCGATGCAGTCCCTGACCCGGAAGCCGCGCCGGCTGAGCAGGGCGGACACTTTCTGCGCCTCGTCCCGTGCGCCGGGCAGTTCCGGAAACTCGCGCCAACCGCCGAGGTCGGGATTGCCTACGACGAACGCCGTGGCTTCGGTCGCGTGATGGGGGTTGAGCCGGAACTGGGGCGTCTTCAACTGGCGGATCAGGCCCGCGCTCACCGCCGGCGGACGTCCGCTCTGGCTCCAGCGATCCTCGATCAATTCCCACGGATAGCGCGCGGAGACTTCGTCTACCAACAGGACCATGTCGGTCTGTTGGGGCGCAAGTTCCTTGAGCTGATTGGGCAGCAGCATCTCGAACAGCGTCTTGGCCACTTCCGAATTGCTGGCCGGCGAGCGTGAGGCCTGGCGAATGAAATCCTCGGCGAACCGCAATTGGCCCGTGGCATGGGTAATCTCGGCGCGGGCGCGGTCGGTCGCCGAGATGAAGCGCAAGCCGCCATCGCCTTTCTCTTCGATGATCTCCAGCCGGCCCCACCAACCCGGCGCATCGTCGTAGCGCAGGCGACGGCGACAGCCCTGACCTTCCTCGACCACCCCGGCGCTCCAGTTGACCGCAGTCGCCAGTTGACCGTCCGCCAGGAGTGCTTTGAGGGCCTTGGCGGCGGCAAGCGCGGCGTCCTCGAAAACGTCCAGGAACTCGATCCTGTCGACCAGCACCTTGTCCGCCAGTTCAGCCTTCTCAAGTCGCTCGTTGGCGAGCACGGCACCGCGCAGGATGACTTCGACACAATCCCGCACGCTCGTGCCGCCCGGGCCGGAGCCGACCAGCAGGCAGGAAACCGCCGCCGAACGCACACTGCCGCTCGGGCCGAAACGCGCATCGGGCCACCGGGCCACCTGTAGCGCGTAGTCGAGCAGCGCGGCGCACACCGTGGTCTGGAGCACCGTGGTGGACAGGCTGCCGACTTGGCCGAGACCGATGACGATGGCACCGCCGGGCTTGCCGCTCGGCTGTTCGTTGAAAAAGACGGCATGCGTTCCGGGCTGGCCGGGGTAGAGCCCGAGCCCCAGACTCTTCGTCAAAACGCGGCCGAGCCGCCCGTCCAGCGCAGCTTCGGCATTGACGATGACGTCGCCCAGGTAGTGGCCGACCAGCACCGGGTATCTGGCGTAGGAGAGATCGCCATGCACGACGCTGACCTGGATCCTCGGTGTCGTCATCTGATCGGCGGCATCCTCGACCGGCGCGCCGGGGCCAAAGCCCATGCTGCGCATGTCGCGCTGGTCGGGAATGCTGTCGGTCGGCGGCAGCGTGGGCATAACGAATTTTTCGGCGCCGGTCGTTGCGGCGCGCGCGCCACCGGGCGGCGTGGCGGGCAGCAGCGATGTCTTGCCGGTCATCAGCAAATCAAGGTAGCCCGGCAGGACGCGCTTCTGGGTGCACAAGGCGTCGTGCGCGGTATCCTCCGCATACCAGACCGGCACGTCGGGCAGAAAGCCCGATTTCCAGCTCACCGTGCCATCGCCGCATGGGGTGGCGAGAAACTCCAGGCGCTTGCGTCCCGCCAGCAGTGGATCCTCGTAGTCGGCTACCTGGTAGTCGATCACGGTCGCATCCTGGCAGCCGGCGACGTAGATCATGAACTTGGGGTCGGCGGGTGCCGCTTTGAGCAGCGCCCAGGTATCGCGCGCCTGTTGCAGCACCGCCTCGTCCGTCACCGGCCAACGGGCACTCAATGCCTTCCTGAGATCCTGCCACAGCGCGCGCTGCGCGAAATCCCGACTGTCGTCATCGAAGGGCAGAAGTTCCACCAGCCCGGGAAACGCGCGTACCAGATCGATGATTTCATCGGTGTCGTGCGTCATGTCGAGCAGGCTGAGGTTCGCCTCGGTCGCGTTGTAACCTGTCAGCCAGCGCACCGCTTCGTAGGAGCCGCGGTTGGGTGTACCGAGCATCAGGAAGCGGCTGTTCGGCAGCGCCTGGATGCGCCGCCACAGCGCCGCGCCGCGGCTGCCGTCGACGATCATGGCACGCGTCACCAGGCCGCCCATCGAGTGAGCGACGATGTGTACCGGCTGCTGAGTGCGCTCGATCTCCGGCAACCAGGTCTCCAATTTGTCAGCGAGTTTCGCCGCCGCATCGCGCACCGACAGCCGCCAGTCATAGGGGAATATCTCGACGCGATGGCTGCGCGCGAGGAATTCCAGTAGCGGGCCGTAGAAATCGTCGAGCAGATCGACCGGCTCGACGCCGGCTACGTCCATATGAATCTTCGCCAGCCCGCCCCGCAACAAGCTCCAGTAGTTCAACCAGACACCCTCGCCCTGAACGTTCAGAGCACTACCCATGGTCCCTGGCAGCACTACCGCCAGCGGCCGTGGTTCGGCGGCGGTGCGACTGCGACGCACGGCAGCGCGCCAGCGCGGCTCTGCCTGCGGCGCTTCCTGAATCGGCTGGAAACCGCCGTCGTCATCGTCGGCCCGGGTGAGGCCCGCCACCAGCCAGCGCACGCTCTTGTCGTTGGCGAAATAGCTGAAGTGACTAACGTTGGCGCCCTTGTCTAACTGGAAGCGCGCACCCTTCTCCGGACGACGCAAGCCACCGGCCATGGAGCCGGTGTTCACCACCAGGTCGTGATCGGCGCCATAGAACCAGTCGGTGGCCAGCAGCTTGACCTGGCTCCACAAGCCCTCGCCCTCGATGTCGCCGGCGATGACGCTCAAGTCGGCGCTTGTCACCAGCGCCGGATGCAGCAGCAGGCGCGTCAACGCGGAACCCGGCATCATGGCTTCAAGCCCTGGCAGCGTGCGCGGATCGGTGCGTTCCTTTACCACCGCCAGCATGAAGTCGGCAACATCGCCGACGAGACCGTCGCCACTCAGGAAATTCAGCACCGACAGCCGACGGTCGAGCCGCCCAGAAGCCAGCGTGGTGCCGCGCGCCGGACAGGCCACGCGTACGAAACGACCAACCTTCAACTGGCGGTCGTCAAGTTCGT
>JANLQJ010000459.1:0-3185 GCA_031367715.1 Hyphomicrobiaceae bacterium | reverse complement strand
TGGTCTTCGGCGGCAGCGCGGACGCCTTTGCCGGCAGCAAGGTCATCATCGACCAGAACGGCAGCTTCAACGGCGTTGCCGCGCAACAGCAGGGCGACGACAATTTCATCCGCGTCTATCAACAGCATCGCAACAACGGCGCGATGATACAGCAGTACGGCGATGGCAATACGTCCGTGACCGGCCAAGTCGGGAACTGGAACAGCAGCACCTCGTACCAGAGCGGTTATGACAATATCAACGGCACCGCCCAGATCGGCAGCCACAACACGGCCAAGACCAAGCAGTTCGGCGTGGACAACGCGGCGGGCACAATCCAAGTCGGCAACGGCAACAGTGCCGAAACGACGCAAGCCGGTGAGGGCAACGTCTCCCTGATCATCCAGGGGAATTGAGCAGTATCGGCGACAACGCCTTTTGCGGGAGCGCACCGCTTGCGCTCCCGCATGCCGCGCGGCACCTTCCGCTGTCCCCCTTCTAAGCGGACGACGATCGCGCCTGAGTTGCATTGGCACGCTCTCCGCCCATTCGCGTAACGCGGCGTATGGAACCGGCTGGCCAGGTCGCCAGTACAGCGCCTAGCTGAGACGGCTGGCAACACCCGGCACTGCCGCGCAGAAGCCGCGCAGCATATCCATAAAGTTGTTGTGGCCGTGCCGGGCGTGCACTTCGTCGATGGTCAATTGCGCCTGCTGACCGAGAACCTGATCGACACGACAACTCCGTCGAGCAAACTTGTGTTTGGCATCTTCGGTCTGATGGCCGAGTTCGAGCGCGACATGCTACGCCATAGAACCAATGCCGGCCTCGCCGCCGCCCGTAGGCGCGGTCGCTTCGGTGGCAGGCCGAAGAGTATCGATGCGGCGGCGATTAAGAAGGCGCGCGTCATGCTTGCGTCGGGCGACTATACCAAGACTGAGGTGGCCGCCGAACTCGGCGTCTCGCGGCACACGCTATGGCGGGAATTGGCGAAGGACGCGGCCCAGTAAATTCGGCTTTGGGTCGCATCATGCAGCGACCGGAGGCACACTGCCTGCCCCACGAACGAGACTTTGAGCGTCGGAAATTCGGCTATCTTCCCATGCGGGCTATTTTGTGTAGAACCTTCGCCAATCCAGAGAACGTGGTGGTTGATTTGGCGGCATGGCAATGAATTGGGTCGAGAGGATTTTGCAGCGCGGCACCCTCCAAGCCGTCATGGGAGCGATCGCACTCTATCTTGGCTACCAAATCTGGCTCAATGCCAGATACTACGGCACCGACTGGCCATGCTGGGACTACATGTTAATTTCAGGGTTCCTCGCATTCCTACTGGCGATTGGCCTCGCTCTCGATCTCAACCGACGGCTCGATACTGCGATCGAAGGCCTGCGCCTCAACAATGCTCTCATCCTGACCGACGACGGTGTCACCCGGCTCAAGCTGGCAATGACCGCGCGAGGCAAGCGCATTCAGGTCGTGTCCGGCCTGGCGATGGGTGTGCTGATCTTTGGCTGCTATATTTGGGTGTTCGGCAAACTCACCACACAGATCTGGCAACTGCTGCGCCAGGGTGCTCTGCCTGAAGGTGGCTCAGCGCTGGTTGAGTTGGCGGTCTTCACAGCGATCAGCGCACTTGCGGCGGCGCTGGCCGGACTATTTTTCGGGAGGCTCACCCACTTCGGCACACTGGCCAGCGTACTCAGTTCCAACGATGTACAGCTTCGCATCGTGCCTGGACACTTTGACGGAGCCAGCGGCTTGAAACCGATCGGCGACTTCTATCTCTTTCAGGCGTTGCTGCTGGCGATTCCCATCTTGTGGCTAGGCGCGTGGTGGGCGTGGGTGATCCCGAGTTACAAGGATGTCATCTGCTCAGTCACCGGTCAGCGGCAATTCCTGTTCGCAGAATGGCAAGGGCCGTTCTTCGTGCAATGGCTCGTTGTGGTTGGGTATTTCTTTGCAGGCTTTGTCTGGCCGTTCCTGACACTGCGAAAACGCATCCGCGCAGCCAAGGCGATCCTAACAAGCGAACACGCCCCGAAGCTTGAGCGCGAAATTATTGCGCTTCAGATACCGTTGGCGTCATCTGAAGATGGGAGTTCATCCTCGGTCCTCGACGACATCGATCACCGCGCGCTCCGCCTTTGGTCAATCAGGTCGATGACGGATTGGCCAATGGATGCGTCAACTGCGGCCAAGTATCGCTCTCTCGTTTTAGGTGAAGTGTTGATGCCTTTGGCAGCAGCGGTGCTTTCGGACGGCAATCGCAACTCGCCGGTCTTTCAGTGGCTTACTTCGTTATTGCGATAGCGCGCTGCAGGCTGGGTGGGCGCTGCGGCTCGAGGCCTCGAATTGGGTTCGGCCTACAGTCCCGTGATGAGGCATTTATGGGACAGTTAGAACACTACCATATCCGCTGCCGATTTCGTTGGAATCCGCAACCATTTTTCCGGCTTGTACCGTTTCAGCCGCATCCTCTTGACCGCCCCGACGATGCAAACTCAGAAGCTAACGTCGCGTTCGGATGCAATGAGAAAATCGATCCGGCGTACCAGTTGTATCGACGATGGCTGCCGAGTTGCCCCGATTTGGTGAACGCGATACGCCGTTGACTGAGGACAATACTCATGCTTGGCGCACAGAAGCGAAACGGCAGACCGGTGCCGATCCGACGTTGGTTGCTGAACAGTGTTGCGTCCGTATAGCCTACATGACGAAGTCGTTCACGGTGAGGGCATGCATATCGACGTGATCAAGTGTCAAGCTATTGCCGCCCCCCAGATCTATGACGGCGTTGCCGCCGACTTCGCTGGTGTGGGTCAGTAGATCCTGCAGGTTCGTTACATGGAGACCGGATAGATGGATGTCAATTTTGTCGCCGCTGACGCCAGTGACTCCGAAGTCGGTGATGTGATCTCGACCACCTTTGGCGCCCGTAACAAAGAGGTCATGGCCGGCGCCGCCTTCAATGGTATCATCGCCAGCGCCGCCGTTCATGGTGTCGTTGGCCTCGCCGAAATCGACCTGCGCATGTCCGGGCGGATGGGCTAGCGGCACGAACGTCTCACGCGCGCTGTGCTTTTGTTCGTGGACGTAGCTCTTCACTGTCGTGTAGCCGCCGCCACAGCCGTGCTCGTCCTTCAGGCGCTTGTAAATCCGCTTGGCGGTATGGCGCTGCTTGGGCGGCGCCAGCTTGTCGGCAG
>JANLQJ010000453.1:0-3921 GCA_031367715.1 Hyphomicrobiaceae bacterium | reverse complement strand
CTGCTAGCGTCGCAGCGTCGGGATGATCCACGTCAATCGCAAAGTGCTCTAGGCGTCGTTGATGCTGACTCATCGGTGATTTGTAGGGGCGCATTGCCGTGCGCCCCTACCCAGTGGCAACCGATTGCCCAGGGGACCATGGGTCAACATTAATGAAGGTTGGTGTTAGGAGCGCTGGTGTTACTCCGCGGCCGCCGCCACCACCACGCTGGCACGGCGCTCGGTCTTGCCCCAGCCGACCAGGTTGCCCATCATCGCCGTCAGCACGGCCTTGACGACCACGTAGTACATCAGCTGCCGGTAGCCGAGGCGCTGCAAGGGTAGCCACCACAGCAGTCGCCAGTCCTCGCCCCGCTCGAAGCCGAAGGCGATGATGGCCGCGGAGATATCGACCAGCATGAAGGCTGCGTAGTAGAGCAACGTGGTGCCGATGTCGGTGGTGTCGAGCTGCTGGCCATGTTGCACATAGTCGAGCACGCTGCTGGCGATTTGGGCGAGCAGCATCAGGTCGATCACCGGGGCGAGCAGCGACAGCAGGATCTGGAACAGCCAGACTTGCGGCAGAGCGATCAGGCCGAGGGCGCCAAAATCCGGGTTGAAGGTAACGCGATGGTGCTTCCACAGGCACTGCAGCGTACCGAACGCCCACCGGAAGCGCTGCTTGATCAGGTTTGCCACCGTGTCGGGCGCTTCGGTCCAGGCAACCGCGTCGCTATCGAAGCGCACACTATACCCCGCGCGCTGCACCGCGATGGTCAGATCCTGATCTTCGGCCAGTGTATCGGACGGAAAGCCGCCCAGCTCGCGCAGCAGCGAACCACGCCATGCCCCCACCGCACCCGGCACGACGGTGACGCAGCCGAGCGCCGCCAGTGCCCGCCGCTCCAGGTTCTGCGCCGTGATGTATTCCAGCGCCTGCCAACGCGTCAGCAGATTGATGCGATTGCCGACCTTGGCGTTGCCCGCGACCGCGCCGACGTGTGGATCGACGAACCAGCGCAGCAGCCGCGCGATGGTTCCGGGCTCGAACTGGGTATCGGCATCAAGCGCGACGATAACGTCGCCGGTGGCCTGCCGCAGCCCGATATTGACGGCGTGCGCCTTGCCGCAATTGGGCGTCTCGATCAGGCGGACCCGCAGCTCATCGGCGAATGTCTCGCGCACGCAATCGGCGGTGCGGTCGTTCGAGCCGTCGTCGATGACGATGATCTCGAACTGGCAGCCGGTGCTGGCCAAAATGCGCCGTATCGAGCCGATGATCACTCGCTCCTCATTGAAGGCGGGGATCAGGACGGAGACTTTCTGGCTTGCGCCCGGCGGAGTGTCTTGGTTTGCGCCCGGCGACTCACCTCTGGGGAGCCGTCCGCCGGGCGCTGTCAAGGATGCGCGCGCCTGGCCCCAGACGGCCAGCGAGCACAGCGTTGCCAGCCGCCCGAAGCCGAGCACGATGGCGGCGATGGCGAACCAGTGGATCATGCTCGCCAGCCAGCTGGCCAGCAGGAACACCGAGGAGTTGACGGCCGGCAGCACCGGTTCGTGCGGGAACAGCGGCATCACCTGATCTTGCGTCAGTCCGGCCAGTTCGGAAACCGGCACCGGCTCGAAGCCCTTGGCCCTGAGCGCATCGATCAGGCGTGGCAGCGCTTCCACCGTACTGCGGCGATCGCCGCCGGCATCGTGCAGCAGCACGATCTGGCCACGGCTTTCCGGGTTGGGGTCGGTCACCGCGGCCATCACGCGATCAATGATCTGGTCGGGGGTGGGCTGGCGCCAGTCGTCCGGATCGACCTTCAGGCCAACCGTGATGTAGCCGAGGTCCTGGGCCAGTCGCAGAATACGCAGGCTGTTATCGTCGGTGGGATGCGCATCACCCAGATAAGGCGGGCGGAACAGACGCATGGCTCGCCCGGTCAGGGCCTGGAACAGGCGCTGCGTGGCATTCAGCTCGACCTTGAGCAGCTCGGCCGGCGCGGTCGCCAGGTTGGGGTGCGTGAAGGTATGGTTGCCGACATCGTGTCCCTCGGCCACCATGCGCTTGACCAGGCCGGGCGCGGCGCTGGCATTGACGCCGACAATAAAAAACGTTGCCTTGACCGACTTGTCCTTCAGAATGTCGAGAATGCGCGCGGTCCAGTCCGGGCTCGGGCCGTCGTCGAAGGTGAGCGCCACTTTGCCAGCTTGCGAGCCGGTCTGTGTCACCACCAGATTGCTGGGAAAGTCCGTGTAAGTCTCGCTGGTCGCGATGTGGCTGACCGGATCGTAGAGCACCGTGCGCTGACCATCCTTGGGCTCGGTGGTGATCTGCATGATCTCGCCGCCGCCGGCATAGTCGACGCTGGACCCCGAGCCGATGTTCGAGATGCCGCTTGGCGGCGGGCTGAGATAGGGCCGGCCGAGCACCGACCAGATCGAGGGGTCCTCGCTGCCGATGCGCCAGACCGCATAGCCAGCCGGCCGGTAGACATCGGCCGCCAGCACCTGATTGTAGGCGGTCACGGCATCCAGCAGCCAGACTTCATGGCGCTTGCCGGTCGATTCGCCATAGGCGAAATGCGGGTTCAGCAGGTCGCGGTCGAAGGTGATGGAAGCGCGCGCGTCCCGGGCCGCCTGGATGGCGGTGTCAAAGCGGATCAGCTCGCTTTGTTCGTTGCGTTTCCAGTCATAGGCAAAGCTGCCAAGAGCAACGATGGTGCGCCCGGCCTCCAGCGAGTGTAGGTGCTGCATCAGGCCGTGCACGTACCAGGCTTGCGAGGCGATCGGGCCCGGCTCGCCCACGCCGGAGTGCTCGTCATAGGCCATCAGGATGACGAAATCGGTCGCTGCCGACAGGGCGGCATCGCTGTTGCTCGGGTTTGCCAGCGGCTCGGCGACCGCCAGAATCAACCCTTGTGGCCGAAACGCCTCCTTCAGGTCACCCAGGAACCTGACCAGATCGGGCTCGGCACCGGCCGGCAGGCCTTCGAAATTGACCACCAGGCCATTCAGCCCCTTGTCGCTGAGGGTGGCGACAATCTCTTGCACCAACGCCTTGCGCTTTTCGGCATCGAACAGGATGAGCGCGGTGGCCAGACCATCGGCTGTGCCATCTTTGATGTTTTGCAGCAGCGGCAGCACCTTGGCTTCGGGCCGGCTGGCGCGGATCAGGGCGAGCGCGCCGTCGTCAAAATGCAGATTCAACGTGCCATCGGCTGTATCGAGGCCGATCCAAGTCGGCGACACCCAGTCTAGATGCGGCAACGCGGCGTGCAGCGCGGCCAAATTGGGAGCGTCCTCGTCGTCATAAAAGCCGATGCTGAGCGGCCGCTGTGGCCCTGGCGCGGCGGCCTCGGTGCTCGCGCTGCCGACCGGGGAGGGCGCAATCAGCAGCGGATCGATGCGATGGGCAACCGTGTGCACCGTGACGTGCGATTTCGCCGCCGCTGCATTGCGGGCATGGCCGCCGCGCCGGCGTGCTGCTCTATGCGGTGCCGCCGTGAAGGCCCGAACGGTTTGCAGTTTGACGCGCGAGGCGACCGCAGGATTGGCCACGGCAATGGGGAACAGCTGGCGCGGGTTGATGCGCCCGAGGCCTGGCAGGTTCGGCACGGTGAATACGCCATAGAGAAAAGTTGCCAGGGTGACGGTGCTGATCGCGGCTATCAGCCAGCCGAGCCGCGACAGCAGCCGCCCGCGGCGATTGGAGGGATCCAGGAAGATCGCCTGCCGAGTCATGAACGACGCCCCTCGACGCAACATCATTACCGACCAGCGGGCCGCTCGCCAGTCCAACTGTTCAGGTTTTTCTACGCCAAGTCAGAAGCCTAGCCTAGTGCGCCCAAGCACCATCAGCAGTTCTCAATTTGGGGCACGGCGTCTGAAGTAGGGGCGGGGAATTGATGGCCCCGGGCACCCCACCCCCCACCCCCCCGCGGGTTGACCCCC
>JANLQJ010000450.1:0-63149 GCA_031367715.1 Hyphomicrobiaceae bacterium | reverse complement strand
GGCCCGGACCTGGAGAAGGCCAAGGCGTTGATGGCCGAGAGCGGCCAGAAGGGCCAGAAGGTGACCATCATCTCGGAGGACACCGACGCCTCCAAGTCGCTTGGCACCTATATGCAGAGCGTCATGAATGACCTCGGTTTCGACACCACCTTGAAGCCGATCTCGACCAATCTGCAGTTCGCCTACATCCAGAACACCAAGAACAATGTGCAGATGAGCATCACCCAGTGGTACCAGGATTATCCGGCAGCGTCGGATTTCCTCTACATCCTGTTCGGTTGCGAGAGCTTCCACAAGGATAGCGACAACTCAATCAACATCGCCGGCTTCTGCGACAAGGATATCAACGACAAGATGCACAAGGCGCTGGATCTCGGCGTAACCGATCAGGCCGCCGCCAACAAGCTGTGGGCCGAAGTTGATCACGCGGTGACCGACAAAGCCGCCGCCGTGGCGCTGTTCACACCCAAGCACATCGACTTCACGTCGAAGCGTCTTGGCAACTTCAAGTTCAACTCGCAGTTCTACTTCATGATCACGCAGGCCTGGGTGAAGTGACGTCGGCTGATTTACCGAGACGCATTTTATGACGGTTGAAACGGCGGCTGTGATCGAGAACCCCGGGAGCGAGGACGCAAGGCCCCGCTCCCGTCCCGGCCAGGGACCGTGGGCGCTGGCCTTGCGCAAGCTGGTCAGCGACCGCGCTGCCATGGTCGCGCTTGCGGTACTGGCCCTGATCACAGTCATTTGCGTGGCCGCTCCGCTCTATGCCTCGGCCATTGGGCAGGATGCGTTCCGCTCTAATCTCGATGCGCAAATCACCATCGGTGGCCAGCAAGTACCGGTCCTTGAGCAATCGACAGAGGGCCTGGGCCTCGGCTATACGCCCATTGGCCCGACCTGGTCGTTGCGCGGCTTTTTCCTTGGCGCCGACAATCAGGGCCGGGATGTGTTTTCACGGCTGCTCTATGGCGGGCGCAATTCGCTGCTGATCGCGGCGGCGGCGACCCTTCTTTCATTGATCTTCGGCACCATCGTGGGCACGTCCGCCGGCTTCTTCGGTGGCATCATCGACACCGTGTTGTCGCGCTTGATGGATATCCTTTGGGCGTTCCCGATCTATCTGCTCGCGATCTGCTTGTCGGTGGTGCTGATCAATCAGGGCATGAAGATCGGCCCGATCGAGATCAGCAGCGGCAGCCTGTTCCTGCCGATTTTCATCATCGGCGTGGTCTACATACCTTACGTCGCCCGCCCGATCCGCGGCCTGGTGCTCAGCCTGCGCCGCAGCGAGTTCGTGCTCGCCGCTATCGGCCTCGGCGTGCCCTCGTCGCGCATCCTTTATCGCGATGTCCTGCCCAACGTGTTCCCGCTCCTCATCGTCTTTGTGCCGATCATGATGGCCATCGACATGCTGGTCGAGGCCGCGCTGTCGTTCCTGACCATCGGCGTGCAGCCACCCGATTCGAGCTGGGGCAGCATCGTCCAGGACGGCATTGGCCTGCTGTATACGCGGCCCTGGGTTGCCATGTCGGGCGGCATCGCCATCGCCATTACCGTGCTCGCCCTCAACGTTCTCGGCGATGGCGTGCGTGATGCGTTGGACCCGAAGGCCAAGCTGCGCATTGGAGCCAAATGATGCTCTATGCGTTGCTCAAACGCCTTGGCGACATGCTGTTTGCCATGTTCGGCATCAGCGTGCTGGTGTTCCTGATTTTCTTCGCCATGCCCGGTTCCGACCCCTCCTCGCGCATCGCGGGCCGCAATGCCTCGCCCGCAACGGTCGCTGCGGTACGCGAAGCCTTCGGCCTCGATCAGCCGCTGCCGGTGCAATATTTCCGCATGATGAAGAAGCTATTCATAACGCAGGATCTGACCTCGTTCGTGAATCGCGGCTGGAAAGTGATCCCAGCCGTGTTCGATGCCATTCCAGTCACCATCTCTCTCGTGGCCGGCGCCGCCATAATCTGGATCGTCGGCGCCTTCCTTGTCGGCCTTGCTGCAGCCGGCAACAAGGGCGGCTGGGTTGATCGTGTTCTGATGATATTTGGCCTGATTGGCATTTCGCTGCCGGTGTTTTGGCTGGGCGCCGTGGTCAATCTCGTCACGCAAAGCCGACTGCACGACACGTTCCTATTCAGCTGGGTCCTTCCGCTCGGCTACAAACCGCTGTTCACCGATCCCAAAGGCTGGTTCCTGACGTTGCTGTTGCCGTGGTGCACGCTTGCGATCGGCTACATGGGCATCTACGGACGTGTGCTGCGCGCCAGCCTGGTTGAGGCGCTGCAGGAAGATTACGTCCGCACCGCCCGCGCCAAGGGTCTCAGCGAGTTCTCGATCCTGACCAGACACGCGCTGCGCACCTCGCTGATCAGCGTGGTCTCGCTGTTCGGGCTCGACTTCGGCCAGCTGGTGGGCGGCGTGGCGGTGCTCACCGAGGTGGTGTTCGCGCTGCCTGGCCTGGGCAAGCTCACCTTCGACGCCCTGCTCAATCTCGATCTGCCTGTCATCATGGCGGCGGTGCTGTTCTCGGCTTTCTTCATCGTGCTGGCCAACGCCGTGGTCGACATGTTGTACATCCTGATCGATCCGCGGGTGCGCGCCGATGGCTGAGGCAACCGGCAACATCCTGGAAGTGCGCGACCTGCGCGTCGCCTTCCGAACCCCGCGTGGAAAAATCCGGGCCATTTCCGGGGTCAATTTCGATGTCGCCGAGCGCGAGGTGCTCGGCGTGGTCGGCGAGTCCGGCTCTGGCAAAACCATTTCCTTGCTCGCCGTGATGGGCCTGATCAACGATCCGAATGCGGAGATTTCGGGCTCCATCCGCTTCCGGGGCCGCGAACTGATCGGCGCCAGCAATCGCGACATGCGCGCCATCCGCGGCAAAGAGATCGCGATGATTTTCCAGGACCCGATGACGTCGCTGACGCCGGTCTTCACCATTGGCAGCCAGATCGCCGAGCAGATCCGGGTGCATGGACCCGAGACCGCGCGGCAGGCGCGCGACAAGGCGGTGGAGCTGCTGACGGCGGTCGGCATCCCCAGTCCCGACGAGGCGGTGGACCGTTTTCCGCACCAGCTCTCGGGCGGCATGCGCCAGCGCGCGGTGATCGCCATGGCGCTGTCGTGCTCGCCGAAATTGCTGATTGCCGACGAACCGACCACCGCCCTCGACGTCACGGTGCAGGCGCAGATCCTCGACCTGTTGCAACGCCTGCGCCGCGACTACGGCTCGGCCATCGTCTTCATCACGCACGACATGGGCGTGATCGCCGAAATCGCAGACCGCGTGCTGGTGATGTATGCGGGACGGGTGGTGGAGCGCGCGCCAAAGAAGGAACTGTTCCTGGAACCGCGCCATCCCTATACGCGCGCACTGTTGCAATCGATCCCGCCCATTTCGGGTGAACGGCCCAGACGCCTCAAATCCATAGCCGGCACACCGCCCTCGCTCTATGACATGCCGGCCGGCTGCGCCTTCGGGCCGCGCTGTCCATCGCGATTTGCCGCGTGTTCGGCCGTTCCGGCGCTCCAAGGCAACCACGATCACGAGGCGGCGTGCTTCCTCGAATCCGCCGTGCTGGCAGGTGCGCGATGATCGCCGCCACGCCGTTGATATCTGTGCAGAATGTCAGCAAGCGCTTCACCGTCGGCAGTCGGTTCTCGTCCGGCGGCATCAAGACCGTGCATGCCGTCGACAATGTCTCGTTCGACGTGTGGCCCGGTGAGACGCTCGGACTGGTCGGCGAGTCGGGTTGCGGAAAGTCGACGCTCGGGCGCTGCATCGCGCGCCTCTATGAGCCCAGCGCAGGCGCCATCCTGTTCGAGGGCGAAGACATCGCCAGGAAGAGCCTGTCGCAGCTGCGCCCGCTGCGTCAGCGCCTGCAGATGGTGTTCCAGGACCCCTATGCCTCGCTCAATCCGCGCCGGCGCGTTGGTGATATCATCGCCGAGCCGCTGCGCGTGCATCACGCCGATTGGGGCGCCGCGCGTATAGCCGCCCGAGTCCGTGAACTGATCGATCTGGTCGGTCTGGCGCAGGAGCATATCGAGCGCTACCCGCACGAGTTCTCTGGCGGCCAGCGCCAGCGCATCGGCATTGCACGCGCCCTTGCGCTCGAGCCCAAACTGCTAGTGCTTGATGAGCCAGTCTCGGCGCTGGACGTATCGGTGCAAGCGCAGATCATCAATCTCCTGGCCGATCTGCAAGAGCGGCTAAAGCTCACCTACATCTTCATCGCCCATGACCTCAGCGTCGTGCGACAAGTGTCCACCCGCATCGCAGTCATGTATCTGGGTTCAATCGTCGAGATGGGTGAGACCGGCCAGGTGTTCCGTTCGCCGCGCCATCCCTATACCCAGGCGCTGATCTCCGCGGTGCCGGTCGCCGATGTGCGCCGCGATGGCAGGGCCGGCCGCATTGTGCTCACCGGCGATGTCCCCAGCCCGATCTCGCCACCCTCAGGCTGCCGCTTTCACACCCGCTGCCGACGCGTCGAGGCCCGCTGCTCTACGGATCGGCCGCAATTGTTGGACGCTCCCAACGGCCGCCAGTGCGCCTGCCATTTTCCGCTGACCGGCACTGCAGGCCAATCGGCTACGATTGCTGAATGAATCGGCTCCCCGGGATGCCGCGGCATCCCGGTCCATTTTCGACATAAACTATTGGAAAATAAAGATTTTAAACCGAAGCTCCGTTTTTGGCTTCGGGGAAATTCGGGCTAGACTTGTGTGCCCTTGCACGACGCGGCCGCGTGTCAGAAAAAGACACAATGGCCAATACTGACAGAGTCAGAATTTTTCAGTGCCTACAGGAGACATATTAACTCTGTCTCAGAAATTACTACACAACATCGTCTTTTTATACTATGATCTACTCACCTTCTTCTACGGGGATGCACTCGAGGGCGTCTTGATCTGCTGGAAGAGGGGCAGCGACTGGGGCCGGGTGCCGCACACCTTGGCGTCCAGCGGCCGCCGTCGTCCTCCGGGGGTGAGATGCCTCGGGGTGGAGCAGCCCACGGTAAGTGGCGACGGAGTGGATCGGAAAAAACGCTGGCGGGGCGGCCGGATGCCGCCTTTTAAACTACCAATTTGCGGCAGACGGCGGCCCCGCACCCCACTTGGTTCCCTTCAGTGGGTCCCATCAGGGTACAGCCATGTCCAATCGCCGGAGATCGCATGAAAGTCTCATCCGCCAATGACAACGTGCTCGCGGCCGTCCCGCCAGCCGCGCGCAGATACTCTCGAGAACAAGCCGCTTGTCGCAACAGGTCGGAATAGTCGCTCGCCGATAGGATTTATCGCCTTGTCGACCCGCCTCTCACGTTGATCTAGCGCACGGCGCAGCTGACCTGCCTGGGCAATCGTAACATGACGAGTTCGAAAAGTGGATCTTCAGCGAGGCCGTCCATGGCAAATTCATCTTTGACAACCAAGCCTGTTTGCCTGCCTGGGCATTTCTGGCCGCAGGTCTGGGCACGGCTGCGGGCGTCGATTACTTGGATTGCTGCCGGCGCCGCACTGGTTGGTGGCGTTGCCTATTTCGGTGCACCGTACATTCTTGGCCCGATCGTTGTGGTCGATCACGTCAAGCGCCAGGACCTGGTTCAGACCGTGGTCGCCAGTGGGCAGATTCAGACGCCCTTCCGGGTCAATGTTGGCGCGCAAGTCACTGGCAATGTTGCGGAGGTGCCGGTTGTTGAGGGGCAAGCGGTCAAGGAAGGTGATCTGCTGATCCGGCTCGACGACAGCGAGACCCGCCAGGCCGTGCAGCTTGCACAAGGGGTCGTCGAACAGTGGCAAGCAAAGCTCGCGCAGCTGACATCGGTTGCCGGCCCGTCGGCCGCCGAGAGCAGGACTCAAGCCGAGGTAGCCCTGAAAAACGCTCAGCAGGCCTATGACCGGGTTTGGAAACTCCAGCATCAAGGGTTTGCCACAAGAGTTACGCTGGACGATGCCCGTAGGGCGCTGGACGTCGCCCGATCACAGGTCCGCTCAGCCGATCTCCAGGTGACAACCAGCCAGCCCGGCGGCATGGACCATCTTGTTGCAGAGACCCAACTCGCCCAAGCCCAGGCCAGTTTGCGGTCTGCCGAAACAAAACTCGGCTACTACAAGATCAAGGCCCCGCGTGACGGCACGCTGATCAGCCGCACTGTCGAGCGCGGCAACATCGTGCAGCCAGGTGCAACCCTGATGGTATTGGCACCCGCAGGTGAGACTCAGATCGTGGTGCAGATCGACGAAGTAAACCTTGGACTGCTGCAACTCGGGCAACACACAACGGTCTCGGCCGACGCCTACCCGAAACGAACCTTTGAAGCCACGCTCAGCTACATCAATCCGTCCATCGACCCGCAACGCGGCTCTGTCGAAGTCAAGCTGGCCGTGCCGAACCCTCCGGCCTATCTGCGTCAGGACATGACAGTTTCGGTTGAGATAGAGGTTGCGCGGCGGGCGCAAGCCATCGTGGTCGAGACCAGCAGCGTGCACGATCTGACGGCTGCAAAGCCCTGGATCATGGTGGTGGACGCAAACCGGGCGCGGCGACGCGAGATCCGGATCGGCACCATCGGCGACACGGCGGTTGAGGTGCTGTCGGGGATCGAACCGGGCGAGGTGGTCGTACGTGGGCAAACGCCAAAACTAAGCGATGGCCAGCGTATGCGGGTTGCTGGCAATGGATAGCCATCTCCCCTTCGAAGTCATCGCGGCGCTCCGGTTCCTGCGCGAAGGACTTGTGCAGACGATGCTGATCATCATCGGTGTTGCGGTCGGCGTCAGCGTCATCGTCTTCATGTCGGCGCTGCTCAATGGCGTGCAAGGAAACATTCTCAACCGTGTGCTGAGCACGCAGGCCCAGGTTGTCGTGCTGCCGCGCAAGGACGTGTCGCGTCCATTGCTCGCTGACGGCGAAGGTAAGATCGTCCGGGTCGTGCAGAGCCGAACGCAACGGCAGGTCACAGTCGATCAGTGGCGCAAACTGCGGACATCGTTTGCCGCGATGCCGAGCATTGACGTGGTGTCACCACAGGCCTCGGGGCTGGTGTTCCTGGTGCGCGGTTCGGCAACACGCACAGTGACCTTCACGGGCATCGAGCCCGACCACTATTATCGGTTTATCGCTATTCCTGACTACATTATCGCGGGCACGTCTCGCATCACGGGCCAGGACATGCTGATCGGCAAGGACCTCGCCGAGGACTTCGGACTCAAGGTGGGAGACAAGGTGCTGTTGCGCACCGCTTCGGGTGGCTCGGACACGCTGAATGTTGCGGGTATCTTTGACCTTGGCAACAAGGGGTTCAACGAGCGCATTGTCATCTCGCTACTGACCACCGCGCAGAACCTGCTCGGCATGGTGGGCGACGTCTCCAGTATCGACGTGACGCTGAAGGATCCGTATGCCGCCGATGCTCTTGCCGACACCATCGCGGCGGTTCATCCGGTCAAGGCCGACAGCTGGATCAGAACCAACGCGCAGTTCTTTACGGCCATGCAGACCCAGAATGTGTCGTTCGGCGCCATCCGCACCTCAGTCGGCCTTTCGGTCGCACTCGGCATTGCCAGTGTGCTGGTGGTTTCCGTGGTGCAGCGCTCGCGCGAGATCGGCATTCTGCGGGCCATGGGCGCTTCGCAAGGCCAAATCATGCGCTTGTTCCTGGTGCAGGGCGGTATAGTCGGACTGATCGGCTCGATCTTCGGCTCACTGCTCGCGCGCGGCTTTCTCGCTCTCTGGTTGCTACTCGCCGTGAACCCGGACGGGACGCCGTTCTTTGTGATTGATATCCAACCGTCGCTTTATGCACTAACAGCGGTCTTGGCGACGGTGTGCGGCGTGCTGGCTGCTGCGGTGCCGGCATGGCGTGCCTCGCGTCTCGATCCCGTGGTGGCCATCCGTGGCTGACAGCGTCCTCACCCTGCAAGGCATCCGCAAGGCCTATAATGTCGGCACCGAGGTTGAGACCGAGGTGTTGCACGGCATTGACTTGGCGCTGGCGCGTGGCGAGTTCTGCGCGCTGATTGGCCCCTCGGGATCGGGCAAGAGCACGCTGCTCAACATCATCGGCCTGCTCGACAGGCCCACCGGCGGCTCACTGACCATCGAAGGCCACGACACCGCCACGCTCGACGACAAAGCCCTGACCCAACTGCGAGGATCGAGCATCGGCTTTGTGTTCCAGTACCACCATCTGATCGCGGCCTTCACCGCATTGGAAAATGTCATGATGCCTCTGCTGGTGCAGCGCGGCTTCCCAGATGCCGCGATGCGCGCGCGTGCGGAGGACCTCCTGGACCAGGTGGGGCTCAGCCGCTGGCGCAATAATAAAGCCATGAGCATTTCAGGCGGACAGCAGCAACGTGTTGCGATTGCCCGGGCGCTGGCGGTCAATCCCGCCATCGTGCTTGCCGACGAGCCGACCGGCAATCTCGATACCAAGTCGGCCGATACGGTCTTCGAGATGATGCGTGACGTCAACAAGGTGAGCGGTACCAGCTTCCTGATCGTCACGCACAACATGGCGTTGGCGAAGCGTTGTGATCGGATCATTGAGGTCGTCGATGGTCGGATTACAGCGGCCCCCGCCTGGGTTCGGTGAACCATGCGTCTCGATCATGATTGATCCGGTGCAAGGTGCAATCCCGTCGTGCAAAAGTTCCCACTTGCTTCCCGCAGTTCGACGCGCATTTTTCTTCGCGCGGCAAACATCCGGGAAGCGTGGGACCTTTCGTATGATGGTACTACAGTCTGTCGATCACGGCTTCGAGTTTGTCCCGTACCACCGCCGCCAACTCCGCAAGCTTTGCGTTACCGACATGGGCCATGGTCTTGGACGGATCGATCGCAGCGACCTCGATCTTGCCCTCGCCAATGTCTTGCACGATGACATTGCACGGAAGCATGGTGCCGATCTTGTCCTCGGCCTGCAGCGCCTGATAGGCCAGCGGCGGGTTGCACGCTCCGAGAATCCGATACGGCCGCCAATCGGCGCCGATCTTCTTCTTCAGCGTCTCACGAACATCGATGTCCGTCAGGATACCGAAACCTTCGGCCTTGAGCGCATCCGTCACCTTCAGAATGACATCATCGAATGGCCCCGTGACGGTCTTGGCGATGTAGAATTTCATGTTTCGCCCTTTCCCAGAATATCGCGTTTGCGGCGCAAGTACTCCTCGCGCTCGATCTCGCTCTTGGCGTAGCGCTCATCCAGTGTCTTGAGCGCGCCGGAACCTGAGGGGCTTTGGCTGGGGCCATCCGTCGTCCGATTGCGGACCAGGTGGACCAGGCCATAGATGGCCAGACCCAAGACTGCGAGCCACAGCAGGCCGCCAAAGGGCCAGCCGCCGCCCATCCATCCATCCCACATCATGATCAATCTCCCAATGCCAAGACGTGCCCAACCGAGGGTCACGACGCTGTCACTAAACAAATGCCGATCACCACTCGGCGCCTTGATGGAGATCAATCGCAGACTTCTCGAAGACCATCTCAAAATCCTCAGTGCTCATCACACTATCCCTTCGCGACCGCAAAGTCGTAGATGTCCTCCTCCTGGGCGCTATGCATCCGCACCAGGGACTCGATGGCCTCGATGACACGTTGAGCATCGCGGACAAGATACTTGTCGGCATGGGCAAAATCGAGCCTGTCCGCCAGGCGTTGCAACAGACGCGCGAGATGGAGAATCTCGCGATGCGCCCGGCTCATTGCCGCCAATCCGTGGCCGTCAGAGAGGATCTTCGCCAACCGCGGGTACACGGAAGCCTCATCGGCGTGTTCGTGCTCGACCACCGTGCGTGCCACCAGGCCATTTGCCTCTGCGATCAGAGCAACGGCTTCTTCTGGGTCGGCCTCATCGAGGAGATCAGCGATGGCACGCAGGCGGTCGAGGCTCTGCATCAGCACTTGATGATCGTGGCCCAACGCCCCGGCTTCGCCGGCTGTGAGCCGCAGCGCCGATGATTGACGGGCGGGGGTCAGGGCTCTGAGCGCATTGAGAATGACGGCCAGATCGATTACTTCCTGGGTCAGCGCGCCGGCCACCGGTGTCAGATACCCAAGCCCCGCCGCAAACATGGCGAGTCCCGAAAGCGCCATCCCCACCACGATGCTCTGTAGCGCAATGGTCCGGGTCCGTCGTGCGATCACCAAGGCTTCGGAAACGCGATCGATCTGATCAACGAGAATGACGACATCCGCCGCCTCCGATGACGCACTCGCGCCACGCGCGCCCATGGCAATGCCGATATCGGCGGCGGCCAGCGCGGGCGCATCGTTGATGCCGTCCCCGACCATGACGGTCGGGTGCATCCGCTGCTCAACCGCGACCGCATCGACTTTGTCGGATGGAACGCGATCCGCCAGCACGGCGTCGAGATCCAGCGCGGCGGCGATGGTCTCGGCAGAGTCGGCGCGGTCGCCTGTGACCATCACCACCCGCTTGATACCGGCGGCTCGAAGCGCCTGCACCGCACGCGGACTCTCGCGCCGCAGTTCGTCGGCCAGAAGAAGCGCTCCGATGCCTTGGCCATCGACCGCAACGAAAACGCTGAGTGCCGAGCGCCAGGAGGCGCGCCGCAGCGCGCGCTTGGCCCACTCGGATGGATTTGCTCCGCCAAACACAAATTGGTGCGAGCCGACGCGAGCCAGACTGCCGCCAATGCGGCCCTCCAGCCCGGAACCCATGGTCTCGCGCACCTCGGTCGGCATGTCGAGGGCGAGGCTCCGGGCTCGTGCCGATGCCACCACGGCTGTCGCCACCACATGATGCGAGGCCTGTTCCAAGGACGCAGCCAGGCGAAGCACTTCGTCGGCGCTCTTGCCTGGCGCCAGTTCGATCGTCACCAGGCGCGCGCCACCAACCGTCAGTGTGCCAGTCTTATCGAACATCACCGTATGGGCGCGCGCCAGCGCCTCAAGCGCACCGCCACCCTTGACCAGAATACCGCGCCGCGCCGCTTGCGAAACACCGCCGATGAAGGCCACCGGAGCGGCCAGTATCAGCGGGCAGGGGGTGGCGGCGACCAGTACGGCAAGCCCGCGAATCGGATCGCCAGAGAGCAACCAGGCCAGAGTTGCACCACCCGCTGCGACTGGCAGCAGCAACAGCGCAAAGCGGTCGGCCAGCCGAATGAATGGCGCCTTGGCGGTCTGCGCGGCCGTCACCATGCGGACGATTCCGGCATAGGCGCTCTCGCCGGCCCGCGCCGTCGCAATCATCTCGAAGGTTTCGCCAGCATTCAACGTGCCGCTGCGAATGAGTTCGCCGGGGCCCCGACCGACCGGGATCGGTTCTCCGGTCAGCGCGGATTCGTCGATCACTGCGGCCTCGCCGGCAACCGTTCCATCGACTGGAACGACTTCCCCGCCCCTGACAATGAGGCGATCGCCCACCGCCACAACATCGATCGCCACATCACTGATCGCATCGGTTGCGCGGCGGTGGGCAACGCGAGGAGCACGATCCACCAAGGACTTCAAATCGTTCTCGGCCCTGGCGACGGCAAAGTCCTCAAGCACGTTGCCGCCCGCATACATCACCGCGACCACGATCGCGGCCAGCGATTCACCCAGCGCAAGGGCCGCGCTCATGGACAGCAGCGCCACTGCGTCCACGCCAAGTCGCCCGGCCATCAGCTCCCTGATCATTGACACTGCCAGCGCAATCACCACCGGCAGTGTCGCCGCGGCCCAAGCCCAGTGGGCGGTGGCGGTCGTCCCAAAGGCGGCAAGGCCAAGTCCGAGCAAAAGCCCGGCCAGCGCGATCACAATCAGCGAGCGGCGCAGCAGCCGCTGATCCAATCGCCACGGTATGGCCCGCGGAACCGCAGCTGGTAGTCCACTTTCCAGTATTCGCGTGAATGGCGGTGTCATCATTGTAGTATTTTTCCCGTCGACGCCTGTCGGATTTGGCTGCGACTGACGGGTAACAAGTGACGCCAGGCAGTCACTGATCGAGATCAATGTTCCACGCCGGTGCATGTTCGAGATATTGCGCAAACCAGCACGCACCCTAGTCGCCGGGGAGGCACTCATTGACCGTTCGCAATCTCACGCATCTGTTCGCTCCGAACTCCGTGGCACTGATCGGTGCCAGCACGAGACCAGGATCCGTGGGGTTTACAATCGCCCGCAATCTGCTCGCCGCCGGACTGCGAGGCCCGATCTGGTTCGTGAACCCTAAGCATCTCGAGATCGCCGGCACGCGCTGTTACGCTACTATTGCCGCGCTACCCGACACTCCCGAACTGGCAGTCATCTGCACACCTCCGGCGACCGTGACCGCGCTGATCGCTGAACTTGGCCGGGGCGGCACGCACGCTGCCGTAGTAATTACGGCCGGCCCGAGAGTTGGCAGGATCGATTTCGACGCCGCCATTCTCGCCGAGGCCCGCAAGCACGATATGCGCGTGCTCGGGCCCAACTGTCTCGGTCTCATCGTTCCGGGGGCGGGCCTCGATGCCAGCTTTGCGCATACTCCCGCACTTGAGGGCGATCTCGCGCTCGTCTCCCAGTCGGGCGCCATCGTCACGGCCGTGCTGGATTGGGCGAAGGCGCGCGGCATCGGCTTCTCGCATCTCGTTTCGCTCGGCAACATGGTCGATGTCGATGTCGACGACGTGCTCGATCATCTGGCAACGGACGGCAAGGTACGCGCGATCCTGCTCTATCTGGAGGGCGTTCGCGACGCCCGCAACTTCATGTCGGCGGCGCGGGCAGCGGCGCGCGTCAAACCCGTCATTGTGCTGAAGGCCGGACGGCATCCGGAGGGCGCCCGCGCGGCCGCCTCGCATACCGGCGCCATGGCGGGCTCCGATGCTGTCTACGATGCCGCTTTCGAGCGCGCCGGGCTGGTACGGGTCGCAGACCTTGGCGATTTGTTCCAGGCCGCAGAGGTGCTGAGTCGCCTCGGCCGCATCTCGGGCGAGCGACTGACGATTCTTACCAACGGCGGTGGGGCCGGCGTACTTGCGGTCGACCGCCTCAGGGACCTCGGTGGGGTGCTGGCAAACATCTCGCCGGAGACAGTGACCTGCCTCGACAGCGTATTGCCTGCCGCCTGGTCGCGAGCCAATCCACTGGATATCATCGGCGACGCGGGACCGGAGCGCTACGCCGCCACTTACCGGGCGCTCCAGGCCGATCCCGCTGTCGACGCCATACTTGCACTGAACTGCCCGACGGCCGTCGCGTCCAGCACGGAGGCGGCAAAAGCCATCGCAACGGCCTATCGAGAGGCCCGATCCACCGGCCAAGCAAAGCCAACCTTGAGCGCTTGGCTCGGCGCTGCCGCCGTCGCCGAGGGTCGCCGGGTGCTTGAGGATGCGGGCATCCCGTCGTTTGAAACCCCCGCAGTGGCGGTGGAAGCCTTCATGCATGTCATTGCGTATCAGCGCTCTCAGGCCGCTCTACTGCGGATCCCGGGGGATACACCCAACGGCCCCAAGGCGGATCGTGCGACGGCGACGTCGGTTATTGCCGGTGCCCTAGCGGAGAATCGCTCGCTGCTGAGCGAGGCCGAGTCAAAGGCCGTGCTCGCAGCTTATGGAATTCCGGTCGCCGCCACCCACATCGCCAAGACGCCGCTGGAGGTTGCCGACCGTGCGAGCGAGGTGATCGCGGAAGGCGGGCCGGGCACGCGCGTGGTGGTCAAGATCTGGTCGCGCGATATCGCCCATAAATCGGACATCGGCGGTGTTCGGCTCGGCTTGCTCGATCCCCAGGAGGCGCGCGCAGCCGCCGAAGCTATGTTGCGCAACATTGCAACGGTCAAGCCGGGCGCGCGCATCGAAGGCTTCATGGTGCAGCAAATGATCGATCGCCCAGGCTCGCACGAGTTGATCGTCGGCATTGCTGAAGATGCGACTTTCGGCCCAATTGTGCTGTTTGGTGCCGGAGGGACCGGGGTCGAGGTCATCAACGACAAGGCTTTGGCCCTGCCTCCACTCGATCGTACCCTGGCGCTCGGCCTTATGCAGCGTACCCGCATCAATCGATTGCTCGCCGGCTACCGCGATCGGCCGCCAGCAGATATCAACGCGGTCGCCGATACGCTGGTCAAGATCGCCGAGCTCGCCGCGGACGTCCCCGAAGTTCGAGAGTTGGACATCAATCCGCTGTTGGCTGATGAAAAGGGCGTTCTGGCCCTTGATGCGCGCATTCTGGTGCGAGCCGCGCCTGCCAATCGCGATCGCTTCGCCATTCGGCCTTATCCTGCCGGTCTTGCGTCTGAAGTCACTCTCAATGGCGCCCTGCAAGTTCTCATGCGTCCGGTGCGCCCGGAGGACGAGCATCTGGCCAAGGACTTCTATGCCAAGCTCGATCCCGAAGACATCCGGATGCGGCTGCTGACCCCGATGAAGGAACCGTCGCATGCCTTCATCGCCCGCCTGACGCAGATCGACTATGCGCGCGAGATGGCATTTGTCGCCCTTGATAAATCGGGCGCGCTTATCGGCGTCTCGCGCCTGAATCGCTATGCCGATGGTGATGGGGCCGAGTTTGCCGTGATTGTTCGCAGCGATCTGAAGGGGCGAGGCCTTGGGTGGCAATTGATGCAGAAACTGCTCGCCTATGCGCGATCCGAGGGCGTCAAGACCTTCGAGGGCCACGTTCTGGCCGAAAACACGACCATGCTGAAGATGTGTGCAGAGCTGGGTTTCAAGGCGCAACCGCATCCTGAGGACCGTGCTCTTCGGTTGGTCACGCTGCAAGTTGCATAAGCTTGCGCGAGATCATCGCGCGGCAACGCCGACAGTGGTTCCTGCCTCTCCCGCCACGATTGCCCGCACGTCGTCGATCCGGCCGATCGCTGGTCGCCCCGCTACGGCTCGCCTGGCGCCAGCAGCCAGAGGAACTGCACGATGGTCAGTAAGCAGAAGATGGACTGACCGACCCCGAAGGCAATCAGAAAGAACACCAGATGGAGGGCCCGTATCCAGCGCGACCGGGTCACGGTGCGGTGGTCTTGCTCAACGGCTTCCATGGTTCACCTCCACTGTCCTAACTGTGCCTAAGCTCTCTGGAGAACTTCTCTTCCAGCGCGCGCTCAAGCTCCACCAGATCTTAAGGAAGTGGCATGCCGAAGGCCCGCATTTCGTTGGCCTCCTGCATAACGTTTTGTTAGAGCGCATGCAGACTGTCAGGCCGGTCATGGGTTACAGCGAGCAGCAGCGCGATCTGCGCCTTGATGTCCTCGAACGCCATCCTGTGGTCTCCTCTGAAAACCCTCCGACCGAAGCGGATCGCGCTCCCTCACATCACATCAGCTGCCAAGAGATGCTCCTTCAGCTGATCGTTTGCCAGATGCGTGAGGTCCTTGCACAGCTCACCATGGACGACTCTTTGAAGTTCGACGGGCAAAGCCGCCCTCAGGTCCCCGAGCATGGTCGGACCGGCGACCAAGACGAGGCGATCGAACTCGTTCTTGGCGAACCGGTCGTTCAATTCCTGGACAACCGACTCGGCAAAGCGACGCTCCGCCACGCGGACAGGATCGGTTCGCGGCTCGATGGCATGGCGCGTGGCGCCTTGCGATTCGTGGGTCCGACCCGGACGTTCGCTCATGATGTCGCGGCCGCGCTGGTGATGATAGTGCAGGTCAAACCGCTCAACCGATTCAACCGGAGCAATGCGGCCGGCCCAGCGGACGGCGCGAGCCTTAGCGCTGTCGGCAACGAGAACCCACGTCCGGGATTGAGCTAAAGGCATCGAGTCCTCCATCGCTGGTCAGCATTGGAGCAATGATGCCGCAGCACGCGTGCACTCGGCGTTGACCAGGATCAATTGCGACCGAGACGCAATGATCGAACCTGATCAGAAATCAGGTTGGAGGACATCGCATGGCTCTCGAACACGAAGTCCAGCGCCCTGTTGGTGCCGAAACCGGTCAGACTGAGGTTGCGGCGTTTCTCAGCAGTCCTGCAGCCTACCGATCCTCGCCAACGCAGGTGGAGCGTATCGTCACCCATGCCGCTAGGGTCTTTCTTGCCGGCAACGAGGCCTACAAGATCAAGCGGGCGGTAACTTTTTCCTATCTGGACTTCTCGACGCTGGAGCAGCGACGGCGCACCTGCGAACACGAGTTCGAGGTCAACTGCGCGAACGCACCCGACATCTATCTCGGCGTGACGCCGATTGTCCGCGGCAGGGACGGCACGTTGGCCATCGGTGGCAGCGGGCAAGTTGTCGAATGGGCCGTGCACATGCGCCGGTTCGCGACGCAGTCCATTCTCTCCAATCTGTTCGCAACCAGCCCGCCTTCAGATACGGAAGTCCGCGATCTTGCTGAAGCCGTGGTCAAACTTCATTTAGGCGCAACTCCGATCAAGACTCCCGATGGCGCTGTGCGGATCGGCGCCATCGTCGAGGAACTACGCGAGGCTCTCGCGCTATTCCCCGACCGGCTTCCCGGCGAGGCTGTCGACCGCTTCATCGATCTCGCGCATTTGGAACTGGACCGCGTGCGCCTCTGCCTGAAAGTCAGGGGGCGGCGCGGCTGCATCCGGCGCTGCCATGGCGACCTGCATCTGGGCAATATTGTCGAGATCGACAAAAAACCGGTGCTGTTCGATGCCATCGAGTTCGACGACGGGATGGCGACCATCGATGTGTTGTATGATCTCGCGTTCTTGCTCATGGACCTCGATTTGCGCGGCTATCGCAGAGCTGCCAATCTGTTGCTGAACCGCTATCTCAACTTCTCGCGCAACCCATTTGATCTCTATGGCCTCGCGGCCTTGCCGCTGTTCTTGGCCCTTCGGGCGACTATCCGCGCCATGGTGGCGCTGCAGCGTGGCCATGGCAGCGACCGGCAGGCGGAGGCCGAAGTCTGGCGGTACCTTGATCAGGCGCTTGGCTACCTGACACCGGGGGAACCTCGGCTGATTGCGATCGGCGGCTGCTCCGGGACGGGCAAGTCAACGCTGGCCCTCGGGCTCGCTCCCTTGCTTGGCCGGGCACCGGGCGGGGTGCATCTGAGCAGTGACCTGGAACGCAAGCATCTTGCCGGGGCGCACGAACAACAGCGACTTGGTGCAACTGGCTACACAACGGAAGTGACTGCGGCTGTCTATCGCCGACTGCAGTCAAAGGCCGCACGCATCTTGCGCAGCGGGTATTGCGTCGTGGTGGATGCGACCTTCCTGCGGGCAGAGGATCGCATGGCAATCGAGGCCGTCGCCAAGCGCCTGAGTGTGCCGTTCGCCGGAATGTGGCTGACAGTCTCGCAGCCAGTGGCCAGTGCGCGTATCACGTCGCGGCAGGCTGATGTTTCCGACGCAACGCCCGATGTCGTCGAGCGGCAGTACAGCAACGTCCAACCTCCGACCGACTGGATCGCCATCGATGCGAGTGGGACGCCGGAGCAGACGCTCTTGGCGGCGAAATTGCGCATCATCACTGAAGGCAACGAGACGCAAGGTGGCCAGCCTTCCCATCCTCTGCCCCAGCCTGACTTGCAAAGCAATGACGGGCCCCTGTTCTGCAATCGATGACCGCAGAACCGGAGCATGCCTTTCAGTTCGAAGACGCCAACGGCCTCCCACTCAAAACCGCGTGGGCGCATGGCTCAGCGACAAACATTGGCGGTGGCTTGGGCGTTTCTCCACGCCGACGACCAATGGCATGCTGATGCCGCGCGTGGACATCAGCGAGACAGCCGGCCGAGGTACAGCGACAGGCCAAGCAGATCGAGATCAAGAAGGCTGCTTGAATTAACTCAAAATCGCACAAGACAGAGATTGTGCCCGACGGCATCAGTCATTGACACTCCGTGCAGGCGCCGGTGCCGCGGTCGTTGCTTCTAACCCGGCCACTTCGTCGTCGCTGATGGCCCGCCAGCTCGCCCCCTCCAGATCCTCGAACTGTCCCGATGTGAGCGACCATAGGAATGCGGCCAGGGCAAGCGCCCCCAACAGAAGCGCACACGGAATGAGCCAGGCCAGCGCGGTCATGGGACATACGCCTTGGGTTCGCAGCGCTTGGTGCGCAGTCGCAGCGCATTCAATGTGACGGCAATCGAACTCGTCGACATCGCAAGCGCCGCCACCAACGGCGTCACATGGCCGAGCACTGCCAATGGCACCGAGACGACATTGTAGGCGAGGGCAATGCCGAAATTCTGCAGCGCCATATCGCGGCTGACGCGTGCCACGCCGAGAAGCTCGATGAGCGGCATCAGCGATGCGCCTTGCCAGATGACATCGGCGGCATTCTGAGTGATGTCAGCGGCCGTCGCGGGCGACAGCGAGGCGTGACCGGCCGCGAGCGCGGGAGCATCGTTGAGACCATCGCCGATCATCAGTACGCGTCGTCTCTCGGCTTTCAGTTGGACCAGCCTAGCGATCTTTCCGGCCGGCTTCTCGTCGCCGCGATAGTCCGCGATGCCGGCCTCGGCCGCCGCCTTCGCCACCCGTTCGGACCGGTCGCCCGACAGTAGCTCGATCCGATAGCCAGCCTTTTGAAGCTCGCCAACGACATGCGCGGCTGACGGACGAAGACTCTCGCTAAACGCAAATCCGGTGGCCGCTCCATTGCCGTCTACATACCACAAGGCACAATCCGTCTGCGGATGACCGACACCAGCAAAACTTGCCGAACCGAGCCGTTCCTCGCAAGTTCCTTTGATGCTCGTCATGCCAGCGCCGGCATGCTCGTGAGCATCGGCCGCGACGGCGATCGGGCCGAGTCGGTCGGTTGCCGCCCGCAGCAATGCCCGCGCGTAGGGATGCCGGCTGGCCGCGCCCAGGCTGGCTGCGGAACGCAGCGTTCCAGGGTCGTAGTCACCGGGACGAACCAACTCCGGTGTGCCGGTCGTCAGCGTCCCGGTCTTGTCGAGGACAATGGTGTCGATCTCGGCCAAGCGCTCCAACCCATCGGTTGCCTTCAAGATCAGACCCTTGGCAAAGAGTCGGCTCGCGGCGGCAACCTGCACAGCGGGAACAGCCAGGGCGAGGGCGCATGGGCAGGTAATGATCAGCACAGCGATCGCTGCCGTCAGTGCCGCCTCCCAACCCGCACCGGCGGCCAGCCAGCCAATGAACGTAGCGAAACCCAGCACATGCACCAGAGGCGCATAAATGCGCGCGGCCCGATCCGCCAGCCGCACAAAGCGGCCCCTACCCTGCTCGGCCGCCTCCATGAGGCGTCCAATCTCATCCAGCAGCGTATTGTCGCCCGCCCTCATGACCTCGATGTCAAGCGGACCCGTCAGATTGACGGTGCCGGAGTAGACCGGCTCGCCGATGGCAAGCGGACGTGGCGCGGTCTCCCCCGAGATCAGGCTCTCATCGATATCGCTGCTGCCCTTGCAAACCACGCCATCGGCCGGCACCCGCGCGCCCGCCGCCACGAGAATACGCTGCCCCGGAACGAGATCGCGCGCCGGAACCTCGGCCAGACTGCCGTCCGGCTGCACAACGCTTGCCCAATCGGCCTTGAGAGCCAGCAGGTTCTGCGCCGCTCCGGTCGCCTTGACGCGCACCCGCAAGTCAAGAAAGCGGCCAATCAGCAGGAAAAACAACAGCGTGACGGCGGCGTCGAAGTAGACCTGCTCGCTGCCGCGCAGGGTCTGAAAAAGACTCATCGCCGTGGCGAGGCTGATCGCAACGGAGATCGGAACATCCATGTTCAAGCGGCGTGCACGGATGGCCGTTGCCGCCGATCGAAAGAACGGCTGCCCGGCATAGGCCACCGCCGGCAAGGCGATCAGGGCTGAGACCCAGTGGAACAAGTCCGCGCCGGCGCGGCTCATGTCGCTGACCATGCCGGCCCAGACCGCCGTCGACAGCAACATGATGTTGGCGGCGGCGAAGCCGGCAACGCCGATCCGCTTGAGGAGTTCGCGCTCGCGCAGCGCAGCCGCATCGGGCGGGGCTTGGACGATGTCGGCGGCTTGATAGCCCGCGGCAGCCAGAACGTCGACCAGGCCGCGTGGCGTCGCGGTGCCAGGAGCAAACTGCACGGCAACGCGGCGGGCAGACAGGTTCGCGCGTACCGAAGAAACTCCCTCGATCTGCCGCAACGCCCGTTCCACTTTGGCCATGCAGCCGCCGCAGGTCATGTTCTCGACGATCAGCGACACGCGCTCGTCCGCGACTCGATTGTCGCCCGCAATCGCCACGCTCATGGTGTGGGCTTCAGCCATAGCCGCTCCTTCATTCGGAAGCTCTCGGTCTTGCCAACCTCGATCGGTCGCGTCGCCGTCAAACTGGCGATCCAATAGCCACTTTGTAGCGCGCCAACGATGGCTTCGTAGGTACCGGGAGTGGTTTCATGAAGCTCAATCTGACGATCCCATCGGTCCACCGATGGACGGCCCAGGCTGCCGACCACCCGCGCCCGCTCGACGGGCTCCGATGCGCGATCCATCAGCTTGATCGAGAGGCGACCCGGAACGAGCTGCGCCTTCACGGACCACCCGAGTTGCTGTTGCTGCTGGGCTTCCGCAAGGGTCGCGTTGTAGATAAGTCCCCGCCGATAGGCGTCCTCACCGTCAAGCCCGCTGAAAGTCGTGAGCGCCGAGTATACCAGCAGGCCATTGACGGCAAAGATGGTACCAAAGAACGCGATGAAGACCCAAAGAACATGGCGTCCTGACAGTGGTCGTTCACGCCGTTGCCGCGCATTCTGCAGCGTGACGGTCATGGTGTGGGCCTCCGGAAGCTGGTGGTATGACGGCTTGAGGACGCATCGCCCAGATCTGTCACCAGAACGTTGAAGTCCGTCGCTTCGCCAGGCAATTGCCTCGCCGATTCGGGGGGCACGGCCACGAACACCCTGACCTCGCGAAGCGCGGATGCCGGCACGTCGATGGGGCCACCGCCCGGTTGCTCGACGCCAGCGACAGAGACGACTGCGCCCGGCAACCCTTCGACACCAATCCGGAAATGCCGGGTCTCCTGCCACTTGTTCAGGATTTTCACGGTGTAGCCATTGCGGATGCTGTTGTCGGTGAGGCGGACAAACAGCGGATTGCGATCAGGCTGCACCGTGACGGCCAGGTAAGTTCGCCCCCACAGTGCCGCCAACATTAGTCCGCCGACAATCACGATCGATCCGGCATAAAGGACCGTGCGTGGGCGTATCAGTTTGGTACGGGTCGGCGTGCCGTGTGCGACGGCATCGAGATTGTGGAACGTATCGTAGGCGATCAGCAAGTTGGGCCGGCCAACCTTGGTCATGACAGAGTTGCAGGCATCTATGCACAGCGCACACTGGATGCATTCCAACTGCGGGCCATCGCGGATATCGATCCCCATCGGGCAAACGACGACACATTGCTGGCAATCGACACAGTCGCCTCGCCCCTCCCAGCTCTCGCTTTTCTTATGGGCGCCCCGCGGTTCGCCACGATGCGGTCGATAGCTCACCAGGAACGAGTCGGCGTCGAACATTGCGCCCTGGATGCGCGGCCAGGGGCACATGTAAGTGCAGACCTGCTCGCGCGCGATGCCGCCTAAGAGATAGGTCGTCAGCGAAAAGATGCCGAGAAACAGCCACGCAACGACCGGGGCCGTGCCGGCCGCGAACTCCCGCGCCAGGGTCGGTGCGTCCCGGAAGTAGAAGACGAAGGCGCCGCCCGTCGCCAGCCCCACCAACAGCCACGAGATGTGTGTTGCGCCCTTGCGGAGGATCTTATTGGCGTTCCAGGGCGACGCATCAAGCCGCATGCGTGCATTGCGATCGCCTTGCCAGAAGCGCTCGACGGCGATCATCAGATCGGTCCAGACCGTCTGTGGGCAGGCATACCCGCACCACACCCGACCCGCCAGTGCCGTCACCAAGAACAGCGTCAAGGCTGATAGCACCAGCAAGCCAGTAATCAGGTAGAACTCTTGAGGCCAGATTTCGAGCGGGCCGAAATACAGGCGCTGATGCTCGAAATCGATCAGGAAGGCCTGGTTCGGCAACGTTGGGCCGCGGTTCCACCGCAGCCAGGGCAGCGTGTAGTAGATGCCCAGTGTGACGACCATCACGACCCATTTTAGGAGTCGGAATTTGCCGAATGCCAGTTTCGGATAGATCTTTTTGGCCTTGGCATAAAGGTCGCGCCGGCTGCGCGCATTGACGGGCTCGACATCGACGCGAGCGATACCAGAGGCAGCCTCGAAATTACCGGAAGACTGGGCAACCATGGTGTTGCCGATGTCTTGTGTCATGATGTCTGACAGTGCGATGGCCGACTGGGCGCAGGTTGTGCACATCGTGACACTACTTGCCCCCACCAAGTTCGTGGACGTAAAGCGCCAATTGCTTGATCGTCGCGGCATCCAAGCGGCCCTGCCAACTCGGCATCACGCCACCGCGACCAGTCTCAATGCTGGTCACGACATCTTGCTTCGTATTGCCGTAGAGCCAGATCCCATCCGTCAGATTGGGCGCACCCATCTCCTGCTTGCCCATGCCCGTTCCGCCATGACAGGCGGCGCAATTGTCGGCAAACAGCTGTTTACCGCGCCCCACGGCTTGCGGATCGGCGATGCGGCCGGACAGCGACAGCACGAATTCGGCAGCATCATTGATCTGGGCCGGCTCGAAGATCTTGTCGAGACCAAAACGCGGCATCAGGTTCTGCCGCGTTTTCGGCGCCGTCGCGCGTATGCCGACGTTCACGGTCTGGGCGATATCGTCGAGCTTGCCGCCCCACAGCCAATCATCATCGTTGAGATTGGGATAACCCGGTTTGCCCTGGGCGCCTCGACCGTGACAGGCTGCGCAGTTGTCCGCGAATGCCACGCGGCCCCCCGCCAGCGCGAAGCGCAGCAACTCAGGGTCCTTGCGAACATCGTCCAGGCTGCCCGCCGCGATGGCCTGGGCGAATTTCGACTGTGCCGCCTTACCTGCAGCGAGGTCGGTGTTGACGACCTGACGCTGACTATAGCCAAGGACGCCAGTCGTGTAGCCGGTCAACATTGGCCACGCCGGATAGGCGATCCAGTAACCGACGGAATAGGCGACACAGGCATAGAACACCCACAGCCACCAACGCGGCAGAGGATTGTTCAACTCCTTGATGCCGTCCCACTCGTGACCGGTGGTTTCGGTGCCGGAGATAGCATCGATCTCTCGGTTCTTGATCATCGAGTATCCCTGTCGTCTGGCGTATCGGGCCGAAGCGGGACTCTGGCGGCCTCGTCAAAGTCCCGCGCGTTGCCGGGCCAGCAGGCGTAGATCACTGCCCCTATGAACAAGGAGATGAAGAGTATGAGTGTCGTGATCTGTGAAATCTGGTCGACGGTTTGATACGTCATGGTTTGGCCCACTATCGCAAGTTTGGTCCAGCTTCATCGTATTTGGCGAAATCAACCAGGGTGCCCAGCATCTGCAGATAGGCGATCAGCGCGTCGAGCTCGCTGGCCTGGTTAAGATTGCCGGTGAACGCCCGCTGTTGCGCCTTGGGGTAGCGCTTGAGGAAGTCGGCTGCGCCCTTGGCATCGGGATTGATCTGCCGCACCACGTCCATGGCTGCATTGGTGACCATCTCATCGGTGTAGGGCACGCCGACCATGCGCAATGCCCGAAGCTGGCCTTCGGTGTCGCGTGTGTTCAAAGGCGTTGAGGCCAGGAATGAGTAACCCGGCATGATGCTCTCGGGCACCACCGAGCGCGGATTGATCATATGAGCGGCCTGCCAATCGTCCGAATACTTGCCACCGACGCGAGCCAGATCCGGCCCCGTTCGCTTCGACCCCCATTGGAACGGGTGGTCATACATGCTCTCGGCCGCGAGCGAATAGTGGCCGTAGCGCTCCACTTCATCGCGGATCGAGCGAATCATCTGGCTGTGGCAGAGGTAGCAGCCTTCCCGCACATAGATGTCCCGCCCTGCCAACTCCAGCGGTGAATAGGGTCGCATGCCCTTCACCTTTTCGATGGTACTTTCGAGCCAGAACAATGGAGCGATTTCGACCAGACCACCGATGGCGACGACGATGAGGATGCCAATCAGGAGCACCATCGAATGTCGTTCAAAAATTGCGTGACGTGTGAACATGTTTGCCCCTACTCCGCAGCCACGAGCGCGCCGCGCAGTTCCGGCGCGGCCGCGATCCGCGGTTGCTCGACAATGTCCGCCGATTCGTGGCCCAGGATGGTGCGCCACACGTTGTAGGCCATGATCAGCCCGCCGAGCAGATAGAGCACGCCACCGGTCGCCCGGATGATGTAGGGCCAGTGCATGGCTTCAACGGACTCAACGAACGAGTACTGAAGAAAGCCGAGGCTGTCGTAGGCACGCCACATCAGGCCCTGCGTGATGCCCGACACCCACATCGAGGTGATGTAAAGCAGGATACCGATGGTCGAGAGCCAGAAGTGCCACTCCACCAGGCGGATCGAGTACAGGCCGCGCCGGCACCACAGCCACGGCGTCATGCAGTAGATGGCACCAAACGACACCATGCCAACCCATCCCAAGGCGCCTGAATGAACATGGCCGATGGTCCAGTCCGTATAATGAGAGAGCGAGTTCACCGCCTTGATGCTCATCAGCGGCCCCTCGAAGGTCGACATGCCGTAGAAGGCAACCGAGACGACCATCAAGCGCACGACAGGATCGGTACGGAGTTTGTCCCAAGCGCCCGACAGCGTCATGAGACCGTTGATCATGCCACCCCAGGACGGCATCCACAGCATGATCGAGAAGGTCATGCCGAGGGTCTGCGCCCAATCGGGAAGCGCCGTATAGTGGAGATGATGCGGACCGGCCCAGATGTAGAGAAAGATCAGCGACCAGAAGTGCACGATGGAGAGCCGGTAGGAATAGACCGGCCGTTCCACGCGCTTGGGGATGAAGTAGTACATCATCGCCAGGAATCCGGCGGTCAGGAAGAATCCCACCGCGTTGTGGCCGTACCACCACTGCGTCATGGCATCCTGGACTCCGGCATAGAGCCCGTAGCTCTTGGTCCCCGTCCACGACACCGGCACCGCCAGATTGTTGACGATGTGCAGCATCGCGACGGTGACGATGAAGGCGAGATAGAACCAGTTCGCCACATAGATGTGCGGCTCGGTGCGCCGCCAGATGGTGCCGAGGAACACCAGCAAATAGACCACCCAGACAATGGTCAGCCAAATGTCGACATACCATTCGGGCTCGGCATATTCCTTACTCTGTGTCACCCCAAGCAAGTAGCCGGATGCCGCCAGAACCAGAAACAACTGGTAGCCCCAGAACACGAACCAAGGCGCCCAATGCCCAACAAGCCGGGCACGGCAGGTGCGCTGCACGACGTAGAATGACGTGCATATCAGCGCATTGCCGCCGAACGCAAAAACGACTGCCGACGTGTGCACCGGCCTCAAGCGCCCGAAACTCGTCCAAGGCAAATCGAGATTGAGGCTGGGAAATGCCAGTTGCCAGGCGAGAATATCGCCGACGAGAAATCCAACAATGCCCCAGAAGACCGTGGCAATCACTCCGGCCTTGATGACACCGTCATTGTAGACAACGGACGATGCTGCCGATCGCGCTGTCGGTTTCACGTCACTCCCGGTGAAGGCCTGCCCAAACACGAAGGCCGCCGCGATCAGGCCGGCGCTCGCAATGAGCGTGGCGTGAAAGCGCATGACGGGATCGAACGTTTGGACTGCCAAGGTGACGCCGACACCCACGGCAACTAGCGCGCAGACCGCCGCAATGGCATCTGAGGCGGCGTCCCACTCATCTCTGCGAGCTACCCCTTGCACCCTCACCCTCCCCCGATTTGCATCTGCGGCGCGGGCAGAGGATGTAAGAGCGTCTTGGTCGGAACATTGATCTGAGTCAATTAGGCAGGAGTGGCCAAGTGGCGTCGCGCACGGTGTACAAAACCAAGTGCCCAGTTACCGTCGTCCACTAGATGAATAGTGTGCAGGTTCATAGTGCATCGCTTGAGGCTTCGGACGACGCAATGGCAGCCGCCTCCCTTGGCGCTCGCCTCTGCCATTGTCTTGGGGTCCCGGGCGGGCAATCGAACTCACGCCATCCATCGAATTATGGACTCCCGACGCGGCACAGTAGCCGGCACTTCCATTGGGTGCCCGATTGTGATCGGGGTCACAGGCATGCATCCCGCCGGCAAACCAAGCAGCTCTCTGCCGCCGGGTGCGCCCAGCCGATCGTGCCCAAGCGGCTCGACGCCTCATGCCATGAACAACCTGTCTGCCAGCGGATTGACCGGGATCAAAGTCCTCACGAACCGACCAAGACATGCTCTCCGACATCGGCAACAGGCCGTCACCAACGGGAGGAATGCCATGGTCGCCAGGGGACATATCGGGGGAGTTTTTCTTGCGACTTCCTTTGCCCTGCTAGCTGCATCGTCATCAGCGGTGAGCGCCGACGCCGTCGACGGCGCGAGCGTCTTCCGCAAATGCGTCGCCTGTCACAGCATTGAACCCGGCGTCACGAAACTTGGTCCTTCGCTTGCCGACGTGTTCGGGCGCAAGGCTGGTACGCTGACGGGTTTCCGTTATTCGCCAGCCATGGCCCAGTCGAACCTCACCTGGGACGCAGCCACCCTCGACACCTATCTGACGCACCCTGCCGATCTGGTTCCGGGAACACGCATGACTTACGGCGGGCTTTCGCAGCCGGCCGATCGTGCCGCGGTGATTGAGTATCTCAAGAGCAACAGCAAACAGGCCGCGGCCACCATGCAAGCCGCGCCAGTTGCAGCCGCTGCCGCGCCAGCCGCTGCGCCCGCATCAAGCGATGCTTCGATTCCCGCAGGCTACATCCCCGATATCAAATACACCCTGCGCTCAGGTATCGCCGAGGGCCGGATGGTGTTCATTGGGTTTGGCGGAATGATCGATGGCGTGGTCAATCCGGAGCTGAAGGCGGGTGCCGGTGACATCGTCCAGGTGACGCTGATCAATGGCGAGGGCGCGGCACACAACATCGTGTTCGAGAAACAGGGGCCGAACAATCAGGACCTCGCGTCCGAGCAGGTGCGCGAGAAAGGCTCCAGCACGACCGTCGTATTCCGGGCCCACGAGGCTGGTGCCGCTGCATATTTCTGTTCCTTGCCGGGTCACCGCCTGGCGGGCATGGAAGGCAAAGTCGCGATCACGGCCAAGACGGCTCCCGCGAATGTCGCCGAGAGCCGCGACATCTCGATGGATCCCGCGAAGGTGCCCGCTCCCATTGGCAACCGTGCTCCCAAGACGGTCCGCGTCGATCTCGAGACGGTCGAGGTGGATGGTCAGCTGGCGGACGGAACGACCTATCGCTACTGGACTTTCAACGGCACCGTACCCGGACCGATGCTGCGCGTGCGTGTCGGCGATACCGTACAGGTCTTCATCAAGAACGATCCCGACTCCGCCATGATCCACTCGGTGGACTTCCACGCCACCACGGGTCCGGGCGGCGGTGCCGCCTTCCTGCAGGTCGAACCGGGGCAGACCAAGCAGCTCGATTTCAAGGCGCTGGTCCCGGGGCTCTATGTCTATCACTGCGCGACCCCCATGGTGGCGCACCACATCGCCAACGGCATGTATGGCATGATCCTGGTGGAACCCGAGGGCGGCCTGCCGCCGGTCGACCGGGAGTTCTATGTCATGCAGGGCGAAATCTACACCAGCGCCGCGTTCGGCCAGCATGGCAACCAGGAGTTCAGTGTCGATAAACTGTTGGCCGAGCAGCCCGAGTATTTCGTGTTCAACGGTGCGGTTGGCGCGCTGACAAAGCAGCATATGATGCACGCCAAGGTCGGCGAGACGGTGCGGCTGTTCATGGGCGTCGGCGGACCCAACTTCACCTCGTCCTTCCATGTTATCGGCGAGATTTTCGATCGCGTCTATGAGTGGGGCAATCTGACCAGCCCGCCGGTACTCGGTGTGCAGACCGTTTCCGTGCCTCCTGGTGGCGCCGTGGTCACGGAGTTCGCGCTGCAGGTGCCAGGTCGCTACCTGCTGGTCGATCATGCCTTGTCGCGCCTGGAGCGGGGCTTGGTGGGCTTCCTCATGGTCGACGGCGAACAGAACGCCGACATTTTCAAGCCCTACAGCAAAGCCTCGGGGTCCGGACACTGAGCCATTGCGGCCCAAAAAGAGATCATCATGAGCCGACTGCATACCGAGTATCATCGTGTCGATCGTATCGGCTGGCTGCGCGCCGCGGTGCTCGGCGCCAACGACGGCATCATCTCGACGGCCAGCCTGATCGTTGGTGTCGCGGCCGCGGCCGCCAAACCACATGAGGTCCTGCTGACGGGCGTGGCCGGTCTGGTTGCCGGCGCCATGTCGATGGCGGCGGGAGAGTATGTGTCCGTCAGCTCGCAGTCCGACACCGAGCGGGCTGATCTGGAGCGCGAGCGCAAGGAACTCAATGGAAACCGCGAATTCGAGCGACAGGAATTGGCGGACATCTATGTTCAACGGGGCCTCGACCACGAGTTGGCCGTCAAGGTGGCCGATCAGCTGATGGCCAAGGACGCGTTGGCTACTCACGCCCGGGACGAGTTGGGAATTTCCGAGATCACCACGGCGCGCCCCGTTCAGGCGGCCCTGACATCGGCGGCGACGTTTGCCGTCGGGGCGGCCATGCCGCTCGCGATGGTGCTGCTGTCTCCACAGTCGCAAACGATCACCGTCGTCACTGCCGCATCGCTCGGGTTTCTCGCCCTGCTCGGCGCTGTTGGCGCACAAGCTGGCGGTGCCGGACTCCTCAAGGCAACTCTGCGCGTCACGTTCTGGGGTGCCTTGGCGATGGCCCTGACCGCCGGCATCGGTCGCCTGTTCGGAACCATCATTTAGCGGTGATGGCGGGGACATGATGCTCAGCATCGGCCAGCCGCGGCC
This sequence comes from Hyphomicrobiaceae bacterium, assembly GCA_031367715.1. Classification (GTDB taxonomy): domain Bacteria; phylum Pseudomonadota; class Alphaproteobacteria; order Rhizobiales; family Hyphomicrobiaceae; genus JANYHF01. The sequence continues at coordinate 34,354 of JANLQJ010000450.1, read as the reverse complement.
GATGCGGTCATGCCGCGCCGCCCGCGCCGTTGATGAGCATCGTGTACTCAGTCGGCGTAGTGATGAGGACACGAAGGTCCCCTTGGGCGATGGGCCGCGATGCCATCGCAAGCGACCGGTTCAACCCAAGAGGCGCATCATGTCCCCGTTCAGAACCACATGTCCGCGACGCAGCGGCCGTCGCGCGGCAGGTCGTCGAAGGCGACCAGGCCTTCGAAATGATCGATGGGCAGATGCGCAACCGGGCCGGGCTCGGTGAGCCGCAGGTTGACGGCGATGCGCCTACCACGCCTCCCGGAATCTGACGCGCCTCTTCGCGCGGCGGATATCCGGGACCCTTACCTGTCGAAGCCGGCCCGGTGCGTGCAGCGTTTGTCAGGGCCATCCATGCCGCGGAACGGTGTTGCGGCGCAGATATCAACCGCACACAGAGGTAAAGATCCCGGATATTCGACGCGCAAGAAAGAGGCGCGCCGAATTCCGGGAAGCGTGGAAGCGCGCCCCGTAGCGGCGCACAGCGTGCAATTGCAGGCCGTGGCGGAGTCGGGCATGCCGTCGAAGGTCCATCCGACGGCGCGTAGGTTGGGTCAAGCCTTCGCGCGACCCAACATCCACGGGCAGAGCCCTTTTGTGATGAGTTCACAATTGAACCCATGCATACTTAAGTGTCGTAACCGCCCACATCCCACGGAGCGCAGAAGGAAAAGGTGTTCCCCGGCATGAACTCAACGCGCCAGTGACCGGAGGTGGTTTGACGAGGGATCAGACCGAACGTCGTTCCGTTGCTCAGGACGCTAAAGGGTTTGACCCAAACATCGTTGGTCGAACGATCGCCTAACGCTGTCAGATGCCGCGAAAGCGCATCGCGAACGCTTCCAACCGGGTAGCTGCCCCTCACTCCGATCAACTCTATTGAGTGCTCAGATAGTCGACCAGTTGAATCGAAGACAAATGTGCAAACAAAGTCTTTCGTGGCACCTTTGGATGGGTCGAGCTGGGTGTCGACGAAAAACACTCTTCCGTCTTTCAAAATGCCTACGTTCAACATGTGCCAATGGTCCGGGACCAACCTGATCTTTCCGGGAGCTGTGTCGGGCATCGTTTCGCAATCACTTCGTGACCAAGGCCATCTGCACGCACCTGTCAAGATCGCAACAAGGCTGGCTACAAGCTGCCGTCGTCTCATGCAGCCCCTCCCCCTCACGGCACCGGCGCATCCTTCCTAATCAACCCCTCTTGCTTCATCTCCGCCCAGAACTCCCCCGGGATCGTCGCATCGTTCCACGCCAGCAACTGCTCCAGCTGCGCCACCGTCCTCGAACCCGGCGTGTGCGTTGCCACCACCGGATGCGCCAGCACAAACTGCATGGCGGCCGCCGCCAGCGGCACCTTGTGCCGGGCGCACACCGCTTCCATCCTCCGTACGCGCGCAAGAATCGGCTCGGGCGCCGGGGCATAGAAATACTTGGCGCCAGGCACCGCGCCGGTCGCCAGGATGCCGCCGTTGAAGCCGCCACCAATGATGATCGAGGCTTTGCGCGCGGCCATGAGCGGCATGAGCTCATCCAAAGAGTCCTGCTCCAATAGCGTGTACCGGTTCGAGCACAACAGCACGTCGCTGTCGGTCTCGCGCATCGCCGCCAGCATCACCTCGGTGTCGTTGACGCCGAAGCCGATGGCTTTCACGACGCCCGCGGAGCGCAATTTGTCGAGCGCCTTGTGGGCCCCCTCGACCGCCTGCTTGAAATACACCTTCTGCAGCTCGGGGCCGTGGATGAAGACATCGCAATCGTGGATGAGCGCGATATCGATGCGCTCGAGCCCGAGGCGCTGCAGGCTGTCCTCGAAGGCGCGCATGGTGCCGTCGTAGCTGTAGTCGTAGCGGAACTTGAAGGCCGCGCCTTCCACCCAGGGCGCGAAGGCGATGTCTTTACGGGGTGCCGCCTCCAGCACGCGGCCGACCTTAGTCGAGAGCACGAATTGGTCGCGCGGGCGCCAGCGCAGATAGTGGCCCATGCGCAGCTCGGACAGGCCGTGGCCGTAGCCGGGCGCGGTATCGAACATGCGCAGGCCGGCGTCCCAGGCGCGGTCGATCAGCGCCTTCACCGTCTCCTCGCTTATCGATTTCAGGAAGTTGCCAATCGGCGCGCCGCCAAAGCCCATGGCGGTCACCTGAAGCCCCGATCGGCTCATTGAGTGAAACGCTTCGGGTCGCATGCCCAACTCCCACTTTCGCGCGAATAACCATCCGGTTACTAACACGTGCAATCGCGTCGTAGGCAAGTCAACACAAGTGCGCGGGCGCCCAAGGACGTCCGTTTCAGGTCACGACACTGCCAGGGTCACAACATGTCTATCGCGCGGCGCCCCCTATTCGGGAACGCTGGTGCTTGAGTTGGCCGTCGATGCCAAGCGCGGCTATCGCAGCGGCCGGCGCACGGGAGGAGCTACCAGCCGGGCAGGCGGAGCTGCCGATAGACGTCGGGGCGCCATGCAGCCTCGTGCGCCCGCTTGATCGCCGGGGGGCGTCATCGCCAAGCCGGGGAAATCGGGCGGCGCCGCGCAACGCCTCCGGCCAGTTCCCGGCAGCGGCAGCGGCGTTGAGCGCGGCGAGCTTGGTGTCCATGCCGGGACGATGCGCGAGGTCGCGGCGGTCGTCGAGGCTCGGGGTCGACTATACCGGGCACCGAGCACCCCCCTTGCGGGCCTGTCACCGTAGCACAACCGCAGCAGGTTTCAGGGCGCGCGCCGATCTGCTCGGCTGCGGCAAGCACCTTGTCGTCGGTCGCCAGAATATGCAGTCGCGCGCCTACAGCCGCAAAGCCGCCTGCCACGCCAATGCCGATGCCGCGGCTGGCGCCCGTTACCAGTACGACCTTGTCCTTGATTCCTGGAAGGGTCATGACGTGTGTACTCCTTACCATGACGCGCCAAGCCCTAGGCTGTGGCGCTATGTATGAAGGTCGGGGGCCAATCGCGCAGCGCACCAATGTGGTCGACACGGGCAAGCGAGGCGACCACGATGGTGCGATCGAGCCTGCGCGCGTTCAGAGTTGGTAGCAACGGCGCCGACCGGTTCCCGTCATCGACCACAAGACCGACACTCGGCATACCAAACGCCGCTTGTCGGGCAACGCCTGAACATCCGCAGCTAATCGGCGCTCTTGTCCGCCGCGGGTTTAAGGTGCGACACGACGAATCGCGTTCGCCGTCCCCATGTTCGACGTCCCTATTGCGCTGGTGTGCCGACAATGATCAAATGATCTCTAGCGTACCGGAGATGGCCACCAAGAGCCTGATCTTTCGGGTCGTCTCAAGGAGGCAAGCCTCAATGTCCCTGAAATCCCGTTTTGGCACTTTTGCGCTTGGCTTGGCCATGCTCGCTGGCAGCGCTTGGCTCAGCACTCCCGCCACCGCTGCGGAGACGATCAAGATCGGTGCGCCGGTCCCCCTGACTGGCCCGTTCGCCAGTGACGGCGGAGTTATGGAGAAGGCGATCAAGCTCGCCGTCACCGACTTGAACAAGGCGGGCGGTGTGCTCGGCAAACAGGTCGAACTGCTGGTGTTCGATATCGGCGATCTAACGCCCGACAAGCTGCAAGCGGCTGCGGCCAATCTGATTGATCGCCAGAAAGCGGACTTCATCGTCACGGGCTATGGCGGCTTTGGACCGGACATTCCGGCGTTCTGCCCGCAGGGGGTGCCGTTCGTTCACAACGACGCCTTCACCAGCGTCGTTGCGATGATGAACGACATGAAATGCACCAGCATTTTCAATGCCTCCGACGTCGAATCCGCCTATGGCAAGATCATGTTCGATCAGATCATGCAGCTCGGCCACAGCTTCCCGAGCAAGCGGCTGGCCATTGTGCACGGCCCCTACGAGTGGGAATCGGGCTCGACCAAGGCCATGGCCGAGGCTGCCAAGGCGCAAGGCTGGGAGATCGTGGTCAATGAGGAGGTGCCGTACGAGAGCGTCCAATGGCCCGGCATCCTCAGCAAGATCCGCAGCTCCAACCCTTCGTTGGTGCACGTCGAGATCCTCGACACTGGCCTGACCAACACGTTCTTGCAGCAGTATCGCGATAATCCGGTCAAGGGCGCCTTGGTGAATGCCGGCTACGCCGCCAGCATTCCGGCGTTTGGCGAAGTCATCTCCAAGGGCACGGTCGACGGTGTGCTCGGCATGACGCTGTCGGCGCAGCTGCCCGGTCCCGATGGCGATGCCTTCGTCAAGAAGTGGCAGGATGCGTACAAGGAGAACCCGGCCTGGAGCATCGGTGCGCAACTCTATGACGAAGTGAACATGTGGGCCGCGGCCGTCACCAAGGTCGGCTCGGCGTCCGATCACCCCGCCGTGGTGAAGGCGCTGAAGGAGATGAGTTACAAGGGCCTCACCGGCACGCTCAAGTTCAATGATCGCTTCATGATCCCGGCAGGAGAGGCAACCCAGCCCGCCTTCCTGTTCCAGGTGCAGGACAAGGTCCTCAAGACCATCATGATCGGCAACAAGAAGACCGCCGACTTCGTCGAACCCGCCTGGGCGAAGTAGCCTCCGGTGCAAAGGCCGATCGAGCCCCGGCGGACTGACAGGATCAATCCCTGCCTCCCGCCGGGCGACCGTTGGACCAATCATGATCCGCGTTGATCCAATCCCAACGCAGTCAGCAACGGCGGCCGCGGTCATGACGCTGGCCGGCGTGTCGCGTCGATTCGGCGCGTTGAAAGCGCTCGACAATCTGAGCTTCGACATCCGCCAGGGCGAAATTCTCGGCATCGCCGGACCGAACGGCGCCGGCAAGACGACGCTGCTGAACGTCTGCACAGGTGTGTTGCCGGTGTCGTCAGGCAGCATTCAGTTCGGTGGCCAGTCGGTTGCCAACAGCACGCCGCATCGCTGTTGTCATCTCGGCATTGCCCGGACGTTCCAGATCCCGCAGGTGTTCTCATCCATGACAGTGGAGGACAATGTTGCGACCGGCGCGGTGTTTGGCGTGCAGGGCCACGGCAGCGCGCCGGCGCAGCGCGGCCACGTCAGCGAGGTGCTGGAGATGGTGGGGCTCAGCGCGCAACGGCGCCACAGCGCGAGCGAGGTCGATCTCCTGACGCGCAAACGCATCATGCTGGGGGCGGCTCTGGCGACGCGGCCCAAGATCATCTTCCTGGACGAACCGCTCAGTGGCCTGAATGCCGAGGAAGTCGACGTGTTCGTCGCCCTGTTCCGGCAGCTGCATGCGGCGTTGCATCTCACGCTGGTGATCGTCGAGCATAAGGTTCGGGCGCTTGCAGCCGTATCGCAGCGCATCCTGATTCTGAATTTCGGCTCGCTGCTGTGTCTCGACACGCCCGCCGCCGTGCTGCGCGATCCCCAGGTCATCGACATTTACCTGGGGTCACGGAACTTTGCTTAGCGTGCGCCAGATCGAGGTCTACTACGACGACTTCCACGTTCTGCACGGCGTCTCGCTGGAGGTGGTCAAGGGCGAACTGGTCGGCGTCGTGGGCGCCAATGGTCACGGCAAGAGCACGCTGCTCAAGGCGATCTGCGGGCTGGTGCCGGTGCGGTCGGGCGACGTGTCCTACGCGGGCAACCCGATCACCGGATTGAGCGCGCCGCAGCGGGTGGCGCAGGGTCTCGTGTATGTGGCCGAGGATCGCCGGCTGTTCCCGGACATGACGGTGCGCGAGAATCTCATGCTGGGCGCCTTTCTGGAACGCGGCCGGCGCCGCGAGCAGGAGACTTTGGCGCGCGTCTTCGAACTCTATCCCAGATTGTCGGAACGCCAAGGCCAGTTGGCCCGCACGCTCAGCGGAGGCGAGGCGCAGATGCTGGCCCTTGGCCGCGGCCTGATGTCGGCTCCGGACCTGATCGCCATCGACGAGCCGTCGCTCGGGCTGGCGCCAAAACTGGTCGAGAGCATGCTCGCCACCATCGCCAGCCTGAAGGCGGCCGGCACCACCGTTCTGTTGGTGGAACAGAGTCTGGGATTGATCGAGGGATTGGTCGATCGCGTCTATCGCCTGGAAGAAGGCGTCATGAGTGGTGGCGAGGCGCGTCCGGGCCGGGCGCCTGCGGCTGGCCAGGGCGCCGCGATGCATTGGCAGGGGCGCTGACGTGCAGCAGTTCATGGAAGTCCTGTTCGGCGGCATTGCTCAGGCCGCGCTCTATTGCCTGATGGCGTTCGGCCTGTCGCTGGTCTATGGCACGGCGCGGACGCTCAATTTTGCTCATGGCGCGCTTTATACGACGGGTGCGTATATAGCCTGGACGCTGACGACCGGCTGGCTCGGCCTGCCGCTCTGGCTGGGCGTGCTGATCGCCATTCCGATCCTGTTCGCCATTGGGGTCGGCATCGAGCGCATACTGGTGCGCCCCTTGCGCGGCGGCAAGGACTGGAAGATGACGGCGATGATGATCACGCTGGGCCTCGCCTTCGTGCTCGACAACGCCAATCTCATCCTGTTCGGCGCGGTGGCCAAGCCGATGCCGGCATTCGTCGACGGTACGGTGACGATCCTCGGTGTGGTGGTCTCGTCTTACCGGGTCGCCGTGTTGTTCGTCGCCCTGGCGCTGGTGGCGCTGCTGGAACTGTTCCTCAATCGCACACGCTTTGGCCAGGCCGTGCGAGCCGTCGCTCAGGACATGCAGGGCGCGGCGCAAGTCGGCATCGACGTCAACCGCGTGTTCGCCTTCACCTTCGGGCTGTCGGTTGTGCTGACCGGGCTTGCCGGCATTCTGCTCGCTCCGATTTTCCTGATCTCGCCGCAGGGCGGCTGGGAGCCATTCCTGAAAGCCTTCGTGATCGTGGTGTTCGGCGGGCTCGGCAGTACCCGCGGCGCGGTGGTTGCCGCCTTCATCCTCGGTTTGGTCGAGGCTCTGGTGGTTTACCAGATCGGCGCCAACTGGACCATGCCGGTCTGGCTGCTGACCTTGCTGGTGGTGCTGATGATCCGCCCACAGGGCTTGTTCGGCGTCTGGGCACATTGAGGGCGATCGATGGCAGAGGCAACGGCATTGGACGGCGGGACGGCAGCGGGCGGGGGCACGGATTGGCGCGTGCCCATGGCATTCTGGGTCAGCGTCGGCGCGCTGGCGCTGATCGGATCGGTCATCACCGACAGCTACATCCAGCACGTCCGCATCTTGTGTTTCCTCTGGTGCATGGTCGCCGCCGCCTGGGACCTTGCGCTCGGCTATGCCGGCGTCTTCAACTATGCCCAGCTGGTGTTCTTCGCCGCCGGCGCCTACGCCACCTCCATGCTCGCCTTGAAGCTGGGGGTACCGCCAGTGCCGGCCATTGTCGCCGCCAGTGTCATTGCGGGACTGGCCGGGTTGCTGGTCGGGCTGCCCTGCCTGCGGCTGAAGGGAGAGTATGTCGCCCTTTTCACCTTCGCGGTGCATCTGGCCATGCCGCCCCTCATTCAGCAAACCAAGGCTTTGGGCAGCGGCGGCGCCATGGGTCTGTTCGGCGTACCGCCGATCAATCTCTTCGGCATCGCGTTCACGTCCCAGAACAAATTCGCCTGGTATTTTTTGACCTTGATCGCGGCGGCCGTCTGCGTTCACCTCATATACTTCGTCCTCTTGCGCAGCAAGACAGGCCGGGCCTTTGTGGCGCTCCGGGACTCCGAGCACTTCGCCCGCTCGCTCGGCATCAACGAACTCAAATACAAGCTGCTGGCCTTCACACTGTCGGCCGTCATCACTGGATTTGCCGGCGCGCTCTATGCCCACTACACTTCGGTGGTGACGCCGAAAATCCTCGGCAACGAGTTCTTCCTGCTGGTGATGGTGATGCTGGCCATCGGCGGTATCGGACGGTTCCCGGGGGCGGTGCTCGGAGCAATGATCGTGACCATCCTCAATGAGTTGCTGCGCAGCACCGGCACGTTCCGCCTGCTGATCCTCGGCTTGTTGGTCGTGTTCACGCTGCTGTTGCTACCCAATGGAATCGTCTCGCTGCGCCAGCAGTGGACCCGCATCACAGGCAGGATGAGCCCATGACAACCGTCAAAGACAACTCAAGTACCGGCGCACTGCGCGGAGCAGTTCAGCAGGAGTACACCGATCCGGACGTGTTCGCGCGCGAACTTGCCCAAGTTTTCGACCGCGACTGGGTGATGGTCGGCCGGCAGGGCAGCATTCCCAAGGCTGGCGACTATATGACGGCCACGCTCGGACGGCGTCCGATCGTCTGCATCCGCCAGAAAGACGGGGCGATCCGCGCTTTCGGCAATTTCTGCCTGCACCGCTACGCCAAGCTGCTGGAAGGACGGGGCAACAAGAGCCGGATCGTCTGCCCCTATCACGCCTGGACCTATGACCTCACGGGCCGGCTCATCGGCATTACCGACCCGAAGGGGTTCGGCGGCGCCTGCAAGGACGAGATGGGCCTGAAAGAACTGGCCTGCGAGACCTGGCTCGGTTTCGTCTTCGTCTCGCTCAACCGCGACTTGCCGTCGATGGCTAGCAAGCTTGCTCCGCTGGCTGCGCATCTGGCGCATTACGGCCTTGAAGGCTACCAGGACCGCTATACGTTCGACGAGGAATTCTGGGCCGGCAACTGGAAGCTGGTCTATGAAAACTTCGTCGAGTGCTACCACGTCACCTACGCCCACAAAGGGTCGATTGGCCCGACCAACCCGACCAGCCTCGCTGAAATTGGCCCGCGCGGCGAGAGTCAGTTCTCGGTTCACTACAATCCCTATCGCCCGGAAGACTATCCCGAGGTGCACAACGACGCGCTGGATGCCGACGAACGCCGGCGCCTGCTGGTGATCGGCGTCTATCCCAATGCCCTGATCGCGCTCGATGCCAACTTCGTCTGGTGGATGATGCTGGAGCCGCAATCGTCCGGCCGCACCAATGGCCGCTGGGGCTTGTCGTTCAGCCCGCAGGCCATGGCCAGGATGAAGGATCCGTCCGCCTACGCTGAGTCGATCCGCAACACCATCAGGACAGCCACCGACGAGGACAAGCGCGTGGTCGCCGCGGTTCAGGCCGGCGTAGCGTTCGGCGCTGCCGAGCCGGGCTATCTGCACGGCACGCTGGAAATCTACGTCGATGAATTTCGCCAGTATCTCGACCGCAAGCTGCACACAACGCCCGCCGATCCATCCCCTGCCACCCGCGAGACCAAGCCATGACCGACACCACATTCAACGAGAATGAATTTTCCGGCCTGCTGCATGCCGGCATCCACGGCACCTTCATGCGGCTGCCCGCCATGCCGGCCAAGGCCAAGAAGCTGAAGGAGGCCAAGATCACGGCCGCCCTGCTCGGCTTTCCCTGGGACGCCATGTGCATCAGCCGCACCGGCGCCAACTACGGCCCGCGCGCCATCCGCGAAGCCAGCGACCAGTTCTCATTCTACAATGCCTCGACCGGCATGGATTTGAACGAACACTACAATATGGCCGACTGCGGCGATGTCGCGGTGGTTCCTGGCTCGGGCGTCAAGACCATGGAGCGGGCCGAGGGCATGGTGGCCGAGATCCTCGCGGGCGGCGCCATGCCGATCACCATCGGTGGCGACCATTCGATCACGATTGCCTGCGTGCGTGCTTTCGCCAAGGCTTACAAGAAACCGGGCCTGGTGCTGGTCGACACACATTTCGACACCGCCATGGATGTGGGCGGCGAGCCGCTCAGCCATTGCTGCCCGATCACGCGGGCGGTCGACGCCGGCTTCGATCCCAAGCGTATCGCGATTGTCGGCACGGGCGGCTGGATGAATCCAAAGTCGGAACTGGCCTACATTAGGAAACAGGGCATCACACTGTTCACCATCGAGGATGTTTGGGACCAGGGCGCCAAGACCATTGCCAAGAAGGCTGCGGCCGTTGCCAGCAAGGGCGCTGACGGCGTCTATCTGACCTACGACATCGACGCCATCGACGCGGCCTATGCGCCTGGCACCGGGGTTCCGACTCCGGGCGGCATGAACTCGCGTGAGGCTCTGACAATGGCCTACCAACTCGGCACGATGGGTATTGCGGGCATGGATTTGGTGGAGGTCAGCCCGTCCTACGACCATGATGGCATCACCAGCCGCCTGGCTGTCCGTCTGATCCTTGAGGCGCTGGCCGGAAACGCAGCCGCCAAGAAGTAGGTGTACAGATCATGGCTGGGTTCAGCAAGGAGAAACGCGAGCGGCTTCAAGCACTGGCGCAGGGGTCGTTTCTGCAAAGCAGCGATCCCAATGTCGATGCTTTCCTGAAGCGCATGGAAGCCGAGAATGCTCCCGTGTTCGCCGACGTTTATGCTGGCGACATGACGTTTTTCAACGCGCCACGGCGCAACGAACAGGCCGACGTGGATCTCGCCTGCATCGGCATTCCGTTCGAGCGCGACATGCTGCGCCAGCGCACCAACGCGGGCCTGGCTGCTGCGCGCAAGCGCGGGCGCGTTGGCGGCAGACCCAAACGTATCGACGCCGTCGCTCTCAAGAAGGCGCGCGCCCTGCTGGCGTCGGGCGATTACAGCAAGGGCCAGGTCGCCGACGAGTTGGGCGTGAGCCGTCATACGCTTTGGCGGGCGTTGGAGGAAGCAGAGAAGCTGTAGTCCGAGGGGCATGTTTCGGACGATCATGTGTGCCCGCCGGGACGTTTGCGCTCGCAATCCGTGTCGGCGTTGTCCCGCCGCGACCCCGCCGGCTAGCTACCCCAGCGACGTTGGGCGCCTACCCGAGTTCACCGGCTTGCGCGGCTGGCTGCTTGCCGGATCGCAGCTTCGCGGCGCGGAGCGCGGAGGCGAGGCCCAGCATGACGATCATGCTGATGGCGCTTGTTCCGAGGTAGTATGGCAATTGGCTGGAAAAGGTGGGGGTACTGCTAGCGTACATGAGGAGCTGGATGAGGTTGGGTATCAAGGTCCAGCGGACGACACTGCCCCAGGTCCGGGGGTTCCGGGTCGCCGCAGCCCAAAAGCAGAGCGCGAGCACCGGAAAAATCGCCTCCGAGACTGCGCCAGCAAGATAGAGTGAGACGACGTCAGAGGTGGAAAAATTCATCGGTACAGCTCTTTCTCTTCCGCACGGCGTGGCCGATAGTGCAAGTCTCTCGAACACCGGTCGTGAAGGCGCTGGCGTACAAGAGTCTCGAAGCGTCATTCCGAAATCGACAACAGGACGTCGTGCCAGCCACCGGCCAAAGGCAGGCCGAGAACGTACCTGCGCTTGATGACCGCCATCTGCAAGAGGACGATCGACTGATCAGCCATGTAACAATCGGGGTCCGCCGGCTTTCCAGGAGTGTCGAATTCGGGATCGCGCACTAGGTCGAAGAAGTCCTGGAAGAACTCGCTGGATGTCGCAGATAAGCAATGTCCAGGCTTCAGGGCGGCGATGTCCTGCATCAATCGATCGAGCCAGAGATACCAGCGGCGCGCGTCGACGAAGGGTTGCGCGGTATCGAGTAGGTCGCGAGCCTCGGACAGGTGTCCGATTGCCAGACAGTTCTGAACCGCTTTGAGATAGGCCGATTCTACCACTGTGCCCCAGAGTGACGCGAATACCTTTGCCGCCGCGATGGAGTGCAGCCGGCTGCGCTCCATTACATCGACGTCGATGTCGGCATTGGCGAGAATCGCCTGTGTAAGAGCCATGCTCGGGAGGAGTTCGGCTAGGTGCTTGTCTCGAAGTGCCTTCCAGCGCGTCTGCCACTTCTCCTCGTCCGCCAATCCTTCACGGGCATGCCGAAGCGCAGTATCGAGTAAGAATGTCACGTACTCATGCTCCGGATAGACCATGCCAAATTCGATCGCGTCGCTCAATGATTGACTTACCGTCGCACCCGGCATGTGTGTCCGTTGCATTGCGTCGGCTGACGTCTTTTTCACGTACGCGATGACCCCGGGCCAGCCATTTTTGGTGTCGGACAACGACTTGTCCACTTTCGCCTTTCGTGAATCTCGCCACGACACCATTTTTCCTAGCGTCTCCCTAAATCTTAGGCACCACCACGATTCGGTCGATCTTCAAACCGGCGTCGATCAAACCGTTGATTCGCGTTTGCGGAAGAGATGTGATCGTGTCCGGAACATACAGTTCGATCTTGAACGACCGATCTCTGACCTGTGCGAGAAGCGATCGCTTAGCCAGGTCATCCATTGACGAATTCGTGATCGCCTTGCTCAATTGGTCGAGGTTCCTTGCCAGCGTCGCTTCCCCGTTCGCCCCCTGACCGAAAGCCGTGAGCAAGCTCGTCACCGAGCCGGATTTCGACTCGCCGATGACGAGGACCGGCTCGCCATCGACCATCTTGGCATAGGCATGATCGAAGCCGTTGTTGCCAGGTAGTTTGGCATCGAACGTCCCGAGAATGCCCTTCTCGCTGACGATGATGTTGTTCGCTGCGGCTTCCAGATTCTCGCCTTGCTTGAGGATGTTTGCGTCGGCCTTGAAGGCGATCTTCTCAGCTTCGAATACGTCGATGTCGACTCTGTAGAAATTACTTCCCGTTTTCGTCACACCTTTGAGGAACGGGTTGCAGTTATGGACCCAGGCGTTGCCCGTGCCAACGAAAAATGTATGGTCCGTCGCGACGGTGAGGTTCCACGCGAGCCATTCGTCGACGCCTGAACCCTGCGCCTGCACGGCCTTGACCAGCAGGGCACCAGAGGCGTCGTTGAAGCGCGAGGATACCGTGAGCAGCGGGTTGTTCGCCTGGAACGCGGCGACGCGCTGTCCGGCCCTGAGCGAACCGGCGGGGGTGAACCCCTGTCCGACCACCCAGAACGGATGCCCCATCGTGGTCGTGATTGTCTCGGCTTCGTTGCTCGCGCTCGTGACGGTCAGCACAACGCGGTCGGTGTGCGGGTTGATGTGCTTCGCCAAGATGGGTTTCACCGAGTCGATGCCGGTGAACTCGTTACGCGAGGTCACGAGATCGCCGACGCGCAGGGACCCGATCGCCCTATGACCGCCATCTGCCATCAACACCGGAGTGTCGGGTGCGAAGGACAGTATGCAATCTTTCGCTGCGCCGACCGTCATCCGCTCGGCAATCTGGACAAGGTCCAGGACCTTGCCGCTCTTGAGAATTGGGGCGACGACTGCAGCCATTTCGATCGCCACTTCAACGATTCGCGGCAGTGTCACCATTTTTGATGCGTTGCCACTTCTCTTTTATCGACGCTGCCACCTCGGCGCCCAACGTTTGCGCGCACTCGGTAGCGTGCAAATTGCAGTATGCTGCGGCGGCGCCGAGCCCCTCCAGGATCGAGTCCCTCTGTTTCTCCGCAGCGGCGCGGACGGCTGGATCGTCACTCAGCAAGGCATTGCGGAAATCGTTCAGCACCTTTGCGGTGTAGATTGCGCCGTTCACCTTCAATCCGATGTCGGTTAGAACATAGGTAGAAGCTCCGAAGGCGGCTTGGAAGATCAGTCGAGCGTCGTCTTTGTTCTTGAGATCGTCGAGCAGCTTCTCTTTGACGCCGTAATAAGCGAGAAACTTGCTCGCCATCTCTCGATTTTCGGTGATGAACTTGTTGTAGACATCAGGCTCCGTGGCTGCGCACAGCAGCAGCATGCGGAATTGAGCCTTGATCGCCGTGAACTCGGACTTGGTGAAATCCCATGCCGAGGGATTCGCCAAAGCCGCGAGAATGAAATCCTTCTTGTCTTTTACGTTCTTGAGGAACTCCTCCAGAAGCATCGTGCAGACGCCCATCGTCGGGCACGGAACAACCAGGGCGGTCTTTCCGGTTATGCCGTCCATGACCAAGGCGTAGCCGCTCAGCAACGCGGCCTGTTCTTCGGCGGTCGGCACTTGGCCGCGCTTCAGCTTCTCCATCGCGAAGGCCATCGAATTGGCTTCGATGGAGAAGCTCTTCTCGCGCGAGCGCATGCGTCCAGCTATTGAATAGTAGGCGCTGGCACGCGCGCCGTGGGGTGCTGGGCCGCTTCGGCGAACGCCCGTGACAAAGGCAAGATCGTTGAGAGCAGCCAAGCATCCCATGGGATGCGCACCGTGCAATCCGTACCAGGCTGCAGTCAAATTCCAGAGGCGGAGAGTCTTCTCCATTTTACCGCCTAGCTCGTTGTTGCGGACATTGGCCGGAGCCTTGGCGAGTTCGCGGACGGCGATCCAGAGGTAACTCAGGCGAGCCAACTGGCTCAGCCGCTTTCCTGCTCTGTCGACCCCGGCATCCACGCGCGCCAACACAGCGCGCAACACGATTTCATCAGCAATGCCCGCCCGGTCTTCGCGCAACAAACCGCCGAGGAAGTTTAACCTCGGATCCCTAGCTTCGTTGTCGACCGCGCGCCTGAGCCGTCGCACGCTGACCAGATCGAGAAGCCACGGGGTGGCCGGGGCGGATTGTTTAGCGAGCGCCCTACAAAAGGAGTCGAAGTGCGCGAAAAGATCTTGGCGCTCGATCTCAATGATGCGCCCGCCAAGCTGGTTGCGGCCGGCCACCCCATGGAAACCAAGAACCTGACGAACCGGATCGCTCGCGGTTCGTTCACGGCGGGCTTTTTATTGGAGTGCTTGCACGTCATCGGCTGCACATCAGTGCGCCTGGACGACATCGCTTCGGCGGCATAAAGGACAAACTAGTATCTATGCTGCGAGCTTGCGAATTATAGAATCCGACACAGTCAGTTGTATGACATCGGCCGATTGTGTGAGTACGTTTAGTAGTGTTCCGAACGAATCTCTATTGCGAACGACCGCAACCCTTCTTGGCGGACTGTCCAATAGTGCGACATCATGAAATCTCATTGACACGCTAGACACAGAATTTTTATGAACCGAGACTGGCTCAAATATTGCCCTTGGCCGCCCCTCGATTTTGACAATATTAGAAAATGACCATATCGTTGTAGACGATCCCGCCATCTCGGCTTCACGAAGGACCGCACTTGGGGTGAATATTTTCACCAGCCGATCATACAAAACCTCTTGGTCTTCTGAAGAGTTACGATCCGTTTGACGGATAGCGGTTATCGCAACCGCCTCTTGCGAACAATTCGCAATAGTCGTTATAGCACCTGCTAATTGGCCTGTTGACACTTCCGCGACAAAAAACGCGTTTTCATCAAACTTGACGCCTGCGTTACCGGCGACGATCCGAGCGAACCTTCGATATCCGATCATTGCGCCAAGCATGTCGGCTTCGGTGCCACCGAAGCCATAGTCCGACACGAACCAAGTGCCACCCTTATCGCCAACGTCTACCCGCACCACTACGTGCGCGCCGCTCACGTACAGCAACGGGGTTTGAACGAATGAGCCGTCCGGAGCATGGCTCACCGATGCGAGCCCATTCACCACTCGCTCAATTTCTGAGATCTGGTCCTCACGGAGGCTCATATTTGATCACAGCATCCGAGGCGCCCAAGGGGGAACCGTTAGCTTCTCTATTCCGTCCACATTAAACGCTATCGCGCAAAATGCAATGAATTTTTCAAATGAATCAACATCTTCCATGATCGGAGCGGCAACAGGCTGGTTCCCGGCAAACATTCGCTGCTCAGTCTCCAAGTAGTTGTGATCGAATTTATGAATATGTGACCCGTCTATTTGGACTAACCTTAAATCGACTGGACCACGATTGCTATTTGTGTGTTTCTTAATTGGCTTCCACTCGATGCGAATTAGATGATGGGCGATTTTTCCCGGTTGATATTGAAGTTGGAGACTGACGGCGGCGTCGGCGACAGTTCGGAGCGCCTGCCCTCTCACGGAGAGCCCCGCTACGCCAACACCGTCAATATCGATCGATGCTGTCAGAGCAAACCATTTATCATCGCGTGGCACCCAACTTGGGTGGCCGATTATCGATTTTCTGATGCGCGCGAGCGTCGGCAAATCCATCTGTGGTCGCTCCGAACCTACCACACATAGAATATTGGCAACGCTGATTTTGCAACCAAATATGATGTTTATGACGCGGCGCGCATCAACATTGGCTTCAAACACCATCATATTTGGTTCTTTTGCTACGCAATGCCGAATGATTTCAAGCACTTACGTTGACGAGGCGATGGCCTCGCCACCCTTTGCGTGAGTTTTGCGGGACCCACTCCTGCAGCGCACCCCACAGGACCAGAAGTTCTGGTTGTTGCGTCCCTGGCTCACCGATCCTGACCGTTCTTGACGCTCGCGCCTGGAATGATGAACACCGAGGTAGTCAGCTCGGTCGCCTTGACATCCCACTCCCAGCGCCGCCTGCAACCCTCCCTGTCGCGGCGACCCGTGTTGACCGCAAAGAGCGCCATTCGCGCAATCGGAACCCAACTGGGCTTTCGGTCGGCTTGCTGGTCCGACTGGGGGCACGGACCAAGCTTCGCGGTGTCTTCGGGGTAAGGCCCGATACCGCAGAGCCAAACTGTCAGGGAACCGGCCATGGCGATCTTGAAAAGCTGCCGGATGTGATCCAGGTTGCTCGCAAAGGACGGTCGGGGGCTGCGCCGGCCCTTTGGCTCGAGCGCCCATTGGGACTATCGACCGGACGGCAACTGCGGCCACGCGCGCCACATCCAAAGTGCACAGGAGAGCAGTCGAATGAGCTTTGCCAAGGACGCTGGCAGGATACGCGATCTCTGCAACCGCATTGCCGACGGTTCGCTGACTGCAGAGGCATTGGTCGAACGTTGCCTTGCCCGCATCGCGGAAGTGGATGGTAAGGTGCAGGCTTGGCTGCATATCCAATCGGCAGAAGCCAGAGCCGCAGCCCGCACCCTCGACGCTGAAACCAAGGCCGGCCGGCGGCGCGGTCCGCTGCATGGTATTCCCGTCGCGGTCAAAGACGTCATCGACGTCAAGGGCCTGCCGACGCGCGCCAATAGCAAGAGCCGCGCCAACGTGGGACCTGCCAGCGCCGACGCTACCGTGGTTGCCCACCTGCGCGCAGCCGGCGCTATCATCCTCGGCAAGGTCCACACCACCGAATATGCGTACTATGAGTCCATTCCGCCGACCCGCAACCCGCATGATCTGACGCGTACGCCGGGTGGCTCATCGGCCGGTTCGGCTGCCGCGGTGGCTTCAGGCGCCGTGCCGCTGGCGCTCGGCACCCAGACCGCCGCGTCGGTGAACCGGCCCGCCGCCTATTGCGGGATCGGCGCCTTCAAGCCGTCGACGCTTTCCATCGGCGGGGCGGGCATGGTTCCGCTGGCGCCGTCGTTCGATACTTGCGGGGCGCTCGGCGCAACGGCGCAGGACGCGGCCTATCTCGCGGCGGGATATGCGGCCGATCATCTGGGGCTGTCGCGACCTTTGCCGGTTACGATGCCCGAAATCATTGTCATCCGTGATGAGATCATCAAGACGCGGATCGCCAAAGCCTCGGCAGACCGCGTCGCGGCTCTGACGCAGTCGCTGACCCGCGCCGGCCTGGCGGTCACCGAGCGCGAAAGCCCTGTCTCGCTCGAAGAGATCCGCCTCGTGCACCGGCAGGTCATGGTTGCCGAGCTCGGACGCGCGCATGGTGCGCTGCCGCGCGAGCTTCTGGCGCCGCGGCTGGCCGCCGACATTGCCGAAGGCGTCGCCATTTCGGATGCGGACTATCACTCGGCGCTGCATCAGTTGATGCTGTTTCGCCGCCGTTTCTGGCCGTCCTTTGGCCCGAACGCGGTCTTGCTGCTGCCAGCCACGCCCGACGTGGCGCCAGCCGATGGCACCACCGGCGACGGCACTTTCATCATTCCGACGACGGCCCTTGGCGGCGCGGTGGCAACGGTGCGCGCGGGATTCGCTGCCGATACCAACATGCCGGTTGGCGCGCTGCTGCTGGTTGCTCCGGGGCAGGATGCCCGGCTGGCCGGTTTCCTCATGTCTGAGACGGCAACCGCACTCGATCTGTGAGTTTGTGGTTGCGGGCCGCCTCAAGACCGCCCGGCCCTCGCGAAGGATCGCAAGGATCGCCGCAGGTCTTCGGAGCGATAGCCGCGTCCGATGACCACGATGGAATCGTCTTTGGGCGCCGCATCCAGGGCTTGTTCGGGAAGCACCTCTGGTGATTGCACCACCTTGCGGACGCTCTGCAACAGCAGCCGTCCTGCCGGGGTGCGAACAACACCTTTGACGCGAACAACGTCATCGCCGCGCGCGTGTAGCAGCGCGGACAGCCAGACGCTGAAGGCTGTCCAATCGATGCTCGGATCAAGCGCCAGGGTCGTCGCGAAGATCGGCGGTTTTATGGATTCGCCTGAAAGATCGTGAAGCGGCTCGGGGGCTGCGCCATGATAAGCCGGCAGAGGGGCATCCGATCCCTTGATCGCGCCCGAGATCGTCACGCCCGGATTGAGACGGCTCAGCGTCGCCAGCAACCGCGCCAGTGAGGCGGGATCAGCCTCGTCGATCTTGGTCACGATCAAGCGGTCGGCAATTTCGATCTGACGCCGGCCGAGCGGTTCGCTGCGCAGTTGGGCGAGCGCATGCAGCGCGTCGACGGTCACGACGATCTCGCTGACGACGATGTGGTAGACCAGCATAGGATCGGTACGGATCGCTTCGACGATCGGTCCCGGATCGGCAAGTCCGCTGGTTTCCAGGATGATGCGCTGCAGCCGTTCGCCTCCGGAAGAGACGGCACTGCGCCGATCGCACAGGCGGCGCAACAGCTCGACCAGTTCGCCCCGCGCCGTGCAGCAGACGCAACCACCGGCAATCACCGCCAGATCGGTGGAACGGGCGAGTAGCGCATCGTCGACGGGCGTATCGGCCGCTTCGTTGACCACCACGAAGGCGTCCTGGAAGTTGCCGTCATGCAGCTGATGGCGCAGCCATGTCGTTTTGCCCGAGCCGAGAAACCCGCCAAGCACTGTCAACTGCATGCGTCCGTCGCTCGTGCCGGTCATGTCATGACGCCGTGTCGCCGGCCCGGAGGAAGCGAGGATCGAGCGGGTCGATCGGGCTGCCGGTCAGCTTTTCGGCCAACACCCAGACGTCGGTGAGATTTGGCACGATGGTCTCAGCGCCCGAACGGGTCGAGATCTGGATGCCGGGGATCAGGCCTCCATCGTAGGCCGACAATCCGTAGGCGGGCAGGACGGCCTGCAGCACCTGGGCGCGGCGGAAGCGGGCGCGCAGCCTGTCGGGGCCGGTCGCAGCTCCAGCGTCGGTCCAATGGCCGGGCGCAGCCGGGAAGCCGCAGGTCGCGCACATGAATGAGCCTGTAGGTTGCGCCGTCAGGGCCGATGCGATCAACCCTGACGGCAACGGAGCGTTAGATGACTTCCGGACGCGCCTTGCCCTCGTACGGGAAGCGCTTGCGGAAATCCTCGGCGATCTCTTCGAAGGTCATCCACTTAACGCCGGTATGACCGTTGATATAGTCGATCAGGCGCTCCAGCATCATCAGCACTTGCGGGCGGCCGCTGACATCAGGATGGATGGTGAAGGGGAACACGCCATAATCCATCTCGCGATAGACCCAGTCGAACTGGTCGCGCCACATCTGCTCGATATCGCGCGGATTGACGAAGCCGTGGCTGTTCGGAACCTTCTTCATGAACATCATCGGCGGCAGGTCGTCGACGTACCAGTTGGCGCCGATCTCGACCAGATCGATCTCCTTGCCGTGCTGGAGCGGCTTCATCCACTCCTCGGCGGTCTTGGAATAATCGATCAGGTTCCAGGTATCGCCGACGCGGGCATAGAAGGGCTGGAAGTCGCGATATCCCTGGCTATGGTCATATTTGAAACCGTACTTCAGCAACAGCGCGGCGGTCGAGTTGGACATTTCCCACCAGGGCGCCACGTAGCCGCGTGGCCGCTTGCCCGACAACTTCTCGATCAGGTCGATGGATTTGACCAGCACGGCCTCTTCCTGGGTCGGCGTCATGGCGATCGGATTCTCGTGCAGATAGCCGTGCGCGCCGATCTCGTGGCCTTCATCGGCGATCCGCTTGACCTCGTTGGGGAACGTCTCGATCGAATGGCCGGGGATAAAGAAGCTCGTGCGAATATTGTACTTCTTGAACAGGTTCAGCAGACGGATGTTGCCGACTTCACTGGCGAAAATACCGCGTTGGATATCCGACGGTGACTCGCCACCGCCGTAAGAGCCGATCTGCCCGGCGACGGAATCGATGTCGGTGCCGAAAGCGCAGATGATTGTTTTTGCCATTCTCGTTTCTCCTATTGGGTCGCCGTGGAAGCCGCATGTTTGATTTCTATCAGACGCCGATCGGCATGTGCTCGGGCGAACGCGTCACCGCGCGCGGAGCGGTGATCGCCTTCCAGGTCGAGAGCGCCTGGTTGACAGCTGGGAACGGTTTGCGCGCAACGAACTTGCCACGGCCGGGGCGCGGCTTGTCGTTCTTGCCGTAAGACCACACCACCTCGCCGCGCGAAATCGTGTAGCGTGCCTGGCCGTTGACCTTGAAGCCTTCGAACACGTTGTAGTCGATGATCGACTTCTGGTTCGTGGCCGAAATGGTCTTGGAGATCTTCGGATCCCAGATGCAGAGATCGGCGTCCGAACCCGGCAGGATCGCACCCTTTTGCGGATAGATGTTGAGGATCTGCGCGATGTTGGTCGAGGTCACCGCCACGAACTCGTTGGGGGTGATACGCCCCTTCTCAACGCCCTTGGTCCAGAGCACCGAGAGCCGGTCTTCCAGGCCGCCGGTACCGTTCGGGATCTTGGTGAAGTTGCCCAGGCCCGTCCGCTTCTGCGCCGTCGTGAAGGCGCAGTGGTCGGTCGCCACCACCTGCAGCGAGCCCGACGACAATCCCGCCCACAGCGAGTCCTGATGGCTCTTGTCGCGGAACGGCGGCGACATCACGCGGCGCGCGGCATAGTCCCATTCGCGGTTGAAATACTCGGTCTCATCCAGCGTCAGATGCTGGATCAGCGGCTCGCCATAGACGCGCATGCCTTTCTGACGGGCACGGCGGATCGCCTCGTGCGCCTGCTCGGATGAGGTGTGCACGATGTAGACGGGAACGCCAGCTGCATCGGCGATCATGATGGCGCGGTTGGTGGCTTCGCCTTCCACCTCGGGGGGCCGCGAATAGGCGTGGGCCTCGGGGCCGGTCAGGCCCTCGTTCATGTATTTTTGCTGCAGCGCCGCAATGATGTCGCCGTTCTCGGCATGCACCAGCGGCAAGGCGCCGAGCGCCGCGCAGCGCTGGAACGAGGCGAACATCTCGTCGTCGTTCACCATCAGCGCGCCCTTATAGGCCATGAAGTGCTTGAAGGTGTTGATGCCGCGCTCGACGACTTTGCCCATCTCGTCGAAATGCTGCTGCGACCATCCGTTCACGCACATATGGTAGGAATAGTCGGATGAGGCCTGACGGGTGGCGCGGCCCTGCCAGGCATCGAGCGCGGCCAGCATGCCGTCCGGTCCGGGAATGACGAAATCGACCACCGTGGTGGTGCCGCCCGATAGCGCGGCGAACGTACCGCTCTCCCAGGTCTCGGCGGCGGTGGTACCCATGAAGGGCATCTCAAGATGCGTGTGCGGATCGATGCCACCGGGCATGACATAGGCGCCTTCAGCATCCACCGTGGTGTCGCCCTTGAGATTGTCGCCGATGGCAGCGATCTTCTCGCCCTCGATCAACAGGTCGGCCTTGTACGTCCTGTCCGCGGCCAGGATCGTGCCACCCTTGATGACTGTCGACATAGCGGTCTCCTTTTCCGTACGCGTTGTTCTTAGTCTGGTTGAAGCTCAACTTTCAAGTCTCGGGCGGCGGGACGGCGCCCTTGCGTTCCGTGATCAGCCTATAGGCGGCCGGTTCCCGATGCTTGGCGAAATTGAAAATGGTTTCGCGATAGCGCTTGCCGAGATCCAGATCGCAGCGGGCCGTGATCACCTCGTCCTCAAGCGACACGGCCTGCGCGATGATCTCGCCCGAGGGCGCAATGATGGCGCTCTGGCCGAGCATCGGCGAGCCTTCCTCGGTGCCGCACTTGGCCGTGCCAACCACCCAGGTCGAATTCTGATAAGCGCCAGCCTGCATGGACAGGTGATTGTGGAAGCTGGTCAGGCCGTCGATATCGGCATGGAGGGTGTGGGCGAACGGCGTGTTGTAGCCGAGCATGACCATTTCGACACCCTGCAGGCCCATGACGCGGTAGGTCTCGGGCCAGCGGCGGTCGTTGCAAATGCACATACCCATGACGCCGCCGAAGCCGCGCCAGACTGGAAAGCCGAGATTGCCCGGCTCGAAATAGCGCTTCTCCAGATGCTGATGTGTGCGCCCTGGCTGCGGTTCGGCGTGGCCTGGCAGGTGCACCTTGCGGTACTTGCCGATGATGTTGGCGGAGCGATCGACCAGGATCGAGGTATTGTAGCGGTGCTTCTGGCCTGCTTCGATCGCCAGCTCGGCATAGCCGAGATAAAAGCCGACGCCGAGTGTCTTGGCTTCGGCGAACAGCGGCTCGGTGTCTGGCCCAGGCATGCTGCGCTCGTAGTAGCGCTCAAGCTCGGCCTGGTCCTCGATCAGCCAGCGCGGAAAGAACGTGGTCAACGCCAGTTCGGCGAACACGACCAGTTCGGCGCCACGACCCTTGGCCTCGCGCATCATCGCGATCAGGCGTTTGACGGTGTCCTTGCGGGTTTCCGCCTTGGCAATGGGTCCCATCTGCGCCGAGGCGACCTGGACGATGCGGGCCATGGTGTCCTCCCGACCGCTAGTGGTTGGCGTTCAAGTAAGGATCGCCCGCCACACCGGAGTCAACCTTGGCGAGGATGTTGACGTCGGCGGTGTTCCAGGTGGCGATCACGGCGTCGCCCTTGTCCACGGGATCGGCGAAATAGTCGCCATCGGGCAGGTTGGCCACGAACACACCGCCGCCGAGGTCGATGGTCACCTTGACGTAACTGCCTTGGTACTCGGTAGATTCAACCACGCCCTTGATTTCGTTGGTGGCGGTAGCGGCCTTCACGTCGCGGTTCTTGCGCAGTTTAATGCGATCGCGGCGGACAGCGAAGGATAGCGGCGCGCCTTCGGCCGGAGTAGGCTCTTTCATGGCGGCCTCGAACACGGCGCCGTTGGCGCCCTTCAGCTTGATGCGCCCGTCAGCCTTGCCATTCACCGCCCCGGTCAGCACGTTCTGCCCGCCCATGAAACGGGCGACATAGGGCGTAGTCGGACGGTTGAAAATGACGTTGGCGGTATCGGCCTGGTCGATGCGGCCGGTGTCCATCACGACCACCATGTTGGCGAGCGCGATGGCTTCGGGTTGCGTATGCGTCACATGGACGAAGGTGATGCCAAGCTCGTTCTGCAGGCTCTTGAGTTCGCCTCGCATGCGCAGGCGCAGGAATTCGTCGAGCGCCGACAGCGGCTCATCGAGCAACAGCACTTTCGGGTTGGTGATCAGGGAGCGGGCGAGAGCAACGCGCTGCTGCTGCCCGCCCGACAGCTGCGCCGGCATGCGGTCTTTCAGAGCATGCAGCTGCACGCGCTTGAGCATTTCCTCGGCTTTGGCGCGGCGCTCCTCTTTGCCGACATTGCGCATCTTCAAGTAGAACGCAACATTGTCGAGAATGGTCAGATGCGGGAAGAGGGCGTAGCTCTGGAACATCATCGCCGTGCCGCGCTCGACCGGCGGCTTTCCCACCACCATGTCGCTGCCGATGTAGATTTCACCCGACGTTGGCGTCTCGTGACCGGCGATCATGCGCAGGATGGTAGTTTTGCCGCAGCCCGATGGTCCGAGCAGGCAGCAATAGGAGCCGTGCGGAATAGTGAGATTTATGTTTTCAACCGCGTTCGAGGCGCCAAACGTCTTGGTCAGATTGACCAGACGGATTTCACCAGAGGCCGGGGCCATTGAATTGGCTGCTACTGTGCTCATTTACGGCCCGCTCGTCTGCGTTGAATGATGATGATGGAACCTAAGGCCAGGGCGATGACGGCGAAGGACACCACGGTCGTGACGGTGCCGAGCGCATAGAGCGCCGGCGAGGTGACATTGGTCGTCATGGTCCAGATTTCGAGCGGCAAGGTGTTCCGGCTGCCGACGGTGAGCCAGCTGCGCGGGAATTCGTCATAGGACAGCGTAAAGCCGAACAGCGCCACCGCGATCATGCCGGGAAAGACGATCGGTATCACGACCGATTTCACCGACTGCCAGCGGCTGGCGCCGAGATCGTGGGCAGCCTCTTCGTAGGAGGGATTGAGGCGACCGAGCACCGCGAACATGATGAGCAGGCCGAATGGCAGCGTCCAGCTGAGATGCGCACCTAGCGCCGACGAGTACCAGGCAGCGGGTATGCCGAAAAAGCGGAAGGTGACCAGCAAACCGATTGAGAGCACCAGGCCGGGCACGATCAGGCTGGCGATGGCGGTGTAGAAGATGAGGCTGGAACCAAGGAAGCGGCGGCGGAAGGCAAAACCGGCCGTCACCGAAATCAGAACGGTCAGGAACATCACGATGATCGCGAGCGGCATCGAGCGGTTGAAAGCGCCCACTACGTCGCCGGTGCGGCGCGGGCTGAACAGTTCGTCGAACCACATCAGCGAGGGCTCGCGCAAGGGGAACACCAACGACGCGGAAGGGCCCTGGAACGACAGGACCAGGATCGCGATCATCGGCCCGTAGAGGAAGATGACAAACAGCGTGAACAACGTGGCGAGGACGTAGAAGGTCCAGGGTCGCGGGCCGTAGGATTGGGAAGCTGCCATGTTACCTCACCAGCTCCTTGCGGACATCGACCAGACGGAAGATCGCCGCGGCGATCAGCATGACGATCACCAGCAGGATGACGGCATTGGCTGCCGCTCGCGGATAATTCAGGAATTGCAGGTCGTTGAAAATGCCGGACGTCGCGGAGCCGGAAAGTCCGCCGCTCATGACCGAGACCACGAAGAAATCGCCCATCACCAGCGTGACCACGAACAGCGTGCCCAGCGCGATGCCGGTCTTGCACAGCGGCAGCACGACATTCCAGACCACGCCCCAGCGCGTGGCGCCGGCATCGACCGCGGCTTCCAGCAGCGATTTGTCGATGCGCGCCATGGAGTTGAAGATCGGTACGATCATGAACAGGGTGAACAGGTGGACATAGGCCACCACCACCGCGAAGTCCGAGAACAACAGCCAGTCGAGCGGCTTGTCGATGAGACCAATATTGTGCAGCCCGCTGTTGATCAGCCCCTCGCGCCCCAAAACCGGCCGCCAGGAGATCATGCGGATGATATTGGAGGTCCAGAACGGGATGGTGCAGAGCAGGAACAGGCCGATGGCCGTGATCAGATTGCGGACGTGGAACACCAGGAAATAAGCAATCCAAAACCCCAGCACGAAGGTGATCACGAGCACAATGAGCGTGAACTTGATGGTCGAGAGATAGAGCGCGTAGGTGGTCGGGTTGGACAGCAGATCGACATAATTTTTCAGCGTGAACTGAGCAACGATGCCGACCAGCATCTGGTACTTCATGAAGCTGACGATCACCACCAGCAGCACCGGCACCACGAAGAAGCAGAGCAGGACCAGCGTGAGCGGCGCCACCTGCAAATAGACCGGCAGCAGGGATTTTCCGGTGCTGGGTGATGGCGTCATTGGAGATCCCTGAGGCGGTCAAACGCAGCGGCGGCGTTCGGGCCGCCGCCGCTGCAATGGCTATCTTCAAAGACGCAAGCTAAGCCGCGCTGAACTCGTTCCACTTGGCGAACAGGAACTCGGCCTCGTCCATCAGGTTGTTCCAGACGCCGACCTTCGAGAAGCGCTCCTCGTAGGACCCGCCGTCACGCTTGTCGCCGGCCGAATTGGTCTTGGCGCCGGTCGGGCTGGTGATGTCGGCGGTGGCCGCCTTGCCCTCGTAGAAGAAGCCGCGCTCATTTTCGGTCAGGTTCGCCATGGCGGTCTTGGGATTGGAGCTGTAGTAGCCCTGCTTGGCGATGAAGCCGCCGACCCAGCCCGAATTGTACCAGTTCAGGTACTCATAGGCTGCATCCAGCTTGAGGCCTTCCAGATGGCTCAACAAGCCAAGGCCGTTGCCCCAACCGCGATAGCCTTCCTTCAAGGGCTGGTAGGCGCACTTGATGCCCTGACCCTGCACCGCCGTGACCGCCGGTGACCACATGGACTGGATCACCACCTCGCCCGCCGCCATCAGGTTCACGGATTCATCAAACGTGTTCCAGAGCGCACGGAAGTGGCCGGCTTTCTTCAATTTGATCAGCTCAGAGATGGTCTTGTCGAGCTCTTCCTTAGTCGGATTGCCCTTGTCGCCGTACTTGACGATGCCCGCGGCTTCCATGGCCATGATGGCATCCATGATGCCGATGGTCGGGATGTTCTGGATCGCGGCCTTGCCCTTGAACTCGGGTGCCAGCAGGTCGGCCCAGCTGGTGATCGGCCGGCCGACGAGGTCGGGACGGATGCCAAGCGTATCAGCGTTGTAGACGCCGGGGCAGAAACTGGCAAAGGCCGTAGGTGCCTTCGCGAAGGTCTTGCCGTCCTTGGCCTCGCGATACATGAACTCGAACGGCGAGTCGCCCTGACGGGACACTTCCTTGCCGGCAAATTTACCTTCGGTGAAGAGCGGGGTGAGGTCGCCCCAATTCTTGATCTTGGAAATCTCCACGGCCTGAGTGGCGCCTTGCGGCACCATCAGCTTGTTCTGCCAGATCTCCATGTCGGCGACGTCGATCGACTTGGGATCGTTCACCATGCGGTTGGTGAGGCCGGGATGGTCGACCACGGTCATCTCAACCTTGAAGCCGAGGTCCTTGGACGCCTGCTTGGCGATGTCGGCGATGGTCGAATACGACATGCCGGTGTGATTGATCGTGATGTCCTTGAGCGCCTGCGCCCAGACCATCGGAAAGCCCGTCACCGCCGTAGACGCCGCAACGGCCGCGCCGCCTTTCAGCAGCGAGCGCCTTGAAATCGCACGTTTGGTGAGGGGGCCACTTGCCTTTTTCATATCCGTCTCCCTAAATCGATTGCCTTCGCGCTCTGTCACGATGATTGACGCCGTTGCAATTTGGCGCGTGGAACTGCAAGCGTCGGGGTAGACTAGGTGCACCACATAGATGGGACGGTGACGGCGCTGTCAACGGCGCTTTCAAAGCGTCTGAATCATAAAAAGTGATGGCAGCCATAACGGGAGGACGACGATGGAGAACTGGGCCAACCGCAAGACGCTGATCCTGGGGCGCAGCGAGATGATCGGGCTTCTGAAGCCGTTCGAGTACAACAACTGCGTCGAGCAGGCCTACCGCATGCACGGCGAGGGCCGCTACTACATGGACCCCAAGGGCCACATCGTGCTCGATCGTTTTCCCGGCGAATGGGAAGCGATGCCCTCTTACATCGAGGAGCCGCACGCCGCTGCCTGCAAGTGGGTGTCGATCCGCGAGCAGAACCGGGCGAAGTTCAACCTGCCGACGGTGTTCTCTATTCTTATTTACACGCACCCCGAGACCGGCTTCCCGCTGGCCATCGTCGATGGCAGCTATCACACCGTGATGCGCACCGGAGCAGCGGCCGCCGTCTCGGCCAAGTGGATGGCGCGCAAGAACTCGAAGGTCCTGGCCATTGTTGGCGCCGGTCACATGGCTGAAGGGGCGCTCGCCACCTGCAACGAGATCTTCCAATGGTCCGATGTGCGGATCTGGAGCCGCAGCCAGGCGACACTCGATCACTTCGTGGCCGAGCAGCAGCCGAAATACAAGAGTTTCACGCTCAAGACCTCGACCAATCTGGAGCAGACCGTCCGCGGTGCCGACGTTGTCGTGACCCTGACGCCGGCCCGCGGCCCGATCGTGATGGCCGATTGGATCGCGCCGGGCACCCATATCGCGGCCGTTGGCGCCGACAAGAAAGGCGATCAGGAACTGGAGGGCCGGTTGCTGAAGGGCGCGCGCATTTTCGTCGACGATATCCGCCAATGCCGCAATGATGGCGAGATCAACGTGCCACTGTCGGAGGGGCTGATCACGGAGGCGGACATCGCCGGTGAGATTGGCGAGGTGATCACAGGCAGGAAGCTGGGCCGCACGTCTGACAGCGAGATCACGATCTTCGATTCCACCGGCATCGCGTTGCAGGACTCCGCGACCGTGCCGCTTGAGTACGAACGCGCCATGGCCGCCGGGGTCGGGATCGAGAAGAAGATGATCTCGACGTAGCTTTCGCGGTGGGCGGCGATCCGGCGTTCACCCGCCGATCTTCAGCAGCAGTTTGCCGGCAACCTGGCGCGTCTCCAGGCGGGTGAACATGTCGTGCACCTGATCCAACGGGAAAACCCCTTCGATCGGAACCTTGAGGGAGCCGTTCGCCACACCATCGACCACCTGCCGTGCGCCCTCCTGCCAGGCCGGCGGATTGCTGAAGATGTGCCCGATATGGAGGCGCGTGAAAGTCAGTGACTTGCGCACCAGGCGCTCCCACAGATTGGCCTGTGGCTTGGCCTCGGCCTCGCCATAGCTCACGACATGGCCCAATACCCGGATGGTCTCGAAGCTGCGGTCGAGGATGCTGCCGCCGGTTGAATCGACGATCTTGTCGATGCCCCTGCCGCTGGTGAAGTCCATGACCGCTGTTACGAAATCTTCGTCGTTGCGATTGATCACACGGGCCGCTCCATACGCCAGCGCGCGCTTCTCTTTGCCGGCGGTGCCGGTGGTGCCGATCACGGTGGCCCCGGCTTTGGCGGCAAGCTGCGTCAGATAGAGGCCAACCCCGCCTCCGACGGCATGGACGAGCAGCTGATCGCCTTTTTCGGTCCTGCTGACGGTGTGGAGCAGATGCCATGCCGTGAGCGCCTGGACGGGGAATGCGGCCGCCGTGTCGAGCCCGATAGCTGTTGGGATGCGAACCAGCCGTTCGGCCGGCAGCACGCATCGTTCGGCAAAGCCGCCAGCGTCTTCGCAGAAGGCCGCCACCCGGTCGCCGGCTGTAACCTCGGTCACGCCCGGACCAACGGCCAGAACCGTCCCGGACATCTCGATCCCGGCGACCAACGGATAGCCCTTGGGGTGCGGATAGACGCCGCGCCGCATCATGGTGTCGGCGAAGTTGAGCCCGCCATAAGCGACCGCGACCAGCGCCTGGCCCGCACCAGCGGCCGGTTCCGGAACCTCGCCTACGAGCATCGTCTCGCCGCTACCTCCAGGCGTGTTCATTAGTACGGCGCGCATTCACGGCTCCTGTTTGAATGTCAGCAGTGGCGAAACCAGTCTACCGGTTCCACTTCCACGCCCGCTCGACGTCGTCGGTCGCAAGACGTTGCGCGCCGTTCTCCATCACCTTTTCGATCGAACTGCCGTTCTCGCAATAGACCAGATGATTGTCGACGTCGTTGAGCGGCGTGAAGACCACGACCGGGTGTCGAGGATGAGCAGGTCGGCACGCTTGCCCACTTCCAGCGATCCGGTCTGGTCGCCGATCAGGGCGCCGCGAGCCCCGGCCAAGGTTGCTGCATGTGCGAAACTACCGCTTGTCGTTCTTGGCCCGCCATCGCTCGAGTTCGATGATCATCGTACCGGCAGTCGTGATGTCGGCATAGCGGCGGCCGACATCGGCCAGATTCTGTTTATGCGCGGCTTCGTCGTGATCGCCGACGCAGTCCTCGGCGACCTGAACCCGAAAGCCCAACGAGAACGCATCGATGATGCTGGCGCGGACGCAGCCCGACGTGATGCAGCCGCTGACGATCACGGTATCGACGCGCTCGCGGGTGAGGATGGCGGCGGCGGGCGTGCCGAAGAACATGGATGGTGCGGTCTTGGATAAGACCACGTCCGGTTTCTCGGCAGCGATTTGTGAGTCAAGCTCGCAGGCCTTGCTGCCGGCAATCAATTCCAGCACCGGGTCGACTTTCCAGTGCGGCGCCGCGGCCCGGCCATCGAAGGCGATCACACAGGCAATGATCGGCACGCCGGCCTCTTTGGCGGCGCGCATCAGCCGCACGGTGTTGTCGCGCGCGGTCCTGACCATCGGCGCGCTGCCCATCGGGAAGGCCGGATCGGTGAAGCCGCGCTGGAAATCGACCACGATCAGCGCCGGCTTTTCGCCGAAGCCCTGCGAGCGGTTGCCATAGCCACGGGCGGCATAGACATCGGTCATATTTTCACACACCTCATTGCCAAGCCCTGTTTCGTGCAGGCACTATCCCATCAGACACCACGCGGCGGCAAGCGGATCAGGCGAGGCAGATGGGATTTCGGATTTCGGTCGATACCGGCGGCACGTTTACCGACATTATTGTGCTCGATGAGGCGGGAAAGTTGCATATCGGCAAGGCGCTGACGACGCCGGCGCGCATCTTCGATGGTATGCGAGAGGCCATCGGCGTTGTGGCCGAAGATTTAAAGATATCGGTTCCCGATCTGCTCGCCCGCACCGACATCCTGATCTACGGCACCACCCGGGCAACCAATGCCGTGGTCACCAAGCGCACGGCCAAGACCGCCTTCCTGACCACCAAGGGCTTCAAGGATATCCTCACCTTCAAGGAAGGCGGCAAGCACGGCCCGCACGACTACACCTACGATTATCCGGACCCGTACATTCCACGTCGCTACACGTTCGAGATCGCCGAACGGATCGGCTCGGAGGGCGAGGTGGTCGCGCCGATCGTTGACGCCCAAGCGCGCGATGTCATCGCAACGCTCAAGTCGCGTGGCTTCGAGGCGGTCGCGGTCTGCCTGCTGTGGTCGATCGCCAATCCCGCGCATGAGTTGCGGTTGGGGCAGCTTCTCGATGAGCTGATGCCGGGCGTTCCGTTCACGCTGTCGCATCAGCTGGTGCCGATCCTGCGCGAATACCGGCGTGCCTCGGCGACGGCCATCGATGCGTCCTTGAAGCCGCTGATGCAGCATCATTTGCGCGAAATGTCGGCGGACCTGCGCGCCGCCGGATTCGCCGGCGACCTGTTGATGTCGACGGCGGTCGGCGGCTGCCAGCAGGTCGACGACCTGATCGCACGGCCGATCAACACGCTGAAATCCGGTCCCGCGATGGCCCCGGTCGCCGGCCGCGCCTATTGCGGCATCGAGAAACTGGGCGACAACGCCATCGTCTGCGATACCGGCGGGACGACCTTCGACGTCGGCCTGGTGCGCGACGGCAACCTTGTCTACACACGCGACAGCTGGCTCGGGCAGCGCTGGCTCGGCGACATCATGGGCACGTCCACGGTTGATGTGCGATCGATCGGCGCGGGCGGCGGCTCGATCGCCTGGATCGATGCTGGGGGCTTGCTGCGCGTCGGCCCGCAGTCGGCAGGATCCAACCCTGGCCCCGCCTGCTACGGACGCGGCGGCGACCAGCCGACGGTCTCCGATGCTGCGCTCTACCTCGGCTATATCGATCCGGGCTACTTCAACGGTGGCCGGTTGAAACTGGACGCTGGCGCCGCCGCTCGCGTGATCGAGGCGTTCGCGACTTCGATCGGCCGCAGCGCCGACCAGACTGCCGCAGCGATCATGACAGTCGCCAACGAACTGATGATCAAGGCCATTGGCGAGATCACCGTCAACGAGGGTGTCAACCCACGCGAGAGCGTGATTGTCGCGGGGGGCGGCGCGGCGGGGTTCAACATCATGCCGATCGCTCAGGAATTGGGTTGTGCGACGGTCATCCTGCCGCGACTGGCTGCCGGACTATCCGCTTGCGGCATGCAATACAGCGACATCGTGTTCGAAGCGACCCGCAGCCGCTTTACGGACTCTCGCGGCTTCGATTTGGCCGCCGTCAATCAGGCGTTGGCCGAGATTACGCGAGAGCTGGAAGCCTTTCGCGCGCAATTGACCGGCGCCGATCACGTGCAAGCGTCCACACGCTATCTGGTCGAGGCCCGCTACAAGGCGCAGGTGTGGGAGTTGGACACACTTGTTGCCAATGGGCGCATCGACGGCCGGACAGAAGTGGAGGAGTTGACCGAAGCCTTCCACCAGGCGCACGAACGCGTCTACGCCGTGCGCGACGAGGGCAGCCCGGTGGAGTTCGTCAATTGGAAGGGCCGCATCTCGATCAGCCTGTTCGCGCCGCCCGCCCCGCCGACCGTCACCGCATCGCCTCACCGGCCGACGCCCGATGCAACGCGCGCGTGCTACTTTACCGAAACGGGACGTATACCAACGGCCATCCACCGCGGCCAGAAACTGCAGCCGGGCGCCCTGATCGCCGGCCCCGCGATCATCGAGGAGTCGACCACCACCATCGTCGTCTATCCAAAGCTGACCGCCGAACTCTCGGCCGCCGGCAACTACATCCTGCAGTGCGCGTGAGGACGACCCGAATGTCTGAATTCATTCTCAACCGACAGGGCCGCTGCTTTCCCTTCTCCCATAGGGAGAAGGTGGCGCGCAGCGACGGATGAGGGGTGCAGGGGTGCGATGTTGCTGTGGCCGTACCACACCGCGGCCCCTGTACCCCTCATCCGCCCTTCGGGCACCTTCTCCCCATGGGAGAAGGGATTGCGCCGCTACGACCATTCATGCCGGATAGTTCGTGGTCGAGCCCAACAATTCGACCGGCACTAAGGACGGACCGATGACCCAGAGCAAAATCGAAACCGATCTCGATCCCGTCCTTCTGACAATCATGGCCAACCGCCTCGACGGCATCGTCCGTGAAATGACCAATACGCTGTTGCGCGCCGCCCGTTCGGCCGTGATCTCGTCGGCGCGCGATTTTTCCTGTTGCCTCGTCACCGGCGACGACCAACTGCTGGCGCCGGCCGAAGGTCTGCCGGTGCACATCTTCGGTTGCCACATCCAGACCGCGAACATGCGCCGCTACCATGCCGGCGACATCAAGCGCGGCGATGCCTATCTCGACAACGATCCCTATGGCGGCAACACGCATCCGGCCGACCACACCTACATGGTGCCGGTGTTTTTCGAGGGCGAGCACCTGTTCACGGGCGTCGCCAAGTGCCACATGGCCGATATTGGCAACTCGATCCCGTCGAGCTATTTCGTCCTTGCCCGCGATGTCTATCACGAGGGGGCACTGGTGTTCCCGGGCGTGCGCATCCAGCGCGACTTCAAGAACAACGAGGACATCGTGCGCATGTGCCGCGCGCGCATCCGCGTGCCCGATCAATGGTACGGCGATTATCTCGCTGGCCTCGGCAGCGCGCGGGTGGCCGAGCGGCGGCTGGAGGAGTTCTGCGCCAAATACGGCGCGGCGACCGTCAAGCGCTTCGTCAAGGACTGGTTCGACTATTCCGAACGGCGCATGATCGACAACATCCGCCGCATGCCCAAGGCCAAGCTGGTCAACAAGGGCAAGTCCGATCCGTTGGAAGGGATCTTGCCGGACGGACTGGAACTTACAGTGAAGCTGGAGATCGATCCCGACCAGGCCATGATCCATGTCGATCTCTCCGACAATCCGCCGTGTGTGGATGTCGGTTTGAACACCTCGCTCGGCGCGGCAACCTCGGCGGTGGTCGGCGCCATCTTCAACGCGCTCGAAAAAGACCTGCCGCGCAATGCCGGTTCGTTCCGCCGGCTGCGCTTCACCTACGCCGAAGAGAGCGTCGTGGCGGCACCAAAATTCCCGCATTCCTGCTCGGTCGCCACCACCAATGTCTGCGAGCGCCTCGTCAACATCACGCAATCGGCCTTCGCGCAACTTGGCGACGGCCACGGATTGTCCGAGGGCGGTACGGGCCTGGGCGCCGGCATGGCTGTGATCTCGGGCAAGGACCATCGCCGCGACAATGCTCCGTTCGTCAACCGCATGATGCTGTCCACCAACGGCGGCCCGGCCTCGCCGGTCGCCGACGGCTGGGTCAACTACGCCATTCCCGTCATCGCCGGCCTGATGTACCGCGATAGCGTCGAGGTGGACGAACTCAAGCACCCCTTGCGCGTGGTCTCGCTCGGCATCGTGCCGGACAGCTCGGGAGCCGGGCGCCATCGCGGTGCCCCCGCTCAGGAAGTCGAACTGACACCGACCGGCAATGACGTCACCGCCGTCATCTCGTGCGATGGCCAGCACGCCCGCCCACGCGGCGTGGTCGGAGGATTACCCGGCACGGCTGGCTCAACCTGGCGGGTGACCGGTAACGGCGATCTGGAGAAGCTGCCGAACGTGATCCAGGTGGCATTGCAGAAAGGCCAGGGGTTACGCGGCCGCGACTCCTCGGGCGGCGGCTACGGCGATCCGTTGCAGCGCGACGTCAAGCGCGTGCATCACGACGTGCTCGAAGGTTGGGAGAGCCGCGACAAGGCTCGTAACGTCTACGGAGTGATCTTCACCGGCGAGATCGACGACGACAGCCTTGCCATCGATCAGGCCTCGACAACAGCACAGCGGACCGTTTTGCGATCTTAGTACCCACTATCACAACTCCCTGGCGCGTATGACGGCCCAAGACGCTTGCCGGGCAGGAGCGCGGTCGCGGCGATGTGGGTCATCGGCAAGGCCGCGCGACGCCCCCGGCAAGCGTCTTCGGCCGCCCTTTGGGTCGCC
>JANLQJ010000434.1:0-2360 GCA_031367715.1 Hyphomicrobiaceae bacterium | reverse complement strand
CCGGCCGCGCCCGGCCGGGGCCTGACGCCACGACTGTCGCACCTCAAACAATCACACCTGAAGTCACAATGACTGCCGTCGATGCTGCGACAAGCGGCGACCAGGCACGACCACCGACGACAGGCGACGACACGGTGGCCGAGGCCACGAAGTCCCAGGCCATGGCGATCGAGAACCGATACGTTGCTGCACTCGAACGGGAGAACGGATTTCTTCGTGACCAGATCGGTCGCAAGGACGAACAGATCGGTGAACTCAGCGCCCGCGCTCGCGAGACGAATTTTCTCATCAAGGGCCTGCAGGATCTCTTCCTCGGATTGCAACCGGGCCGAAACGAACTTCCCAAGCCGCATGGAGGCTCTGACGGCAGCACTGCCGACCAGCCCCTGTCGTCGTGAGATGTCCCCACCCGCGCCGCGCTGAATGCGCCCGGCAGGGGATACAATGATCGGGTATGGACCATATCTCCGGACGCCTCGGGGAGCACGCTCGCAACATCGAGATTGTCGCGGCTGATCCCGCCACCCGCTACGGGTTCACGCAGGTGCCAAATTTCATGCTGACCAACAAGGACATCAGCGTCGGTGGCAAGCTCGCCTATGCCATGCTGCTGAAATACGCCTGGAGCGACGATGCCTGCTTTCCCGGACAGCAGAAGCTTGCTGTCGACATGGGGGCAGGGGAGCGTAGCGTCCGCACCTATCTCAAGGAACTGGAAGACGGCGGCTTTCTTGAAGTAGCGCAGCGAGGCCTTGGCAAAACCAACCTCTACCGACTGCATCTGACCATCAAGAAGCGCCCTGCCGCCGGAGGTCGCCGGGCCTGACCGGCAAATTTTGCCGGTCTGGACCGGCAAGGACTGCCGGTCAGCAACGGCAACGCTTGCCGCTCACTCTATATAAGAATACTCAGAATGAATAATACCCATGATAAAAATACCCAGTATGGGAGGCCATTAAAAAAAAGATCAGAAATGCGGGCCCGGAGCAGAAGGCGAGTCAGTTATGGCGCCTTTCAGCAAGGGCTGATGCCATGAAATGGCAGGTGCCGAAAATTTGGCTCAGTTGAGCCCTTTTGGCTGTGTCGCACAAGATTACTTTTGCGACACTGTGACGTCGTTTAGAACGGACTCAATCACGCCAGAACTCTCATTCGACGGCACTTTTCCGGCTCAACTCAGTCCATTGCGTGGCGTCTCCCGGTTCAGTCAGATGCGGCTCTCTTGGCCCAGATTACCCAAGGCAACGCAGGCTTTCTTTAGTACACGTCCGAAGTCGCGCGGGCTTTTCGAACGCATCCTATAGAAAGGCCTACAGTACCCCCTACGGCCGGAGTGTAGGGTTTAGGGTACACGCTGCCGGGGCGCTTCTCCTTGAAATACAAGACAAATACGCCCACCCCCTTTGTCGGGCGTTCCGCCCGACCTCGCGCCGCACCGCTAAGACCCACTAATCGCTATCGCGCTAAGTGGCTCTATTAGCGGCGCTGGCGCTCGTTCGCCCGCATCGACAGTGCGGCGTCCGCGAACATTTTCTGCATGCCGATGGCGTGGAATCGCTGGGTGGGCGAACTCGGCTGCGGCACGAGGTCGGCCGGCACGCCGGACGGCCGAGCGCTGCGGGCTTTCGAACGCGGGCCTGTCGCGTTAGTCCAGTGGGGCTAACGAACAGGCGGGCACACCCGCGTCCGAAAGTCCTCGCGGCTCCCCTTCGGGCTCCGCTGCGCTGCGGGCCTCCGACAAACCCGCCGACGAAACATAGTCGCGCAAAGAGGCGCTCCTTGTTTCTGGGGCGGGCTGCGCTCCCTGCGGTCGCTTGGGGGGTGGGCGTTGAGGAGAAGCCACAGGGGCAGCGTGAAGCCTCGAAACGGGACGAGTGAGGGTGCGGTCGATGCCGCCCGCCAACGCACGCAATCGGTCATCGCGCGGCGGGCGCCATCTATTGCGCACGCGCAGGACAAAGATGTCGCAGCGCGAGAACCAGCTGCTTGCCGACATTCGGCAACTGCAGCAGCCCGGCGGCGGATGAGCAACGCCAATTCATGTCGATATGCATGATCTGGAGTACTCCGCACATAGCCGACGACACTACATGGTATCGTGCAAGCGAGGCCTTGAGGGTGCGATAAAATACGCTGGGGATGCCGTGCTCCTTGAAGGGTCCGGCATCCATGACCAGCCCTGCCTCTGCACCGCCTGTCTCCAAGTTCATCCATGACTTTGTGAGACGCGCCTCGGGGTCGGGCTCTGCTTATGGACCCTCACACCATCATCGGGTTTCCGGACCAGTCGATCAACCTCGCGGCGGATCGACGCCGCCGCCACATGGCCATCATCGGCGCCACCGGTTCGGGCAAGACCT
>JANLQJ010000431.1:0-14877 GCA_031367715.1 Hyphomicrobiaceae bacterium | reverse complement strand
CCGCCGCCCGCCCCGACCGCGGTGCATCCGTTTCCGTTCGAGCTGCCGCCCGCTCAGATCGTGGTGCCTCCGGTACCGGTCGAGGTGCCGCCCGCGCCGTTCGAGTTGCCGCCGGTTCCGGTCGAGCTGCCGCCGGCGCCGATCGAGTTGCCGCCGGTTCCGGTCGAGCTGCCGCCGGTTCCGGTCGAGCTGCCGCCGGTTCCGGTCGAGCTGCCGCCGGCTCCGGTCGAGCTGCCGCCTGCTCCGGTCGAGTTGCCGCCCGCTCCGGTCGAGCTGCCGCCCGCGCCGATCGAGTTGCCGCCGGTTCCGGTCGAGCTGCCGCCCGCTCCGGTCGAGCTGCCGCCGGTTCCGGTCGAGCTGCCGCCGGCCCCGGTCATCGATCCACCCCTTCCCCTGGCTCCGCCGGTGGTGGTGCCGGTCGAACTCGACCCGGTCGTCCTGCCAATGCCGGTCGATCCGCTGCCTGACGTGAAGCCCCCGGTCATCGTCGCCGGCGGTCACACCATCACGGTGACGCTCGATATCGGCGCAACCAACTCGAAGGCTTGGTCCCATGTAGGCGCTGCCGGACAAGGTGACGGCAACGACTCACTGTTCGGCGGTCTCGGCAACGACGTCATTTACGGTGACTCTGGCAACGACACCCTCGACGGCGGTGTTGGCAACAACCAGCTGTTTGGTGGCTCGGGCAGGGACCTGATCATCGCCAATATCGGCAACGACAAGATCGATGGCGGTTCGGGCACCGACACCATCAGCTACGCGTCCGCCACCAGCGCCGTGAAAGTCGATCTGCATGTTCACACCGGCAACGGCTATGGGCATCAGACCATCAAGGGCGTCGAAAACGTCATCGGCTCGAAGTTCGGCGATACGCTGATTGGCGACAAGCGGGCCAATGTCATCGACGGCGGATTCGGCGACGACATCATCCGTGGCTACACGGGAGCGGACACTATGACCGGTGGTGCGGGCAAGGATGTCTTTGTCTTCACCAAGAAGGACATTGCCGACGGCTCGGTCGACCACATCACCGACTTCAAAAACGGTGAAGACCGGCTGAACCTGTCGCACATGGCCAAGGCAGCGTTCTCTGTCACCGACGCCAAAGACGGCACGCACATCAGTGTTGGCGGTCACGAGTTCCTGGTGCTCGACAACGTGCACCAAGTCACGCTGGACAATCTTATCCTCTGAGGCTTCAGATCGCTCTCTCTCACCAACTTCAAGCCGCCCAGATGGATCGTCTGGGCGGCTTTTTCATTTGTTAAGTGGGCATCGAGTAAGCCTTGGCACATGAAGCCGCACCGCCCGCCGGCGTCATACCGCAGTGCAAAAGTATTGACCTGTTCTTGTGTTATGGAAGACGGTTGCGCCGAGTGTTTCCTTCTCCCACTGGGAGAAGGCGATTGCGGCTGAACGCCCGTCTCTGTTCCGACCCGCAGACTAGGTCAATTCTTTTGCTGCGCGGTATCTGGACTGCGCGGCTAGCCAGCTTGCCGGCTCTTGAACTTTTTCATCAGCAACGAGACCGGCCGGGTCAGCCAGGCGTGCGGCGTCCCGGCCAGCTTGGCGTGGATCGCCTTCAACTGCTCGGCGGGTTGTTCATGCCGCAGCTTGGGCCGTCCCGTTAGCGCGGTGACACAGTGCGGCTTGAAACCCGACTGGCTCTTGTATTGCAGCAAGCCTTCGCCGCCGTTTTCGGCGCCACCATACATGATGTATCTCAGGCCCTCGGAAAGTTTGTTGTCCGGGTTTGAAACCCAACGCACAAACTCGTGGTGCAGCAGGACCATGATGCCCTGGCTCAAATGGTCGCCATGCCCCATGATCCTGGCGTACAGAATGATATCGCCGGTTCTAACCACCGTGAGATAGGCGACCAACCGCTCATTGACCAAAACCTTACCCTGGAGATGCCCCTCGGCAGCTTGAAAAACACCAAAACAATAATTGTAATGCTTGTTGCAGACAGGCGCTGTCACTGCCAGGGCTTTCTCAGGTGCGCCACCGAGTTCTTCGATCGACTGCAGATAACTTGCCCGCATGGCCCCTCCAGACCGCTCTGGCATGGAATGATTGATGGCGTGGATGTCTGGCGTGAACATCTTCCAGGCAAACGGCTTCATATAGTAGCCTTGCGCGACGGCACGTCGCTTCAACCGCAAACGAGCGCCGCGCTGGATCTTCTTGATGTCGGCTTCCCAGGCGTCGAAGTCGCCAATGGCGGCGACAGGTATCAGCATTGGCGTGAAACGAAGCGTTGCCGCCTTGCCGAGAAGATCAGGCTGGGTGAAGTACAATGCAAAAGTTCGTCCGGCATTTTCGATCGCCAGATCGCAGCGCGGTCCACAAGTAGCATCTTCGCCGCCATAGTTGATGTGCGCAACGGGTAGTTCCGCATTAGACGGACTGTACCTGGCTCTTGGCGGTTTGACCGGTTTTTCGGGCGCGGACTGAACGGTCGCCTCGGTCGGGCGCGGCAAGGGCAAGCGCACAGCATTGCCGTCGAAATGGTTCTTGAGCCCCTTGCCCCAAGCGTCGGTCATCATCTTCAGATAGGTCGCCGCATCGAAATGCAACGTGTTGCCGGGTCCACATGAGTCCATATCATCCGGTACCAACGCAGACTTGGCCAGCGGATCGGCAAAGTAAACATGTGGCCGGCGCGCTGCAATCTGCTCGCCCAGTTGGTAGAACTGCAATCTGGCAGCCAGGTTCGGATAATACTCGACCGGCTGATTGAGAAACATCACCGGAACGCCGGGGTTGGCCTTGCGCATGTGATCGATCAGTTGGCAACTTGCCTCTATCGCCGCATCAAGCGAGAGCTTGCCGCAATCCTCAAACTCCGACTTGAATGATTTTGCATCGAGCAGGAATTTCGGATGCGTCCACAGGCGATAGTTCTGTTGCCGGTGCCGCCACAAACCGAAATGCATATCGGCATAAGAATCCATGACCATAAGGTCAATGTTGTCTAGTTCCAGGATGGAGCGGTTGAATTGCCCCAGAAAGAATCGGCGTAGCGAGGAGGACATGGCCTTGGTGTCACAGATGGTCTCACCGATCTGCTCGGGCGCCGTGACCGCGTTCATGCCATCGACGAACAAAGGTGTAGGAGACTTCTCATTGATGACGTAGTCCACGCCATGTGGGAAGATCTCCGGATTGAGCGTTATCGCGCGCCTGGAACAGCAATCGCCGCGCACGGCAATCTTGAACGGCCTGCCGTCCGGACGGGCGAAACGAGGCAAATCGAGTTGCATCAGCCGATATCCCAAAGGGCGTGCAATCGGGCACGCGCATCCCCGAATCAGTCTACCTGATTCGGTCCATGCCGTAAGGATCGGGGTCGGGCGAAAGGCGAGGGACTAGGGACGAGACCGTAATTTGGATCAGCGCGGCGAAGGCTTAACGTTTGACCAGCAGCCTCGAGCGCGCGTAACCCAACATTGGCCGCACCTGCAGCGTGGGGTTTCGCGCGGATCTGGCAGCGACATGAAACGGCGCGGCTGCCGCGCTAACCCAACCTTGAAAGTCGCCATGCCCCGCACCCCCAAACTGCCTGCCACACGATCCGCCCTGGCACCGCTCCGCAAACCCGACCCCGACCCGCGCATCGGCCTGGCGCTCGGCGGTGGTGCGGCCAAGGGCCTCGCCCACATCGCCATGCTGGAGGCGATCGACGAGCTCGGCTTGAAACCGTCGATCATCGCAGGCACCTCGATCGGCGCCATAGTCGGGGCTAACTACGCGGCGGGCATGACAGGCCTGGAGATGCGCAAGTTCGCGCTGAAGCTGTTTTCCAACCGCACCGAGCTGCTGCGCCGCATCGCCACGCGCTGGCCGGGCGCGCTCGGCACGTTGTGGAACCCGTTCACGCCGGCCATCTTCAGCGCCGAGGCGCTGGTGGAAATCCTGATGCCCGAGACACTGCCGCTAACCTTCGAAAAGCTGAAGATCCCCTTCATCACGGTGGCCACGGACTTTTATGCGCAGGAACAAGTGCTGTTCGAGCACGGCGAGCTGATTCCGGCGATTGCCGCCAGTTCCGCGCTGCCCGCCCTGATGACGCCGGTCGAGCATGAAGGGCGCATCCTGATCGATGGCGGCTTCGTCAACCCGACGCCGTTCGACATTTTACGCGAGCGCGCAGACATTACCGTAGCGATCGATGTGACGGGAACGGATCGAAAACGCACGCCGGGCAAGCTGCCAAGTTCGTTCGAAGTGACGATCGGCGGCGCACAGATTACCTTGGCTTCAATCGTCAAGGAGAAACTGAAACAGGGCGGCCCCGACGTGCTGATCCGCCCGGCCGTGAACCAATTCGCGGCGATGGATTTTCTCAAGGCACGCGAGATCCTGGCGGCCAGCGAGCCGGCCAAGGAGGAGCTGAAGCGGACGTTGGGGGCCGCACTGGAGAGGTTGCTGCGGCAGGGGTAGATCGACTCTACTGTCCCCGATTTGCCAAACCAACATAAGTCGGAAATTAGTATTCTGTCCCCGGTTTACCGTCCGTCTCCTCGTCAAATCGGGGAGAAGAAAGTGTCCGCCGTCCCATCGGCGCATGCCCCGCATCGCGACTGGCGGCAACCACATTGTCGAGGAACATTTTCGCGCAGGCCGTCCAGCTGAAGCTCATGGCGTGGCGCCGGACTTGCGCGCGATCGAGCTTGAGCGCGGCCAATGCCGCGGCGCGCAAATCTTCGCCAAGGATGCCTGTTTCGCCATGGTGCACCACATCAATCGGGCCGGTGACCGGGAAGGCTGCGACCGGCACGCCCGACGCCATCGCCTCCAGCAGCACGATGCCAAAGGTATCGGTGCGGCTGGGAAACACGAAAACATCGGCGGCAGCGTATTCTGCGGCCAGTTCGGCATCGAATTTCGGGCCGGTGAAGCGCACCTTGGGATAGCGGCGCCGCAACTGATCCAGCAGCGGCCCATCGCCGACCACCACCTTCGAGCCTGGCAGGTCGAGATCGAGAAAGGTCTCGATGCCTTTTTCCACCGCCACCCGGCCGACATAGAGGAACACCGGACCGGCGCTGCTGCCATGGGGACCACGCGGTTGGAACATCTCGGTATCGACACCGCGGGACCAGGGCAGCAGCCGCCGGAAACCGCGCTGCTCCAGGAACGCCGCCATCGAGGGCGTCGCCACCATCGTGCCTGCGCCTGAATTGTGGAACCACCGCTGTGCCGCATAGCCCCACGATTGCGGCACCGGCAGCCGCGCCGAAATGTAATCGGGAAAGCGCGTGTGATAGCTGGTGGTGAACGGATGGCCTTGTCGCAGACACCAGCTGCGGGTGCGAAAACCAATCGGCCCCTCAGTGGCAATATGAATGAAGTCGGGCCGGATGCGCCGGTAGAAATCTTCAACACTGCCCTCGCTGACCATAGCCAGCCGGATCTCCGGGTAACTTGGCAGCGGCAGAGTGGCAAACGGCGAGGGGGTCAGGAACGCCATCTCGGCGCCTTGCCTGGCGACTTCCTCGAACAGCCGCTCATAGGTGCGCACCACGCCGTTGATCTGGGGCCGCCAGGCATCGGTGGCAACCAGCACGCGCATGGCAGTGATCCGGCACTGAGCGGCTGTCGCGGGCAGCGCTTGCGACATGCCGGAGATTGCGGTCACGCAGCCATTCCGAACGAGACGATGTTTTTCTTGGGCACGAGCAGCTTTTCGCGATCGCGCATCCAATGGATGATCTCGAAGCTGCCATCGGCGTTCTCGCCAACCGCCGTACCGCTTTCCACCCAATCGCCGGTGTTGATGTACATGACTTCGCCCATGCGCCGCATGGCGACGTGATGAATATGGCCGCAGATGACGATTTCAGCGCCCTGTCGCTTTGCCTCGCCGGCCAGCGCGCCTTCAAACGCGCTGATGAAATTTACCGCCTGCTTGACCTTGTGCTTGAGGAAGGCCGACAGCGACCAGTAGCTCAGGCCTGCCTTGCGGCGGGCAAAATTGAGCCGCGTATTGGCCCACAGCGCCGCCGTATAGGCCTTGTCGCCCAGCACCGCCAGCCATTTGGCGTAGTGCACCACGACGTCGAACTGGTCGCCATGCACCACCAGCGCCTTCTTGCCGTCGGCGGTGGTATGGATGATGCTGTCGATGATCTCGATGCCACCGAAACGGGCACCGCAATAACTGCGCAGGGCTTCATCGTGGTTACCGGGCAGATACACGATGCGCGAGCCCTGGCGCACCTTGCGCAGCAGCTTGGACAGCACGTCGTTATGCGCCTGCGGCCAGTGTGCCGAGCGCCGGATGCGCCAGAAATCGACGATATCACCGACCAGGTAGATGGTATCGGCATCGTGCAGGCGCAAGAATTCCAGCAGCAATTCGGCCTGGCAGGCCTTGGTGCCGAGATGGACATCGGAAATGAACAACGCCCGAAAGCGGCGCACGTCGGCGTCGTCGTTCTCCAGCATCGCAACCATCTCCCTTCCGGCTCCTGCCGCGACCAGAAGCGAGTCTCGCAACAATTTCATGACAATGGGTAATTGCTGCGGCTGATCAAGGAAGAATTGTGCCCCATGGATACTGGTCTGCCAAGCAATGATGCGCGGCTGTCCCTGGGTAGGCATGAAAAGGGCCGGCCCGGCATTTCGCCCGACCGGCCCCCTCAGCGAAACAAGAGCACTCCCCCAAGCGCTCCCAGTCCCCCCCAAAAACCTGCTCAGGGAGCCTATGACAACGTTGTCCGCCCTGATAACTCAATTGGGTAGCTCAATTCCGTTGATCATGCAACAGCCCGCAAACCGATGGTTTCCAAGCCGTTGCAGTATGGCCACAGGTTGGACCCACGTCAGCTGCCCTGCCCCTGATGCAGGATCTGTCCGCGCAGACTCTCCGGCACCACCCAGGTCTCAACATTGGCGATGCTGGGATAGGTCTCCAGTAGCCAAGTGCCGAACCAGTTCAGCGAACCGGTCAGCATAAGCACACCGGTCAGCACCAGCGCGCCGCCCATCACTTTCTCGACCGTGCCCAGATGCCGCTTGAAGCGCTGCATGAAGCCGAGAAACGGGCCGATGGCGAGCGCGGCCAGTAGAAATGGAATACCCAGGCCAAGCGAATAGGTAAACAGCAGGGCGATGCCGCGCGACAGGCTCGCGCTGCTGCCCGCGACCGTGATCACCGCCGACAGGATCGGCCCGATGCAAGGAGTCCAGCCAAAAGCAAAGGCCAAGCCAACCACATAAGCTCCAAGCAAGGACGCTGGCCGGGTCTGACTGTGATAGCGCGCCTCGCGATAGAGCAGCGGGATGCGCAGCAGTCCAAGGAAATGCAGCCCGAACAGGACGATTACGGCGCCGGCCGCGATGCCCAGAATGCCACGCCACTGCACCAGCAACTGGCCGAGCAGCGAAGCACTGGCGCCCAGCGCAACGAACACGGTGGTAAAACCGAGCACGAATGCGACCGAGGCCAGCAACAGCCGCCCGCGTGCGCGAGCATCAAAGCCGGTCTGCCCACCCGCCATCATCTCGATCGACGTGCCACCCAGAAAGCCTAGATACGGAGGCACCAATGGCAGCACGCAAGGACTGAGGAAACTCACGAGTCCCGCCAGCAGCACGCCAAAATAGATCTGCATTTCCGCCATCGGCTCGGTCTCCTGCTGGGTCA
This sequence comes from Hyphomicrobiaceae bacterium, assembly GCA_031367715.1. Classification (GTDB taxonomy): domain Bacteria; phylum Pseudomonadota; class Alphaproteobacteria; order Rhizobiales; family Hyphomicrobiaceae; genus JANYHF01. The sequence continues at coordinate 7,220 of JANLQJ010000431.1, read as the reverse complement.
GTCCGCCAGCACTCATAGCCGAGGGAGCCTAACAAGTCCGGCACAGAGACGTTCAAATACTGGTCAAATAAGGGTGAGACGAGGCACTAGGGATTAATGGGCCCGGTCAGTCGCTTCCAAGTCTCTCTCCTTATCGACTGAGCACAAGACACGGATCGCCGTTGTCAGAGCTACAAATCCGCTCGCTCCAATTAAAATCCATCACGTCGCTGGATACCATCGGTGCAGCCTTGGCTGCTTTTGGCGGTACTCCGGCCGCCTTCGCGCCGTTGGATTTCTTCGGTTTTGCAAATGCCATCGACGCTGGCTTCTGGACCTTGCTTGACAGCTTGATCTGGATGGTCTGGCTTGGCTGCAGCATCGGCGTCGTGCTGCCCACGGCCTCGAACTTTGGCGGCATGGTCCGCTGCAACGCGTAGGTGCGGCCGAGCAGCGCGTCGGCATCACCGGGATTGAGCTGAAGCACCTGGTCGAAATCGACCAAAGCCGCGTCGAAGCGCGCCAGCGACAGCGACAGGCTGGCACGGCTGAGATAGGCCCGCACATAACCGGGGTCGATCTCGATGGCGCGGGCGAAATCTGCCTCGGCCAGATCGAAGCGACCCAAGGAGGCATAAGCCATGGCACGGCCATTAAACGCCGTGGCATCGTTGGCATCGCTGGCGATGGCGATATCGAAATCGGAGGCTGCAAGTGCCGGTTGATCGATGCTGAGGAACGTGAGGCCGCGATTGTAGTGGGCGACTGTCAGTCTCGGATCGAGGACAAGGGCCCGCGAATAGTCGTCAATCGCCTTGTCCGCCTCGCCCAGGGCGGCCTGCGCCAGGGCACGGCCGACATAGGCAGTAGCCAACTGCGGATCGCGCGCGATCAGTCGGCTGCAGCCGGCAAGTTTCAGCTTAGGTTCATCGCCTTGCGCACAGAGCGCAAAGTCATCGGCCCAGGCGCTGGCTGAAGTCAGCACGACCAGCAGCAGAGCAAGACCTAACGATCGCATCGCTTGCGCCCTCAATGTCCATCCAGAAGCGACTGCGTTCCCGACTAAAGGCAACGAGGGGCGCCGCGACTCAATGTGAAGTATACTAAGTTTCGGGTGCGATTGCCAAATTTCCTTCGAACATGGGCCGCTCAACGGGCGGTTTGATGGGGATTGGGCAATTGTGCATCACGCGCAAGCGCCTCTCCGCGTCGTCACGATGGCTTGTCGGATGCCGTTGGTGTTGGGATAGTGTTGATTAACGCTGATTCTTGAGCGCCCTCGGCTATGTCCACCTTCGAAGACCGTCAGATTCGCGACAAGCTGAGCCAGCTTCGGCTTGAGCATCGCCATCTCGACGACGCCATCGCCACAATCGAACGCGACGGTACGCCCGACCAACTGGCGCTGCGCCGGCTGAAGAAGCAGAAGCTGAAGCTCAAGGACGAGATGAAGGTGCTGGAAGCCAGGCTGCATCCCGATATCATTGCATAGGCGGGGGTGGGGGCGTTGCGCATGGGCAAGACGGCGACCTATCGCGGCGGCTGCCTGTGTGGCGCCATCAGGTTCCAAGCTACAGGGCCGGCTGCCAATCCCCACACCTGTTCCTGCAAATGGTGCCAGCGCCATACCGGAGCGCTGACCGCTGCCTGGGTGGAGTTTCCAAAGCAGGCCGTGACCTGGATGGGCCCCGGCGGAGCACCGGCCACCTATCGGTCGTCGGACTATTCGGCCCGCGCATTTTGCCCGGTATGCGGCAGTTCGCTCGGCGCCATCGACGATGCCCCCGTCATCGCGTTGCTGCTCGGAGCGTTCGATACGCCGATCCGCAGAGAGCTGAGGCCGGCGTCGGATTCGTTCCGGAGTGGGCGGCCCAAGTGGTGGCATGTCGATGTGGACGCCGAGTAGCGCAGCGCCTTAGCCGCGCTTGGCCCGCAAGCCAGACCAATAGTCCAATCGCTTTCTGATCTCGCGCTCGAAACCCCGATCGGGTGGGTCGTAGAACTGCTCACGCGGCAGCTCGTCGGGAAAGTAGTTCTGGCCCGAAAACGCTTCCGGTGCGTCGTGGTCGTACTCGTAGCCGGCGCCATAGCCCTCGTCCTTCATCAGCCGCGTCGGTGCGTTCAAAATGATCTTGGGCGGCGACAGCGAGCCGTGTTCCTTGGCCGTCCGCATAGAACCCTTGTAGGCCTTGTACACCGCATTCGACTTTGGGGCGGTCGCCAGATACAGGCAGGCCTGCGCCAGCGCCAGGTCGCCCTCCGGCGAGCCCAGGAAATCGTAGGTGTCCTTGGCCGCCAGGCATTGCACCAGCGCCTGCGGGTCGGCCAGGCCGATGTCCTCCACCGCCATGCGCACCAGCCGGCGGCACAGGAACAGCGGGCTTTCGCCGCCAGCCAGCATGCGGGCCAGCCAATACAACGCGGCGTCGGGATCGGACCCGCGCACCGATTTGTGCAGGGCGCTGATGAGATTGTAGTGCCCGTCGCGCGACTTGTCGTAGAGCGGCGCGCGGCGCTGCACCAGCCTTGTCAGGGCGTCTCGCGTGAACGGCTTGGCGCCTTTGCCGGCGGTCGCGAACACCTCTTCGGCAAGGTTCAGAATAGAGCGCCCATCGCCATCGGCCATGCCTTTGAGGGCCTCGCGCGCATCAGTATCCAGCGCAAGCGGCCGGCTTTCCAGCGCCTCGGCCCGCTGCAGCAGCTTCTCCATCGCCGCCGCGTCGAGCCGGTTGAAGATCAGCACCTGCGCGCGCGACAGCACGGCGGGGTTCAGCTCGAAGGACGGGTTCTCGGTGGTCGCGCCCACCAGCGTGATGGTGCCGTCCTCCATATGCGGCAGGAAACTGTCCTGCTGAGAGCGGTTGAAGCGGTGGATCTCGTCGATGAACAAGAGCGTGCCCTTGCCGATCTGACGGCGCGCCTTGGCCTTGTCGAAGGCCTTGCGGAGTTCGGCGACGCCCGAGAAGATCGCCGACAGCTGCTCGAAATCAAGTTTGGTTTCCCCCGCCAGAAGCCGCGCGACGGTAGTCTTGCCAGTGCCGGGTGGGCCCCAGAAGATGATGCTGGTGAGCCGGTTCGCGCCGACCATGCGGGTGAGGACGCCGTCGGGGCCAGTGAGATGATCCTGCCCCACGACATCAGCCAGCTCTTGCGGCCGTAAACGGTCCGCAAGCGGCCGCGGCGCGCCGTCGGGAAGGCCGGCTGCTTCAAAGAGGGTGCTCATGGCGGGAGTGTAGCGAGGTGAGGGGCCCGGGCCAATGGTGAAGCAGCATTCTGATGCAGCTTTCCGGCAACCGTGTCTCATCGCGCAATCTCAAGCATCTACAATCCGGCGCTCAACGCAGCGTGCCTCACGGTTCGCTACATGCCTCCTGGATGACCGGTAGGGTGGTGCATTGCGCGCACCGTCATTGCGCATGGCGGCAGGGCAGGGTGCGTTCATGCCAGAACAGTGACGTATTGGAACAATTTTTCCTTTACAACGTCGATTATTGAACATACGCATTGTCAACTCGCAAAATTCTGTTTCTAGAAGCAAAAATTTCTACTATATTAAATGCCATCTGAGATGCTGATGGTCTTCACAAACCGAGAGCCGCGCCGTGAGCCAGCCGCAGAACCTGAGCCCGATTGCTGCCGACCTTGACGCTGCGCTCGCCGCGACCAGCGATCTCACCGCCCGCATCATCCTGATCCGCGATGCCCTTTCAGGCCGCATTGCTTTTTCCAGCAGCCTCGGCCTCGAAGACCAAGCCGTGCTGCACGCTATCGCGTCATTGGGCGCCGAGATCGATGTCTTTACCCTCGATACCGGCCGCCACTTTCCCGAAACACTTGATACTCTTGCTGCCAGTGAGGACAGGTACCTCCCCCTGAAGATCCGGCTGGTAGCCCCCGAGGCCGAGGACGTCGAAGCACTGACCAACCGCGACGGCGTCCTCGGCTTTCGCAAATCCATTGAAGCGCGCAAAGCCTGCTGCGATGTGCGCAAGGTGCGGCCGCTGAACCGGGCCCTCCAAGGCGTTACTGGCTGGATCACCGGCCTGCGCCGCGAGCAGGCCGCCAGCCGCAAGACCGTGGCCTTTGCCGAACACGACACTGCGCTTGACCTCGTGAAACTCAACCCGATCGCCGATTGGACACTTGTCCAGCTGGAGGCTTACATCGCGCAGCACACGATCGTCGTTAACCCTTTGCACGCGAAGGGCTTTTCCTCGATCGGCTGCGCGCCCTGCACCCGTGCCATCCACCCCGGCGAGGACATCCGCGCCGGCCGCTGGTGGTGGGAGCAGGAGAACGCCGAATTCGCCCACAAGGAATGCGGCTTGCACAACCGGCCGAAACAACCCAGCCAGCCCGCTGACGCATCGGAGACTAGTCCATGACCGCCTCCCAATCTACCTTGGGCCATCTTGCCGCGCTCGAAGCCGAGAGCATTCATATCCTGCGCGAAGCGGCGGCCGAGGCGGCTAAGCCGGTGCTGCTCTATTCCATCGGCAAGGATTCGGCCGTGCTGCTGCATCTGGCGCTGAAGGCCTTCTATCCCTCCAAGCCGCCCTTTCCGCTGCTGCATGTCGATACCACCTGGAAATTTCGCGACATGATTTCCTTCCGCGATCAACGTGCCAGGGAGGTCGGTATGGAGCTGATCACCTACACCAACCGCGATGGCCTGCGCCGCGGTGTCGTCCCGTTCGGTCCGACCGTGGGCATCTATACCGACGTGATGAAGACCGAGGCGCTGAAGCAAGCGCTCGATCTTTACAATTTCGACGTCGCCTTTGGCGGCGCGCGGCGCGACGAGGAGAAGTCGCGGGCTAAGGAACGCGTGTTCTCGGTGCGCTCGGAGCAGCATCGCTGGGACCCTAAGAACCAGCGGCCAGAACCGTGGCGGCTGTTCAACACCCGCAAGCAACCCGGCCAATCTTTGCGTGTGTTTCCCTTGTCGAATTGGACCGAAGCCGATGTCTGGACCTATATCGCGGCCGAGGACATCCCGGTGGTGCCGCTGTATTTTGCTGCCCCCCGCCCGGTGATCGAGCGCTCCGGCACGCTGCTGATGCTCGATGACGACCGCATGCCGCTGCTGCCCGACGAGCGGCCGCAAACCAAAGTGGTGCGATTCCGCACACTCGGGTGTTATCCGCTCAGCGGCGCCATCGAGAGCCATGCTGCCACGCTGCCCGAGATCGTTGCCGAGATGCAGAACGCGCGCACCTCCGAGCGCCAGGGCCGGCTGATCGATCACGACGGTGCCGCCTCGATGGAGCGCAAGAAGCAGGAAGGATATTTCTGATGCCCGTCGCTTTGAAACGCCTTCAGCTGGAGGAAGCGACCGTGCCGTTGTCAGGGACCACTGCAGCCAAGCGGCTTGCCGTGCCGACGCTGGCGCCGCATGTCGCGCCCGGAAACCGCTCGCTGCTGCGCTTCATCACTTGCGGCTCGGTCGATGACGGCAAGTCGACGCTGATCGGCCGGCTACTGTTCGATAGCTCGGTGCTGCTCGACGATCAGCTGGCGACCCTGAAGAAGGAAAGCGCCAAATCCGGCGCCACCGGCGGCGAGATCGATTATTCGCTGCTGCTCGATGGCCTGGCCGCCGAGCGCGAGCAGGGCATCACCATCGACGTCGCCTATCGCTATTTCTCGACCCCCAAGCGCGCCTTCATCGTCGCCGATACGCCCGGCCATGAACAGTATACGCGCAATATGGCCACCGGCGCCTCCACCGCCGACCTCGCTATCATCCTGATCGATGCGCGCAAAGGCGTGCTGCCGCAGACTCGCCGCCACGCCCAGATCGTCTCGATGCTTGGCGTGCGCCATATCGTGCTGGCCATCAACAAGATGGATCTGGTGGACAATTCACTGAGCCGTTTCCAGGAGATCGAAGCGGCGTTCCGCGAGTTTGCCGCGGACAAGAATTTTGCCTCGCTGGTCGCCATCCCGATCTCGGCCAAGCTGGGCGAGAACGTGCGCGACCGCGCGCCGACCATGCCCTGGTATCAAGGACTGACGCTACTGGACGTGCTGGAAACCGCCGATGTCGCCGCCGCGCAAAGCCCGCTCTCGGCACGCTTCGTGGTCCAATGGGTGAACCGCGCTGGCGCCGATTTCCGCGGCTTTTCAGGCTCGCTGGTGAGCGGCAAGTTGCGCCCCGGCGATGCCATCCGCGCGCTGCCGTCAGGACAGGTTGCCCACGTTTCACGGATCGTCACCTTCGACGGCGACCTTGCCGAAGCAAGCGCCGGCCTGGCCCCGACGCTGGTGCTCGACCGCGAGATCGATGTCTCGCGAGGCGATGTCCTGGTGGCCGACGACGGCACCGCCGCAACCACCTCGCACCTCACCGCCGATCTGCTGTGGATGTCGAACCAGGCGTTCGACGCGCGCCGCCCGCTGCTCATGAAAATCGGCGCCAAGACCGTGCCGGTCCGGCTCGACACGGCCGATTTCAGCGTGCTGGACATCGGTACCGGCCGGCGCTTCCTGCGCCATATACTGAACACCAACGACATTGCCAGCCTCGGCCTCACTGCCGACACCCCCGTGGTTAGCGAGCGTTACGCCGACAGCCGCGATCTCGGCGGCTTCATCCTGATCGACCGCGATTCCTCGGCAACGGTCGCGCTCGGCCTGGTGACGCGTGACCCTGCCCCACAAATGCCTGCATCGGAGCCGATTTCGGACACCGTGGTAGCTCCGATCGGAGGTGCGGTCATCAAGCGCCTGATCACCAATCCGGCTGAAACGCGCTGGCGCAGCTTCGCCAAAGCGGTGTCCTGGCGCGTCACCGGCAGCATCGACACCTTCATCCTGGCCTATCTTTTCACCGGCCATATGAAAGTCGCCGCCGCCATCTCGCTGACCGAGGTGGGCACCAAGATCGTGCTGTACTTCTTCCACGAGCGGTTATGGCAGCGCTTTGCGCCGGGACGGGTGGATGTGAAGGTGGGGGAGTAGGGCTAGGCGTTGACGAGCAGGAAATCGGAAGTGTTGAGCGCGAGCCCTCCGGTCGCGGGACCTGGACCCGCCAGCCGCATGCCGGCCATGATCCAAAATCACCGTCTATCGCGCCAAGTCTTCAGTGATCCGCCTAATCCGAAGTTCCTGCACTCCAGCGTAGCCCGCGGGGGCGATTTCTCTTGTGCACCAATGGGTTTGGCGGCGATCAGCATTGTTGATCTGACCTTATTGTGCCCATGTAATGCGACGCAATGACTCACAGCGCAGCGGGGCGG
>JANLQJ010000325.1:0-2763 GCA_031367715.1 Hyphomicrobiaceae bacterium | reverse complement strand
TTCTGGCGCAAGGCGGACAGGCAAATGGTGATGGCGGACAGCGTGTGAGGACGGCGTAAACAGCGGCCCCGTCGACAGTCGAATCAGCGGATCGGTGACCCTTGCAATGAGGGGATGACCGATGCCAGCCGAGAGAGTGTCGATGAAGAAGATACGCGACGTGTTGCGGCTGACGCACGCCATGGGAATGAGCCGGCGCAAGGTCAGCGAGGCGACTGGGATCGGCCGCACGTCGGTCACCGATTACGTGCAGCGCGCCGCTATCGCCCGGCTCACTTGGCCGCTGCCCGAGGGGCTCGACGACAGCGCGCTGGAGCGTCGGCTGTATCCGCCGTCGGAGGCTGCGCAGGCGCAGGCGAGCGACGAGCCGGACTGGTCCTACGTCCATGCCGAGATGAAGCGGCGCGGCGTGACCATGTCGCTGCTGTGGCAGGAGTACCGCTCCGGGCGGACGCAAGGCCATGCCTACAGCACCTTCTGCGAACGCTTCCGGGCCTGGAAGGCCTGCATGTCGCCGACCATGCGTCAGACCCACGTGGCGGGCGAGAAGCTGTTCGTCGATTGGGCCGGCGACACCATTGCCGTGGTGGACCCGGCGACCGGCGTCGAGCACCGCGCCCGCATCTTCGTGGCCGCGCTCGGCGCCTCCAACTTCACTTACGCCGAGGCGCGTTGGACCGAGACGCTGCCCGACTGGATCGGCGCGCATGTCAATGCGCTGGCGGCCATCGGCGGCGTGCCCAAGGCGCTGGTACCCGACAATCTGAAGGCTGGCGTGACCAAGCCCTCCCGCTATGAGCCCGGCATCAATCGAACGTACCAGGATCTTGCCGATCACTATGGTTGCGTCGTGCTACCGACGCGCATCGTCCGCCCACGCGACAAGGCCAAGGTCGAAGTGGCGGTGCAGATTGTCGAGCGCTTCGTGCTGGCAAAGCTCCGTAATCAGCGCTTCTTCTCGCTGGCCGAGCTGAATGTCGCAATCCGAGAGTGTGTCGCGGCCATCAACGCCAAGGTCATGCGCAAGGTCGGCAACAGCCGCACCGAACTGCTGGAGACGTTGGATCGTCCTGCGCTCAGTGCCCTGCCAGAAACGCCCTACAGCTACGCCGATTGGAAGCGGGCCCGCGTCGCCCCCGATTATCACATCGAGATCGCGGGCCACTATTACTCGGTCCCCTCCAAGCTGATCCGCGAGATCGTGGACGCCCGCATCACCGGCGCGACAGTCGAGATCTTCCATAAGGGCCAGCGGGTTGCCAGCCATGTGTTCTCGGCCGTGCGCAGCCGGCATTCGACGACACCCGAGCACATGCCGAGTGCTCATCGTCGGTATGCCGAATGGACGCCGGCCAAGATGATGGGCGAAGCCGCACTGATCGGGCCGGCGACGGTGGCCCTGTTCGAAGCCATCATGAAAGCCAAGCCGCATCCCGAACAGGGTTTTCGCTCGTGCCTCGGTATCATAGGGCTCGGGCGCAGTTATGGCGTCGCGCGGCTGGAAGCGGCGTCCGAACGCGGCAACACCATTGGCGCCACCAGCTACGGCTCGATCGCCTCCATCCTCAAGCACGGGCTCGATAAGGCCTTTGCCAAAGACCCCGCGCCGGACACACCGCCAATCCGGCACGGCAACATCCGTGGCTCGGGCTACTTCCACTGAAGCTGCGGATGATCGTTAGGCGAACAACCAAAAAGCAGAGGACTGAAGTTCGCCGGCCTGCGGCAGGAAGCTGTCGTCGAGGACGTCGATATGAAAGCGCCGCGCGACCTCGACAAGGCCCTGTTCGCCAAGCTGGTGCTTGGCGACTGGATTGCTCAGCGCCAGAATCTGATCGTCATCGGTCCGACCGAGTCCGATTCATACTGCTCATCTCTCGATCTCCTTATAATTCCAGCTCTTTTTGTTGCGGATTTCCAGACGGCGGACGCCGGAGTCGGCGGACCTCAGCTGCCTGGTTGACCTCGGCGCGATTAAGATCGCTCGATCGAATGATCCAGGGTGCGCCTTTGCAGAGCTGCTGAGCCGGCAACGTGCCGTCCTCGATGAGGCGGCGGACCGTGGACGCACTGACCTTCAGCGCCATGGCGGCCTCATCCATCGTGACGTCTCCGCGTTCGCTGCGCTCGCCCTCGCGGTATGGCTCGATGGTTTGTTGATTGCGCAGCGAACAGACGCGGCTACGGGTCCAATTATTGCCTTTGCCGGTCGATGTCCCGGTGCGGTTGAGGACGGCGGCGATGGCCTTGTCGGGCATCTGACGTGCCAAGACGCGGACGAGATCGACGACATCGGCAGCCGCACTCCATCGGTGCTGGCCGGTTCGGTTCTTCTTCACCGTCAGGGCCGTGTGGTCGCCGCCATGCCAATGAACAATGAGATCGAGCGTCTGTTCCGAGACGCCGACGACGATCTCGTTGACCAAGGTGCGAATGATGCGCTTGCGCGTCGCCGGCGTCGCGCCTGAGCTGTTCCAGGCCCGTTCGAGATCGGAACCAAGCGCCAACAATCTTTGGCGATCCTCTTGGCCGAGAGAGGCATCGGGCATAGCTGCCAAGGCGTCCCGCTCGTCCTCAATCGCGTGTGCCGCCAACAGGCGTTCGTTCCAGCGCCGCTCCAGCTCGCCAGCCACAAGCCGATTGTCAGGATCGACGGCGTCATATTGCCGGCGGGCGCGTGCGGCCTCGTAACGCGCCTGTTCCAACGCAAGTTCGACCTGGCGCCGCTTCTCCTGGTTCTCGCGGCCACGTGCCTCCATGGCC
>JANLQJ010000295.1:0-3709 GCA_031367715.1 Hyphomicrobiaceae bacterium | reverse complement strand
ACGCCGCCGGTGACGAACATGAGCACCAGCCACCAATCGATGAGGCCCGAAACTGCGTAGTTGGTCGCGGTGGTGAGGCCGAAGGCCACGACAGAGACCAAGGATGATCCGACGGCGGACAACAGCGGCAGGTCGGCCGAGACAATCAAGCCGGGCACGACCAGGAAACCGCCGCCGATGCCGAAAAATCCGGACACCGCGCCGACCCCGGCGCCATAGGCCAGCAAGCGTGGCGCGAGCCGGGGAGCGGATGTTCTGGACAGCGGCACGAAGTGCTCTCCCGCTCCCGACCGCCGCACCAGCATGGTCACCGCGACGACGATCATCAGGATACCGAACAATGTCAGCAGATGCTGCCCATCCACATGCTTGCCGAGGGTTGAGCCGAGTACCGCGCCCACGACGCCAGCAACCGCAAATGCGGTGGCGCATGGCCAGCGCACGTTGCCGGCCCGCGCATGGCCTACCAGGCTCGACAGGGCGCTCAAGGCAACGGCGACCGCGCTGGTGCCGATGGCGATATGCGGCGAACTCACGCCCACCACATAGACCAGCAGCGGCACGGCCAGGATCGAGCCACCGCCGCCGATGAGGCCAAGCACGAAGCCGACCAGCGAGCCTGATCCGATGGCGAGGACGTCCTGCAGCATGACTATTTCGCCGCCCTCGACCAGAGCGTCGAGGATCGCGAGCCACTGCGGCAGAAGGCGAATATGGGCTTGGGCAGCTCCTGGATCAGCGTGCTGAAGGCCGCCACATCCGACTCTGAAATCCGGCCCGGAACGACCGGCTGGTGCCGGATCGCAAGTCCTGCCGCCTTGGCGCTGGCTTCGATGGCGCTGAACGGTGGCTGGCCGGCAGCCTCACCATCGGGGCGATTGCAGATGATGGATTTGAAGCCAGCCGCCTTGATGGCGGGAATATCGGCAGCGGTGATCTCGGGCGACACCGAGAGATCCGGGCTCAATTGCTTGGCCTGCATGGCAAGTACTCCGTTAACGTCATGATGTGGACTCAGAGGCCGTTCACCGGCACCTTCAGGAATCGCTTCCCACAGGCATCGGGTTCGGGCAGATGGCCGGCGCGCATATTCACCTGCAGCGACGGCACGATCAGCCGTGGCATGCTGAGCGTCTTGTCGCGCGCTTCACGCAGCGCCACGAACTGGTCTTCGGTCACGCCCTCGCGGACATGGATGTTGTGCGCCCGTTCGTCGGCAACAGTGGTTTCCCAGCGGATGTCGCGGCCGTTCGGCCCGTAGTCGTGGCACATGAACAGCCGCATCTCGGCCGGCAAGGCGAGCACCCTCTTGATGGACCGATAAAGTTCGCGCGCATCGCCGCCTGGAAAATCGGCACGCGCCGTTCCGCCATCGGGCATGAACAACGTGTCGCCGACAAACGCCGCATTGCCGATCACATGGGTGGTGCAGGCAGGCGTATGGCCAGGCGTGTGCATGACGTGGGCGGTCATGGCTCCGATCTGGTAGCTGTCGCCGTCCTTAAACAGACGATCGAACTGGCTGCCGTCGCGGCGGAATTCGGTGCCCTCGTTGAACACCTTGCCGAACACGTCCTGCACTTGGGTGATATGCTCGCCGATGCCAATCTTGCCGCCCAGCTTGCCCTGAATGTAGGGCGCAGCCGACAGATGATCGGCATGCGCATGGGTTTCGATCAGCCACTCCAGTGTCAGACCGTTGTTGCGGATATGATCGATGATGAGATCGGCGGAGCGATAAATGATCCGGCCAGCTGCGTAGTCGATGTCCATCACCGAATCGATGACGGCGCAGGCGGTCGAATACGGGTCCTTCACGACATAGCTGATCGTGTTGGTGTCCTGGTCGAAGAAAGCCGCCACCTCGGGATGCAGGCCGAGATCGACGGTGATGATGGGTGTTGTCATGTTGCTACTCCCATGCGCGCGGCCAGTTCCCAGGCGGTTTGCAGCCGGCGCGCCAGCCACATTCCCACGAGCATTGCAGGCACAAAAACGATCGTGCCGCCCGCGAACAGCGGGAGTGCGGTCACCGCAGGGCCGGGACACAAGCCCGAAAGTCCCCAGCCGAGACCGAACACTGCCGCGCCCACCGCCAGGGGCGTATCGATGCTGCGGCTGGTCGGCAGGTGAAAGCGGTGGCTGTGCACCGGCCGGCCCCTCAGGAAGACCCAGCGGAAGCCCACGAACGTCACAGCCACGGCACCGCCCATGACGATGGCAAGGCTGGGATCGAAGTTGCCAGCAATATCGAGAAAATTCAACACTTTCGCTGGATCGCTCATGCCCGAGACAATAAGGCCAAGGCCGAAAAGCAGGCCGCTGGCGAGGCTGGTTGCAAGGCGCATGGATCAAGCTCCCAGCACGTGGCGCGCGACAAAGACGGTCGCGATGGCAACGGCCATGAAGATGCCGGTGGCTGTCAGCGAGCGGGCCGAAAGCAGCGCCAAGCCGCAGACGCCGTGTCCGCTGGTGCAGCCCGAACCGAAAACCGAGCCGAAACCGACGAGCAGACCAGCGACCGCCATGACGGGAAGGTTCGCGCTCACAGTCTGATGCACCGGCGATCCGGAGGCGAACCCAAAAGCGAGCGGAGACAGCAGCAGGCCGCTGACGAAGGCGAGCCGAACCGCAAAGACGTCATCCAGAATGGGCGGCAACAGGCGCACGAGCATACCGCTGATGCCGGCAATGCGTCCGTGAAAGGCCATCAGCAGCACGGCGGCGGCACCGATCATCGCGCCGCCGGCCAGCGATAGCATGGGGGTAAACTCGGTCATGTCCAAGAGCGCCCTAAGCTTTGCGTGTGCCGAGGCCAAGCGCGGCATAGATCGGGCACCAGCTCATGAAGGCGGTCCCGACCAGGATCATGCCTGCGGCGGCCGCCAGCAGCGCCATCCAACCCCAGGGTGCCAGCCCGCCGAGAAATGCCAAGACAATCAAGGCCAGGCCAAGGATCGCGCGCAGAACGCGGTCGACGCTGCCGACATTCAAGGTCATGGCTGTCTCCATCCGGTATCGATGGAGGCGACGCTAGGCGCTGTCCCGAACGCTGTATGTGACAATGTCACAGAGCCGCGATGTTTCGCGTAGTCAGCTGCTGGCGAGCCGTTCCAGCGCCGGCCGGTCCATGATCGCGATGCTGCCACGGGTCGGGCTGACCCAGCCGCGGCGCTGGAACTCCGACACCATGCGGCTGATCACTTCGCGGGCCGTGCCAAGCTCGGAGGCCAGCTGCTGCTGCGTGGCGGCAACCGCTTCGCCGCCGCGCGACAGCTCAACCAGCTTGGCCGCCAGCCGGATGTCCATGCGCGAGAACGCAACCTCGTCGATGATGTGAAACAGATTGGTCACGCGCGTGCTGAAGGCAGTGAAGACGAAACGCCGAAACTCCGGCGAGCGCGCAATCAGATCGTCGAACGCCGCCCGTGCGATGGCGACGCCCTTGACGTCGGTTTCGGCGATGGCTTCGGCCAGATAGTCCTCATAACCCATCAGGCAGGCTGTGGTCAGGGCGCAGCTTTCCCCATCCGTCACGCGGTAGAGCACGATTTCGCGCCCACTCTTTGAAACCTGCTGCACGCGCACCGTGCCTTCCAGCAGCAACAGGTACGCCTCGGGCGACTGCCCCGGACCGTAGATGCGGCTGCCTTCCGGCAGGTCGATGATGCTGCTTTGCTTTTCCAGCGCCGTGAGCAGGTCGCCGGGC